>CAVIFY010000015.1:0-42224 GCA_963642245.1 Bifidobacteriaceae bacterium | reverse complement strand
GGCCCCTATGGGGCCGTTCTGCAAACCCCGCATTTTCATGCGGGGTTATGATTGTTTTTTGTTTTCTATATGCCGTAGGGCGGGGGCTTGCTCCCGCCGAATAATCCCTCCGTCAATGCCTTACGGCATTGCCACCTCCCTTTACAAGGGAGGCAAATTGGTTTCAAAATCTCCGCCCCCCTTGTAAAGGGGGGATGCGGCGTAGCCGCAGGGGGGATTTCGCCGCATTCGCATCACTATCGGAATTGGCGGGCGGCAGATTGCCGCCCCTACGAAAAATCACTATACCGTCTTTACTCACTCCACCCGCTTGCCGTTTTTGAAGGCGTAGCTGACGGTGCCGTCCGGGGTCACCAGGCCGGTGACCTTGCCACTCCAGCATTTGGGCAGGGCGCCGCCAATGAGCATTTCTGCAATGCCGGCGGTGACGCCAAAGTTGCCGTCGATCTGGAACGGCGGGTGGGCGTCCAGCAAATTGGGATAGGAGCCGCCGCCCCGCACTCGGATCAGCGCCTTGGGGTTAATGGGTCGCAGCTGATTTTCGATCAGCCGCAGGGCGTTCTCGCCGTCGCCTAGCCGCGCCCACAGGCACACCTTCCACCCCAGGGACCAGCCGGTGCCGCCAAAGCCCCGCTTTAGCAGGGACTGTTTGGCCGCCGCTTGCAGCGCGTCGCTTTGCACCCGGTGGGAGGGATAAATGCAGTACAGGTGGCTCACATGGCGGTGCTCCACCTCGGTCTCTTGGTAATCCTCCGCCCATTCCGGCACCCGGCCGTCCGGGGCAGGGGTCACCTGGTCAATGACAGGCGCGTCCAGTCCCAGCGCCCGGCAGTTCTCCATAAAATCGTGGAGAATTTCTCGGTCCATGGAGGGCATATAGGTCACGGCGCTGCGCTGTCCGTTGTCGGAAAATGTATTTTCCGGGCTGATGGAGGGGCAGGTGACCGGCTGACCGCCATGCTCTGTCATACTTGTGTTAAAGAATGCCAACGCCCCGGCGAACATGCCTTTCAGCTTTTCGTCAAAGGCCGGGTCCTTTTGGTACAGACTGTGGGTGTACAGCTGGTTCAGGATCCAGGCGCCGCTCATAAACCAAACGGCGTAGCCGCTGGCGTCGCCGTCGCCGTCCGGGAACCCGGCCGGGTAGGTGGCGCCCCAAATATCGCTGTTGTGGCAGGCGCACCAGCCCTCGGCGTTAAAGTACGCCTTGGCAGTGGCGCTGCCGTTTGCCGCCAGCTTTTCCGCAAAGTCTGCCAGCGGCGCAAAGCACTCGCCCAGCCCCACGGCGTCCGTGGGCCAGTAGTTCATCTCCGTGTTGATATTGGTGGTGTAGCTGGAGGACCAGGGCGCCCGCACCTGCTCGTTCCAGATCCCTTGCAGGGTCATGGCGTTGGTGCCCGGCCGAGAGCCGGAGACCGTCAGATACCGCCCGTACTGGAACAGCAGGGCGATCAGGCTTTGGTCGCTTTTGTCCTTCTTCATACGCTTCAGCCGCACATCGGTGGGCAGGCTGTCGTCGCCGCCTTCCAGTTCCAGGGTCACCCGGTCCATCAGGGCGGAGAAGTCCGCCGTGTGGGCGGCCAGCAGCGTGGGATAGTCCGCCGCACCGTCAAAGTAGGCCAGCATACGGGCCTTTTCGTCTGCGGTGGGCATGGAGCGGAAGTCCACATAAGAGGTGGCCATGGACAGCAGCAGGGTCACTTCCTTGCGGTTCTCGATCCGCAGGCTGTCGCCGGTGCAGGTCACTTGGCCGTCTGCCCGCAGCCCGGCGCAAAAGCGCATACCCCGGTTGCCTTGCACCACCGTCTCCCCCTTATTATAGTAGGGGGGCATACACACCTCCGGCGCCTGGCCGGTGAGCAGCAGGGTGCCGTCCTGGGCGGTCACCTTGCTTTGCAGCAGGCTGTCCAGTCGGCAGGTGGCGCTAAAGGGCCGCTGGCTCTCAATATGTACCACCACCAGCTGGGCGGGGTGGGAGACGAACACCGTCTGGGTCAGGCCGTCCGCCCGGGTCACCGCCACGCCGGTGCGCAGGTCCAGGGTGCGGCTGTAATTCTTTTTGTACGCCCGGTCGTAGTCAATGCGCAGGTTGCCCAGGGGCAGGTACGCCTCGCTCCAGTGGCCGTGCATATCCCGGTTCAGGATCTCCTTGGCCTTGGCGTAGTCCTTGGCAAAGATGGCCTCCCGGCAGGCGGCCAGGTATTGGTGGGCGTCCGCCTTGTTTTGGTCCTTGGGGTAGCCGGACCACAGGCTGTCCTCGTTCAGCGACAAGCGCTCCCGGTGCAGGTTGCCGTAGGTCATCACCCCCAGCCGTCCGTTGCCCAGGGGCAGCGCCTGCTCAAAGCACTTGGCCGGCTTGGTATAATACAGTTGGTTCTTCAAATCAACACCTCCGTTGTCATTCTCTATTGTACTGGATATAGATGGGGATTGCAACAGGATTTGTTATTTGGTGATCCTTATGCGGCCCGATGTGGGCATCGGGCCCTACACTTGTTCTGAATAAACACAAGCTTGTAGGGTGCGATGCCCACATCGCACCGTTGAAAGTCGTAGGGGCGGCAATCTGCCGCCCGCCATCTTATTTTATCGAAATACAAAAAACATTGCAATTCAAAAACAAAAGGACTACAATAGGGTGCGAAACAGATGAAAAGGAGCGAGCGAAATGAAAAAACGGCGCGTGCCCATTCATGAGACGGCCTATATCTGCGCCACGCTGGCTATGGTCAGCGGTTTTTTGGAGACCTATACTTATTTATTAAAGGGCGGCGTGTTTGCCAACGCCCAAACCGGCAACTTTGCCCTGCTGGGTATGTCCATTGCCCACGGCGATGTGAAAAAGGTGTTTACCTACCTGATCCCCATGTGCTTTTATGTGATCGGCATTGCCCTAACGGTGACCATGCCCCGCCTGCTGGACGAGAACAAGCTGCTCCGGTGGGACACGGTGTTCGTGGCGCTGGAGATCGGCCTGCTGTTTATGGTGGGCTGCCTGCCAAAGTCGGTGCCCTTTACCGTGTCTACCGTAACGGTGGCCTTTATCTGCGCCATGCAGTACAACACCTTTAAGCGCACCAATAATATGGCCTTTTCCTCTACCTTTTGCACCAACAATCTGCGTCAGCTGGCGCTGCATTTTCTGGATTATCTGCGCACCAAGGAGCGCCAGAGCCTAAAGAACAGCTTAACTTATATGATGATCAACGGCGCCTTTTTGCTGGGGGCGGTGATCGGCACCTTGTGCGCCCGCTGGCTGGGCGACCGGGCCGTGTGGGTGTGCTGCGGCGTGCTGGTGCCAGTGCTGCTGGCCCTGATCTTTGGCAAGCGAGAGGTAGAGACCGAGCTGCTGGCCGAGGAGCGCCAGGAGTTGGCCGTGGAAGAACGCGCCCTGGAAGAAGAGCAGCGGGAATTGCAGGGGGATAATAAGTGATGGAGAAGTTGCGTGCGGTGAAAACCGCATAATCCCTCCACCACCTGCGGTGGTCCCCCTCCCTTTTCAAGGGAGGCTGATCGGTTACAAAATCTAAGCCCCCCCTTGTAAAGGGGGGGAAGCGGCGTAGCCGCAGGGGGGATTTCGCCGCAATAATATCACTGCTGAGAGCACCCGACCGGGTGCTCTTTTTCTGTATATAATAGGTATGCTTGTCCCGCATTTGCCGGGTCGAAGGGTGTCGGCGGGGGCAGCAAGGCAAAAATGCCGGTGCCGAGCGGTCAAAAAGCGGATTTTTGGCTTAAAATCGGGAAAAATCCGGGGTACGAGATGTTGTGGCCCGGGGACAAAATATGACAGATTTTTACCATATTTTGGGAAAATTATGAAATTTGGCAACAAAAAGGTTACAAATTGCAATCTTTGGGACCCGGATTTCTACCAAACCTACAAAATTTTGCTTTCGCGCGGTAAAGCGTGTAAACAGCAGACCACAAGATATTGATTGGTCCGGCGGCATTTTGCTTTCATAGCAAACGGAGTTTGTGCAATTTCAACAAAAACATCCGGCCGGAAAAGTTGACTTCTTAGTGATTTGTGATATAATCGTCTGCGTCTTAGGGAAATACTAACGGAAAAGGCAGAATAAATTGCTTCTGCTCTTGTGGTGGCTCCCCCCAAAAGAGCCCCTCAATAAAAAACGGCAAGCCTGTTTTCTATTTTCCAAAACAAAAGGAGATTCAGATGATTTATCGATCCAAATCCGGTGGCGTAAAACGCTGGGCAAAGATGCTCACCACAGCTGTGCTGGCCTTTGTGCTGGCTATTGTTGTGTTCGCCTCCACTGCATTCGCTGGCCTGCTCAACGAATATAATGTGGATATTGTGGTAGATGGCGTGACCACCACCGTGACCACCAGAGAAGAGAAACCAACCGAGATCCTGACCAATGCAAACATTACGCTGGAGAGCACCGACAAGCTGGACCTTTCAGGCTTTGAAGCCGGCAAGGGCGGCAAGATCGTGCTGGACCGGCAGCATACTGTCAATGTGGAAGTGAACCGCACCATCACCGCCTATGCCGTGTATGCGGATACCGTGGGCGACGCCCTGACCGAGGCGGGCCTGGCGCTGCACAGCGCAGACAAGGTGAATTACGCCCTGACCGATCCGGTAACGGACGGTATGGTGATCCGGGTAAACACCGCCTTTACCGTCACTCTGACGGCAGACGGCAAGACCCAGAGCTTTGCCATGGTGGAGGGCACCGTAGGCGACCTGCTGCGTCTGGCTAAGATACAACTGGGTACAGATGATTATACAGAACCTTCTGCCGCAACATCCCTTAAGGCAGGCATGAAGATCCATGTGTACCGGGTCAGCTACAAGACCGTCACCGAGACGGAGACTCTGTCTTATAAGACCGAGACCAAGACCGACAGCAAGCTCACCGTGGGCAAGACCAAGGTAGAGCAGCAGGGCAAGACCGGCTCCGCCGATGTGACCTATAAAGTAAAGCTGGTCAACGGCAAAGAAAAGACCCGCACGGAAGAGAAGCGGGTAGTCACCAAAAAGCCGGTGAAGAAGATCGTGCGCACCGGCACCAAAGCCGCCGGCGTAAAGGCCAACGGCGTCAAGTCCAAGGGCGGTTATTCCGTGGGCCAGACCATCAGCGGTCGTTACACCCACTACTGCGCCTGCGCGGTGTGCAACGGCAACTCCCGCGGTATCACCACCAGCGGCCGCCGTATTTATAACGGTATGGCAGACCCCCATTATGTGGCCTGCAACTGGCTGCCTTTAGGCTCCGTCATCTCCGTGAACGGCACCAACTACACCGTAGTGGACCGTGGCGGCAGCGGCCTGTCCAGCCAGGGCAGAATTGATATTTTCACCCCGGAGGGCCACGCAGCCTGTTATCGCTACGGCACCGGCAGCTGCTCCATTAAGATCGTTCGTCTGGGTTGGTAAGTTGGTAAAAAGAAACCCCATCGGTATTGCACCGGTGGGGTTTTTCTCTTTTGTAGGGTTGGAGGTTGTTTAATCCCTCCACCACCTGCGGTGGTCCCCCTCCCTTTTCAAGGGAGGCTGATCGGTTACAAAATCTAAGCCCCCCTTGCAAAGGGGGGGAGCGGCGTAGCCGCAGGGGGGATTGCACCGGAGGTGCTCTAAATGTAACGCGGGTGGATACTATCCGCCCCTACGGCCTTTTGTTGCCATAATGCCATAAAAACCGTAGGGCGGGGGCTTGCTCCCGAGTGAATTGCACGCAGTGCAAGAGACACGAGGCTCCAAATGCGCCAGCATTTGGGAGAAACAGTCCGGGGGACTGTTTCGTAGCGAGTGCATCAATCCCTCCGAGTTTGCCTACGGCAAACCCACCTCCCTTTACAAGGGAGGCATATCGGTTTCATTTTCTTAGGCTCCCTTGCAAAGGGAGCTGGCGCGCTTGCGCGACTGAGGGATTGCACCGGAGGTGCTCTAAATATAATATATTGCGGGCGGATACTATCCGCCCCTACGGTCTTTTGTTGCCATAACACCATAAACGCCCAACACAATCAAAAACCGCCGCACCTTACTGGTACGGCGGTCTTTCTATGCATTCACTGACTTTTCTTGGGCTTGGCGTAGGTGGAATAGGTGGTGTAATTCACCTTGCCGCCTACGGTGCGGGTGAGCACATATTGCTTGCCGCTCTTTTTAATGCTGATCTTCACATCCTTGGGCTTCACATCTTTTTGGCCCATCACCTTGCAGGTAAGGGTGCCGTTCTTGGCTGTCATTTGCAGCCGAATGTCCGTGCCGCTGGTGTTCTTGAACTGAAAGTCCGTGGTGTTCCACTGCACGGTAGCGTCCCCGCCCAGGGGCACATAGCTGATCTCCAGGGAATGGGGCGCCCGGCTGACCACCGTTAGGTTGGCCCGGAGAATGCACTCAAAAATGGTGCTGCTCACCTGGCACACCCCGCCGCCCAGGCCGTCTACAAACTCGCCGTCCTGCACCACCTTGGCAGTGGCGTACCCGGCCAGCACCGTGCGCTTGCCCACCGTCTGGTTAAAGCTGAAGGTGCGCCCGGCAGGGATCACCAGGTTATTCAGCTTTTGAATAGAGGCGGTAATGTTGGCGGTGCGGGTCTCGTTCTTGGCGTCATAGTAGGTGGTGTAGCTGGCCAGCTCGTGGCTGTACCCGCCGCCGCTTTTGCGCTGGAGCGCCGGATAAATGGTGGATGTGTAGCTCTCCCGGAAAGTAGTCTTGGTGTCCTCCGTGGTGGTGACGGTGGTGGTCTCCGTTGTGGTCTCTTTTTTGGTTGTGGTGTCTGTATTGGCAGCGGGCTTGGCGGTGCAGCCGGTAAAGGCGCCCACCACCAGTGCTGCCGCCAGCAAGCAGGTGCAAATGCGTTTCATAGCCGTTTACTTCTTTTCTTTATAAGGCTTCTTCTCCGTGACCCAGCCGGGCTTGTTCACCTGGCGGGCGCGGGCAATGGACAGGGCGTTGCCGGGAATATCGTCTGTAATGGTGGAACCGGCGGCAATGTATGCCCGCTCGCCCACTTCTACCGGCGCCACCAGGTTGGTGTTGCAGCCGATAAAGGCGCCGTCGCCGATCTTGCAGCGGCTCTTGTTTTTGCCGTCATAGTTGACCGTCACCGTGCCGCAGCCAAAGTTCACCCCGGCCCCCACATCGCTGTCGCCAATGTAGGTCAGGTGGGCGCTTTTGGTGCCGGCGCCAACGGTGCTGTTCTTCACTTCCACAAAGTCGCCAATGTGCACCCCGGTGTGCAGCACGCTGCCGCCCCGAATTTGTACAAAGGGGCCTGCGTCCGCGCCGTCCTCCACGGTGCTGTCCGTCAGCTTTACATTGTCCAGGGTCACGCCGCTTCCAACGGTGCCGTCCATAATATAGGTGTTCGGCCCGATCAGGCAGTCCTTGCCGATGGTGGTGTTCCCCAGCAGAATGGTGCCGGGCAAAATGGTGGTGCCGTTGCCCACCTGTACCGTGTCGGCGATCATCACCCCGTCGGTGCAGGGAATGTCTACCCCGTCTACCATCAGTTGGTGCATGATCTTGTGGCGCAGGATCTCGTTAAGGATATGCAGCTGGGCACGGTCATTGGCCCCCAGCACCACATCGCTGTTCTCTACCACATAGGCGTTGGCGCCGTTGCCGGCACCCAGCAGAATAGCCAGGCTGTCCGTCAGGTAGTACTCGTTCTGGGCGTTCTGATTGGTGATCCGGTCCAGGGCGTACAGCAGCTTGTCGCCCATAAACCAGTAGCACCCGGCGTTGCTCTCGTTGATCTTCTTTTCTTCCTCGTTTGCGTCCTTGTGCTCCACAATGCACTGGAGCTTGCCGTCGGCGTTGCGCTTAATGTGGCCGATACCGTTGGTGTCCTCCACCAGGGCGCTGATCAGGGTGATGGCGTTGCCCTCGCTTTTGTGCAGGGCGTAGGCGCCGTTGATGGTGGGTTCGTCCAGCAGCGGGCCGTCGCCGTTCAGGACCAAAATATCGTCCCCCCGGTGGCGCTCAATAAAATCTCTGGCGCACATCACCGCGTGGCCGGTGCCCAGCTGGGGCTCTTGCAGCGCCGTCTCAATGGCCGGGTCCAGCGCCTGCAGGTGGTCCTCTACCTCATTATGCCGGTAGCCGGTGATCACGCAGATGGCCTGGCACCCGGCGCTTTTAACAGCAGATACCACATAGTCGATCATGGGCTTCATCAGCACCTTGCACATCACTTTGGGGCAGTCCGCCTTCATCCGGGTGCCTTTGCCCCCGGCTAAAATAATCGCACATTTCATAGGGTCTATCGTTCCTTTCCAAACGGGATCTTCTTTGATTTGTGCTTTCATTATGCAACAATCGGCGGCGCTTTGCAAGCCTATTTGGCAGAAAGCGTATAAAATAATAAAAAAATAAGAAAAAGTATTTGTATTTTAGCCACCACTGTGCTATAATTTTACCGCATTATACTGACGCAGTGTAATTTGCGGGTATATTACAAACTATTTTTTGGAGGTATTCTCAATGGCAAAAAAGTATTGCTACCTCTTCTCTGAGGGTAATGCAAACATGAGAGAACTTCTCGGCGGTAAGGGTGCTAACCTGGCCGAGATGACCAACATCGGCCTGCCGGTGCCCCAGGGCTTCACCATCACGACTGAGGCCTGCACCCAGTATTATGAGGACGGCCGTGAGATCAATCCTGAGATCATGGATGAGATCAACCAGTATATCGTGAAGATGGAAGAGATCACCGGCAAGAAGTTCGGCGACAAGCAGAATCCGCTGCTGGTATCCGTTCGCTCCGGCGCAAGAGCTTCCATGCCCGGCATGATGGACACCATCCTGAACCTGGGTCTGAACGAGGATGTAGTGGACACCATCGCTACCCAGTCCGGCAACCCCCGTTGGGCTTGGGACTGCTACAGAAGATTTATCCAGATGTATTCCGATGTAGTTATGGAAGTGGGTAAGAAGTACTTTGAGGAGCTCATCGACGAGATGAAGGCCAAGAAGGGCGTTACCCAGGATGTGGAGCTGGACGCTGACGATCTGAAGGAACTGGCTTCCCAGTTCAAGGCCGAGTACAAGGCCAAGATCGGCGAGGACTTCCCCACCGATCCCAAGGAGCAGCTGATGGGCGCCATCAAGGCTGTGTTCCGTTCTTGGGACAACCCCCGTGCAAATGTATATCGTCGTGACAACGACATTCCGTATTCTTGGGGTACTGCCGTGAATGTGCAGTCCATGGCCTTTGGTAACATGGGCGATGACTGCGGTACCGGCGTTGCCTTTACCCGTGACCCCGCTACCGGCGCTAAGGGCCTCTTCGGTGAGTTCCTGACCAACGCCCAGGGCGAGGATGTAGTGGCCGGTGTGCGTACACCTATGCACATTCAGGAGATGGAGCAGAAGTTCCCCGAGGCTTTCGCTCAGTTTACCCAGGTTTGCCAGACTCTGGAGAACCATTACAGAGATATGCAGGACATGGAGTTCACCGTGGAGCACGGTAAGCTGTTCATGCTGCAGACCCGTAACGGTAAGCGTACCGCTCAGGCTGCTCTGAAGATCGCTTGCGATCTGGTAGACGAGGGCATGAGAACGGAAGAAGAAGCCGTTGCTATGATCGATCCCCGTAACCTGGACACCCTGCTGCACCCGCAGTTTGACGCTGCCGCCATTAAGGCTGCTACCCCGGCCGGTAAGGGCCTGGGCGCTTCCCCCGGCGCTGCTTGCGGTAAAGTTGTGTTCACCGCTGACGACGCTGTGGAGTGGAACGAGAGAGGCGAGAAGGTGGTTCTGGTCCGTCTGGAGACTTCTCCCGAGGACATCACCGGCATGAAGGCTTCTCAGGGTATCCTGACCGTTCGCGGCGGTATGACTTCTCACGCTGCCGTTGTTGCTCGTGGTATGGGTACCTGCTGCGTATCCGGCTGCGGCGACATTGTGATGGACGAGGCCAACAAGCAGTTCACCCTGGCAGGCAAGACCTATCACGAGGGCGACTACATCTCCATTGACGGTTCTACCGGTAATATTTATGACGGCATTATCGCTACCCAGGACGCTACCATTTCCGGCGACTTCGGCCGTATCATGGGCTGGGCTGATAAGTTCCGCAAGCTGAAGGTGCGCACCAACGCAGACACCCCCGCAGACGCTAAGAAGGCGCGCGAGCTGGGCGCTGAGGGTATCGGCCTGTGCCGTACCGAGCATATGTTCTTCGAGGAAGACAGAATTGCTGCTTTCCGCGAGATGATCTGCTCTGACACCGTTGAGGAGCGCGAGGCTGCTCTGGAGAAGATCCTGCCGTATCAGCAGGGCGACTTTGAGAAGCTGTATGAGGCGCTGGAGGGCTGCCCGGTAACCATTCGTTTCCTGGATCCCCCGCTGCATGAGTTCGTTCCCACTGAGGAAGAAGATATTGAGAAGCTGGCTAAGGCGCAGGGCAAGAGCGTTGAGCAGATCAAGGCCATTATCGCTTCTCTGCATGAGTTCAACCCGATGATGGGTCACCGTGGCCTGCGTCTGGCTGTGACTTATCCTGAGATCGCCAAGATGCAGACCAAGGCCGTGATCCGCGCTGCCATCAATGTACAGAAGGCACATCCGGATTGGACCGTGGCTCCGGAGATCATGATCCCCCTGGCTTGCGATACCAAGGAATTGAAGTATGTGAAGGACATCGTGGTTGCCACCGCTGACGCAGAGATCAAGGCTGCCGGCAGCGACATGAAGTATGAAGTGGGCACCATGATCGAGATCCCCCGTGCGGCTCTGACTGCCGGCGAGATCGCTAAGGAAGCAGAGTTCTTCTGCTTCGGCACCAACGACCTGACCCAGATGACCTACGGCTTCAGCCGTGACGACGCCGGTAAGTTCCTGAACGCTTACTATGACGCCAAGATCTTTGAGAACGATCCCTTCGCTAAGCTGGATCGTGACGGCGTTGGCCAGCTGATGCAGATGGCTGTGAAGAACGGTAAGGCTACCCGTCCCCAGCTGCACTGCGGTATCTGCGGTGAGCACGGCGGTGACCCCAGCTCCGTAGAGTTCTGCCACCAGATCGGTCTGGACTATGTGTCCTGCTCTCCGTTCCGTGTGCCGATCGCTCGTCTGGCCGCTGCACAGGCTGCAATCGCTGAGAAGAACGCATAAGTTCTCCGCATAAAGCAAAAACAAAAGGACAGTCCTCGGACTGTCCTTTTTCTTTGTTAAAGTGTGAAAAACGGAATAAGCAAAAGCATATCGTAATAAAAAGCCACCGATCACCGGTGGCTTTTATAGATCAGCGCAGGGCGCGGAGGCGGGGGTCGGTGCGCACGGCGGGCTTTACTTTATCGAAGGAGCGGGACAGGGCGGCGGAAGCGGCTTTTGCAGTTTCCATATTGGCCAGCTTGTCCGTTTGGGTGAAGTTGCAGAACTTCTGCCGGTAAAAGTCCTTATTCAGCGCAGCACCGGCGGCGTCTTGCAGCTTGTTCAGCGCCTCCTCAAACACGGCGGCGGTGCCGTATGTATGCAGGTCGGCTGCCACCTGTGCTGCCGGCAGGCGGCCGTCGTTCTCCAGCGCGTAGGCGTAGATGATCACATCTTTGGGGTCGCTCAGCAGATCCATCAGCACCTGGATAGTGGTGCTGCGCACATATTTCTCCTGGATCAGGTCCGCGGTGCAGGTGCTTTTGTCCTCGATCACATCGCCCAAGGTCAGCCCGTCCTCATCGGGGGACAGCTTTTCGTCTGTGGACCGGTTTACTGATTTTTTGAAAGGATCCCGCAAGATGGCGTTGGAATAGAAAGCCGCAATGGTGGGAATAAAAAGGGCCTCCGGCTTGTCGAGAAAGGTATCCAGCCGCACCCGGCCCTTGTTCTCACCCTTCTTCAGTTCCGAGAACAGACTGATGTATGCCTGGTGGGCAAATTCCAGATGATCGTCGGCTGCACCGCCGTAGGTTTTTACCAGCCGGGCAACGGCATTACTGTTCTTGTAACCCACGGCCAAGTCTGCTATAATGTATTTATAGAGTGCCGTCTGGAAGTCGTTATACAGCGCCTTGTTCTTTTGCAGGGCGGCCAGGGAGTGAATGTTCTGCTCCTCCAAGGTGTGGCGCAGGGTGCGCAGGTCGGCTTCTGCCGCTGCGGCGACCTTTGCATTTCGGCGGGGGGAGAACGGGACGGTTTGATCGTAGGTATTGTTGTAGGACTTCATAAGAACACTTCCTTTACAAATTCAACGGCGCCGCCGTTGTTGTCTGTAATATAAAACGCGGAAGTGATCGGGCAGTGTGTTTTTGGTGATTTGACGGTGATACTTTGGTGATCGCGCGAAAAATCACCGAAAAAGGGGAGAAAATATGGAGATTTGGAAGTTTTCAGATACTTATTATGTGGACCCGGCGGCGCGGCGCGCCTATGTGCTGGACGCAGACGGAAGCTGCAAACAGGCTTTTGATATTCCGGCTAATTGCTTTGATTTTTTGCAGGCGTTGGTGGAAAATCGGGGTCAGGTGCTGGAGTATGAGACCCTAGGTCGGCTCGCCTACGGCGAGGATATGTACTATGAAAAAGACAATTTGGCCACCAATTTGCGGCAGCTAAAAAGAAGTTTGGGGACAAAATATGGGTGTCCCAAT
This sequence comes from Bifidobacteriaceae bacterium, assembly GCA_963642245.1. GTDB lineage: Bacteria > Bacillota > Clostridia > Oscillospirales > Acutalibacteraceae > CAG-217. Next base: position 29,657 of record CAVIFY010000015.1, on the reverse strand, counting down.
GTGATCAAAGCGGTGCCGAAAGTGGGTTATCGGCTGGATTATTTGGAAAAGGTAGCCGCCATTCCGGCAGTGCCGCCCAGAGAGGACGATGCCCCGGCGGCGCAGATTGAGTCGCAAGGGCAGGCGAGTGACCCGGCCCCCCAAGGGGAGCCAACCCCGTCGGTGACGATCAAGAAGATCACGCCCCAAATCCTTTGCCATCTGCTGTACGGCAGCGCCGATCAGCGCCGGGCGATCTTGGGTCGCGCGCCGGTGCCCAAGCTGCGAGCCTATCCGGTGCGGGACTTTTTGACAGCGTATTTGCCGGACCTGCAACATCTGGAATGGAACCAACTGGACCCGCAGGCCCGCAAGGCGGTGATGCAGGGCGATATTCGGTGGGGCCGCCGGGTGCTCAAGCGGCAGATTTTGAACAACGGCCACTTTACCACGGAAGAACTGGTAAGGACCTGTCGTCGGCGGTTGCAAGCGGATGTGGAATTGAACGGCCTGGGGCAGGAGCTGACGGAGTTGCTCCACGCCGCTGTCCACGGTGACCCGGCCTATGCGGCGGCAGAGCGGGCGTTCTTTTTGTGTGATGTGAACACTTACCCGGAGCGGGGACTGGCGATCTTGCTGCTGGCGGCGCTGATCGGTCCCGGTGCCTTTGCGGATCTGTACAGCGGGCAAAGCGCAGTTAGCCATTTTGCGATATAATTAAAATTGGAGGGAAATAAGATGAGTAAAACAGAAGAAGCGGTGCACAACCTGATGCACAGCTATGAGGTGACCACCATTGACGCGGCCAAAGAACGGTGGAAAGACAATGACAATGTGCTGCACCCGCGGCTTTGCCGCCACATGGTGGAGTGGATCGCCGACCCGGAGAATGAGGTCAGCGGTGAGGCAGACGACTACTATCGCCTGGTGGGCGCAGCGTTTGAAAGCAGCGATTATCTTTCTGCTGTGCGCATTGCAGAGATCGGTCTGGCCAAGTACCCATACAATGTAGACCTGCTGGCGTTTGCGGTGCGGGTTTCCGGCAAGGCCGGGGATTTCGATAAGGCAGAGGCCTTTTTGCAGCAAATGCAGAAAATCGACCGCAAATACTGGAACTGGGCCACTTATACCTATGCAGTGGATATGTTGCGGGCAGAGATGAGTCAGGTGGCAGGCCCGGAACGGGACCAGTTGGTGGAGCGCACTTTGCAGCTGTGCGATACTTTTATTGCCGACTTCCCCAAAGAAGATCGGGCGTATAATCTAAAGGCCGAGGTGCTGATTTCCGTCAATCGTATGGACGATGCCAAAGAGGTGCTGCAAAGAGCCATTTTCAATACAGAGAGTGCCAACGGCAAACTGATCTTGGCGCCCCAGTGCTGCGTTACTTACTTGGAAGAACTGTTGAAAAGCAGCAATGACTATGACACCATCATCAAGGTTGCTACCCAGGGCCTGGTGGCCACGGCTACGGATGAGGACAGCGCCAACTTTGGCTACTTTGTCTATCGCATTGCCCTGGCCAAGGACGCCCAGGTGGTGGATAGCGGCTTTGACAATCGGGACAAGGTAAAGGAAGCCCTGGCTTGGTATCAGAATGCCTTTGACAGCGCCACCCCCAACCGGCGGAAAAAGTCGGCACAGCGGTATCTGTTTATCCGCCAAAATTCCCGCAATCCCATTGACCAGCCGCTGATCGACCACGAGTATGCCCAGCCGGACCCGGAGCGGCTGCGGCGCGATCTGATGACGGCAGCGAAAAAGGACCAGCCGGACGAAGAATAAAAATCCATATACACCAGCCTGTCGGCACCGTTGATCGGTGCCGATTTTTTGTTTTTGGGGGAAATGGCGGTCCGGTTCGTTATACCCTTGCAAGGCGAAAGCCAAAAAAATTCGCAAGGAGAATTTACGATGAGCTATTTTGAAGAAACCATGGACAATATCCGTACCTATTTGGAACTGAACCGGGACGATTGGCAGGAGAAAGCGGAGCAAAGCTCCAGCCGGGGCTTTGTGTACACCCTGCCTGCCGGGGACGGCTTGCCCCCGCTGCATGTGAATGTGCGGGTGGACGAACGCCTGGAGTGCCTGATTTTTGAGGTGTACCCCGGTGTGCGCGCAGTAGAGCCGGAGTACCGCTATGCACTGGCTCTGTTTTGCCAGACCCATACGCCGGAGGTGGGCTCACTGCAACTGGAGGAGGAATGCGGCGAGGTGTACTTCCACTGCGAGACCCCCTTTGGGGACTACGCCTGCGGCGGCGAGACCATGCGTGCGCTGGAGAGCGCGGCCCGGGACGGGATCGCTCCGGTACTGCCCCTGCTGCGGGCGCTGGCCAAGGGCTATCCGGTGCCGGAGGTAAAACCGGACTGGTCTATGCAGAATATGGCGCGGGGCGATTTTGATGAGGAGAATGTGGCAGCCATCGGCAGCTATTTGCAGGAGAACAGCGGCCATAACATCATTGGGCTGGGTGATGCCAATGCCCGGGTGCCTTTCACCAGCGAGATCCTGGTGCGCACCAGTCGTTATACGCTGGAGGTGCACCGTCAGGGTGCATTCCTGACCCTGTGGTTGTTCTGCGGCACGGCGGGCATTTGCGTGGAGCCGCCTTACCAGATGCGTGCAGCCTGGTTCCTGAACCGGCTGAGTGACGACAAGAAAGTGGGCTTTTACAGCATGGGCAACCGTTGCGGGGTCAAGGTGAACCTGTGCACCGCAGAGGGCGCGATCTCCGGTAAAAACATGGAAGAGCAGGAGGCGCTGCTGGTCCATCTGCTGAAAAAAGCGGACCGGGATATGCTGCGGCTGGCCTGTGGGCGTGCAACGGAGGAGGAGCAGGCGCACCTGCGCAAGTTTGACAGCGGCTGGCGCCTGGACGACCCGGCAAACGACCCGGACGGTGAGCATGAGGAAAAAGCGGATCCCAAAGACTTGCTGCATATGCTGAACCATCTGATCGGCTGCAGTGTTGATGAAGACGATGAGGACTGTGCAGACATGGACGCTACTGATGAACTGTATGCGCCCATTGAGGACGAGATCGACTTGCCGGACCTGCCGGAAGAACCGGAGGACGGCGCAGACTCGGCGGACGATGAAAACCCGGACGATGCAGCCCCGGCAGATGATGCCGACGACGAGGACCGCCCGGTGGCGTAAAGCATACCCATGCCCCTGCCGCTGCCCCGGGTAGCGGTGGTGGGCATTTTCCAAGGAGGACAAAAGATGGATACCAGCAAGATCAGCCGTGAAAAACAGCAGCTGTTAGAAATGACCGACGACCAGGTGCGCCAGGTGCTGCTCCTGGCCAAACAGGGGCAGCGGGTGCAGCGGGCAGCCCGCACCGCCGCGCCTGCCAAGCCTGCCGCCCGGCAGCAGACCGGCCTTGCTCAAATGGAAGCGCTGATCGGCCTGGACGGCGCCAAGGCCATGGTCTATAAAATGCTGGCGTTCCAAAGGCTGAACCGGGAGGCTGTGCGCCGGGGCAAGCCCTCTGCGCTGGAGAGCAACCACATGGCGTTTTTGGGCAATCCGGGCACTGCCAAGACCACCTTTGCCCGCATTTTGGCCCGCATTTTCTACGAGCAGGGCCTGCTGCCCAGGGACAACCTGGTAGAGGTGGGCCGCAGCGAGCTTTGCGGCGAGTATGTGGGCAGCACGGCCCTCCAGACCAAAGAGGTGGTCAAGCGGGCGCTGGGCGGCGTGCTTTTTATAGACGAGGCGTACTCTCTGTTTTCCCGCAGTGAAAAGGACTTTGGCCGAGAGGCGGTGGACACGCTGGTGCAGGAGATGGAGAACCACCGCCAGGATCTGGTGGTGGTGCTGGCCGGTTATCCGGACGAGATGGAGGATTTGCTCCACAGCAACGCCGGGCTGCGCAGCCGGGTGCCCTGGGTGCTGCATTTTGAGGATTATACCCGGCCCCAGTTGTGCGCCATTGCAGAGAAGATGGCCGCAGACACCGGTTACAGCTTGACCCCCGCTGCGGTGGAGAAGATCGGCGATATTTGCAACCGGGTGATGGACGATAAGGACTTTGGCGGCGGGCGCTTTGTGCGCAACCTGATGCAGGAGGGGCGCTATAATAAGGCGCTGGCGCTGGAAAGTACCAGCCTGAAAACCCTGTCCGATCAGACGCTGTTCCAGCTGGACGCAGACCTTTTTGCCCAGCCGGAGGGCCTGTGCCGGGAGAAAAAGGCCACCCTTGGCTTTGCCACCTGACGGCGGGAAAGGAGGTGAGCGTATGTACGAAGTGCAATCGGACGGCACCCTGCGCTGGCGGGCGGGTCCCGCTGTGACCCCTGCCACCCGGGCCAACACCCGGGTGCAGACCCAACCGGCAGGCGCGGGTTATTTCGGCGCTGTGCCGGTGCCGGTGTCTACCGGGCGCAAGGTGGCCTTTTGGCTCTTTTCGCTGGCGGTGGGCGCCGGTGCTATGGCGCTGCTGTATGCCTATGTGGGGCAAGAGATCTTTCAGCCGGTATCGGGCGCAGAAAGCGCCTTTGGCCATATTTGGAACTTCTTTTGCAAGGTGCGCATTGTGCTCCTGTTTGGCGGCGGCGCCGCGGCGCTGGGCGTATTTAACCTGGACCCGGCGGAGAAGTGGCGGTACAATTTGTGGGCGTTTCTTGCCTCGCCCCTGTGCGCCGCAGGGGGCATGGTGGCTGCCGGACTGGCCATGGGCGTCCTGACCCTGATCTTAGGGGTGCTGGCGTATATTTTGCTGGGGATCGTGATCCTGGCTGTGGTGATCGGAATGATTGGAGGCAATTAAAGTGACTTTTGCAGAGACGGCCCGGCGGCTGCGGGCGCTGGAAAATACCATAGACGCCCATCGGCAGCAGACGGTGGATCTGCGCCGCCACAGTATAGAGCTGGCCCACCGGGCGCAGGCCAGGCTGGAGTCGGAAACGGCGGTGGCGCGCCATACTTTGGTGGAGCGGCAAACGGCTGTGCGCCAGGCGGAGAGCCGCCTGCGTACCCTGCACATGGAGATGGAGCGCACCATGGATCGGCTGGCACGCAAGGACCCTAACTGGGTGCGCCAAAAGGACAACTATTTGCAAAGTCCCTGCCCACCCCAGCCTGCGCTGGCCCATGTGCAGGATTATGTGCAGCGGATGGAACAGAATTTGCAGCGGCTGCGCTTTTGCGTAGGCAAGCTGGACAATGCTTTTTTGCCCCGCGGTGTGGCCGATGTGGCCGGACGGGTGCTGCCGGGCTTTCGCAAGGGCGCCTATGCCCAGATCGCCCGGGTTTGGCAGGCGCTGACCGCGGACCAAGAGGCGCTGACCGCTCTGTGCCGCCGCACCAATACGGTGCTGGTGCAGCAGGCTGCGACCCTGTCCGGGGACAATGTGGCCACCCGCCGCTATCGGGCGGCGCTGGAAGCCATTGCCCGCCGGGAGCAGACCGAGCGCCGTGGGCAGGCAGAGCAGTTGACCGGGGCGCTGGCGCCCTTTGCTGCTCTTACCGGTGGCAGCGGTGCCCGGCTTTGCAAGGTGCGCCTGCTTTTGCACCCGGGTGCCACTGAGGCGTTGCAGACCCTGCCGGGAGTGGCTGCTGTCGGCTCCAAAACCGCCGCTTTTGACCTGCGGTGCAAGGCGCCGGTGGGCAGCGTGCTGCTGTCCCGGTGCGAGAGGGAGAACACTGCCCCGTACTTTGCCGCCCTGGTGCCGGAGCTGCTGGCCGATCAGCCGGCGGCCAAGGTGTACCTGGCAGACCTGCAAGGACTGGGCAGCCGCTACCGGGTGCTGGCGCCGCTGGTAGAAATCGGCAGCGTAGAGATCTGGTCCACAGAGACGGCGGTGCAGGCGGGGATCACCGCCCTTTGCCGCCGGGTAGGGCAGGGGGGCGATCCGGCGCCGGTGTACCTGCTGATCTGCGGGCTGCGGGCCAATGTGCCCAAGAATATGGAGAACGATTTTGACCGGCTGTGGCAGAATGCGGAAAAGGGCAATATCGGCATTTTGGCAGACGAGGCGGCGGCCTTTTGCCCGATGGGGATCGAGAGCCTGCCCTTCCGCCGGGGCGTGATCTCCTTTAGCCCCCGCTGCCGGTTGCAGCTGGCCGGGCAGGTGGATCCCCGCCGTTTGGCATTGGTCACGGAAAAGCTGCGCAGTCGCAGCCGGGTGCTGCCCCTTGGGGATATGCTGCCCCGCCGGTGGCAAACGGAGGACAGCGCAGAGGGCCTGCATATCCCCCTGGGCAAGGACGACAGCGGCCGAGCGGTGACTCTGACCTTGGATCAGAACCACCCTTACGCCCTGATCGCCGGTGATGTGGGCAGCGGCAAAAGCAGCCTGCTGCATACTATTTTGCTCCAGCTGCTCACCCGCTACGGCCCGGAGCAGGTGCAGGTGGCCATCGGCGACTTTAAGGAGGGCACGGAGTTTGGCCGCTATGCCGCCCCTTGCCCGGTGCGTGGGGTGCAGGCGGTGGTCAGCGAGGAGGACCCGGACGGTTTGACCGCCTTTTTGGCCTATTATGTGGCGGCAATGCACGCCCGGCGGGACTGCTGCCGCGCTTTGGAGCAGCAGTCCGGGCAGCCGGTGCGCAATTATGAGGCCTACTGCCGGGTGCGGCGAGACAGCGGCGCCGGCGTACCGCCTTTGCCCCGGCTGGTGCTGCTGGTAGATGAGTTCCAAACCCTCTTTCAGCGCACGGCGGCCACGGCACCCTTGCTGGACGAACTGGTGCGCAAGGGCCGCACCTACGGCGTGCACCTGATTTTTGCTTCCCAGCGGGCGGTGAGCGACGACCCCCACAACTGCTTTAGCGGCGAGCTGAAAAGCTACTTTACCGCTCGCATTGCCTTTCGTTGTCCCCAGCAGGTGGCCCGCACCCTGTTTAGCGACCGGGCGGCGGACACCGGGCGGGAGCATACCGGCATTGCCGCAGCGCCGCTGCTGACCCCCGGTCATGCGGTGCTGAACACCGGCAGCGGCCAGTGCCAGGCAGGCACGGTCACGGTGCAGGTGAGTTATGCGGACGATGGTGCCTTGCAGGCGGTGACCCGCCGCCTACAAGCGCTGAACGGCCCCGGCACCACGGAGCAGCCGGGCACTTTAGGCCCGGCGCCTGCGCCGGACCCGGTGCGGCTGGACCTGGGCGCTTCTCTGTGCCTGTTTAAGGACACCGGCACCCCTTGCCAAAGCCCTATCCACGATCGGGGCGCTGTGTGGCTGGACGATACTGCCCACAGCCTGCTGGTCACCGGCACGGATGATCGGGTGTGGCACAGTGCGGCGGCAGCCCTTCTGCGCCGCTTGCGTGCAGCGGGCCGGGGCTTAACGGTGTTGGCCCCGGCAGGGGCGGCGCTCCCGGACTTCCTTACCGCGCCGGACATTACCTTGTGTACCGACCCGGAGGACCAACGCCGGGTGATGGAAGAGGATACCGGCGCAGTCCTGCTGCTGTATCCCTCGGCCCAGCCCCATTTGCACCGCAGCTTCAGCGCCCTGCACCCGGCGCCGGAGAGCGCCGCGCTGGAACAGGCGCTGCGCAGCCCCGGCAACGGATTTTGGCTGGTGGTGGAGCAAAAGGCGCGTATCCTGCGGGAGTGCCTGCCGTATGCCCCCGGCTGCCTGCCCCTGCGGCTGTGCGCCGTGGGCGACAGCAACGACCTGCGGGCCGCGGTGGGCGAGAGCGCCCGGCTGACCCCCACCGGTTTTGACGCCCCGGTGCCGGACGCGGTGCGGGCGTATTATGCAGACGCCAATACAGAAAAATGGGGCAAGGTACGGCTGTACCCTGCCCGGTAATGATCGCAGACGGCTTGGTCTATGCCTTGCCGCCTGCTTTTTTTATTTTCAGGGGAACGGCGCCGCCGGTTCGTTGAACCAGTGGACGCAAAAGGTCCAAATACAATGCAAAGGAGCAATCGAATATGAAAAAGACGGTGATACACAAGGTGTGGGCCGCTGCCGATACGGTGGAGGACCTGATCAGAGAGCTGGAGAACGGCAGCGCTGCCCCGGACGGCGCTTTTGGCGCGGACCGGGTGCCGGAGACGGACTTTTCCACGCCGGTGGGCGGGGGCAAAAAGGTGGTGTCCCCGGTAAATGTGGCAGCCGACGACGATATGGCCGATCTGCTGGCTGATCCGGAAGAGGACCCCTTTGCCCCTGCGCCTGCCCAGCCGTCGGAGGGCAAGAAAGTGGTGCCCCCGGTGAGCGTGGCGGCAGATGATCTGGACCGGCTCAGCGCCATGCTCAGCGGCAACGAGCCGCTGGTGCTGCACAATGACGGCACCCTGGGCACGGAGGCGGACGAACCGGTGGACGACTGGGCGCCGGCAGAGAAAAAGACCATTCCCAAGACCACTACCGCCGCCACCGGCCAGTGGTATGAGCGGGACCCCCAGCTGATGCAGGCGGAGATCGCCGCCATGCGCCGGGAGTTTGGCAATCCGGGTATGCAGCCGCATTTTATGAAGGACGGCACCATGTACTGGCTGATCAACGACACCCCTAATCTTGGCCCCGGCTATCACTGCCCCACCTATACCCTGGCGCTGGTGTACGATAAGGACCACCCCCGGGCCATGTACGGCACCAGCGTGCATGTGACTCCGGTGTCCCCCGGCTTTCGAGAGATGCAGGCGCGGGTGAACCGCTCCGCCGCCACTCCCAAGACCATTCCCCACACGGTGAACTACGGCGGCAATCGCTGCCTGTGCACCACAGAGACCGCCAAGGTCTCTACCGATAGGCGCAAGGGCGTGACCAGCGCGGTCACCAGCTTTCGCTACGCCCACCGCTGGCTGACCATTTTTGAACTGGGGCTGCGCCACCCGGCCACTTGGCGCAAATTCCACGGAGAAGGCGAGATCTGACCGATGATGAAAAATATACAGGTGCGCCCCCGCAAAGGGCGCAAGCCGTTTAGCTATACGGACAAACCCTCTCCCCGCTGCCGCCGGGTGGTGCTCAGCGACCGGGCGTATCTTTCGATCCTGGCAGAGGTGCTCAGCTGGGGCAGCCAGGAGACCGGGGGCATTCTCTTTGGCCAGGTGCGCCACGGCACCTGGTATGTGGTGGAGGCCACGGACCCGGGCTACCCGGGCAAGACCGTGCACACCCCCTGCTATCACGAGATGGACCCGGAGTATTATAACCACCTGTACCCGGTGCTCAGCCGCCTGTATAAGCACGATCTGTTTGTGCTGGGCTTTTGGCACCGCCACCCGGGCAGCCTGGACAAATTCTCCGGGGTGGACGACCGCTCCAACGCGGTGTTTGCCCGGGACATCGGCCCCGGCTGCGTGAGCATTTTAGTGAATATGGACCCTACGGAGCGGCTGACCTGCTACTTTTTAGACCGGCAGGACGGGCTGTACCATAAAACCCCGGTGGAGATCGGCGACAGTGCCTTTGCGGGCACGGAGTTTTTGGCGCTGAACACCCCGGCGGACCTGCACCGCAAGCAGCCCCAGCTGCAACAGGAGCTGCGGCAATTTAACAGAGGAGAGATCAAGAATGGACAAGTATTTGCTGGATCGCCGGTGGCTGCACCGTGCGCTGGAGAACGAGACGGACAAGACGGCGGCGCTGCGCCGCCTGCTGGCAAAGCTGCTGCCCCCCGCGCCTGAACCGGCGCCTGCCGATACGGCACAGGAGATGGACGAGGATACGGCGGCCCGGTTGGAGGCGGACCTGCTTTCCGGCACTGTGCTGGACAGCGCTGCCGCTTGCGCCGGAGAGGCCACGGAGCAGCCGCTGCCGGAGAATGGCGCCAACACCGCCCAGCTGGTGCAGCTGGCAGAGACGGTGGCGGCAGACACGGACTATATCGGCGAGGTGTGCGGCATCAGCCGCCCGGACACCGGCTATCATTTTATCTTTGCCAAAAACGGCTTTGCCCCGGCAGAGAACCCGGACTACACCGCCTACGGACTGGTGTTGCCCCCAGCGCTGTTTGACCGGGTGACCCCGCAGGTGACCGTTACCGGCTACGCCTGGGTGGGCACCTACCGCAGCGGCGGCTGGTGCTTCTCCGCCCCGGACGGCACACCCTTGACGGTACAGACTTTCAGCTTGATTGACAATTTGTTCAGCCGCAATACCGGGCTGTTTGAGAGCGGCGCTATGCAGCAGCAGTACGCCCTGATCGTGGGCTGCGGCAGCGTAGGCTCTCTGGTGGCCCGGGAGCTGGCCCACGCCGGAGTGGGGCACTTTTATCTCATTGACGACGATGTGCTGAAGTTGCACAATGTTTGCCGTCACCAACTGGGACTGCGGGACCTGGGGCGCTACAAGGTGGACGCGGTGGCGGATGATATTCGCAACATCAACCCGGCGGCCCGGGTGCAGACCTTTGTGGGCAAGCTGGAGCAGGTGGCTTTGACTGAGCTGGAAGAACTGGGCGCGGATGGCATTGTGGTGGGCACCGCAGACAGCCGCCTTGCCAATGCTGCGGCCAACCGGGTGGCGGCCCACCTGGAGGTGCCCTATGTGGCCATCGGCTGCTGGAGCCGCTGCCACGCCGGTGAGGTGTTTTACTGGTCGCCGGAGGGCAAGACCCCCATGTACCACAACGCCTTTGCAGGTCTGCTTGCAGAGGCCAAGGCGCTGGAGGCAGAGAACCGGGACGCCCACAGCCATTATTTTGCCACCCGGGAGGAGCAGGAGCTGCTGCGCTTTGAGCCGGGCACGGCGGTGGATCTGAACTTTGTGACCCTGGTGGGGGTAAAGGTGGCGCTGGATCTGCTGAACCGCCACAACCCGGACTTTACCACCCGGGTGCTGGACGATCTGACGGAATATACGCTGATCTGCAACACCAACAAGCCGGAACTGGGCGGCGAGAACGCCCGTATGTTCCCCCACCCGCTGTTTATCAGCCACAATGTGCACCTGGGCGGTGATCGGGTATGACCGATTGCAGTGCCCTGCTGGCAGCCTTGCGGCAATGGAGCGCCACCGCCGCCGGTTGGCAGGACGATCGGCGGCAGCAGATCGACCGGGACACCATAGAGCCGCTGCAAGGGGACACCGCCCGGTTGGCGAGCCTTGCGGCAGAGATCGAACAGCTGGCGGCGGAAGTGGATCGCCGCCTGGAGCAATAAGGAGAACAAAATGGCTTATCAAAGTGTGATCGTACATGATATTGATTATTTAGAGGCCTTTGGCCAAAGTCTGTGCCAGCGTGGGCAGGACCTGGCCGCCCAGTATGACGCCCTTTTGGGCAGCGTGGCGGACCAGGAGAGCAACTGGCAGGACCCCCAGTACAGAGAGCTGCGGCAGCGGGTGGAGAGTTATGCTGCCGGTGCCCGCAGCCAGTTAGAGGAACTGGAGGGCGCCGGTGCGTACATTGCTGCTCTGGTGGCACGGCTGCGTGAGCTGTGAGCCGGGTACAGGCGCTGCTCACTGCCACCGATCAGGCGCTGGACGCCCTGACCGCCTATCAGCGGGAGCTGGAAGATGTGCGGGCGCACCTGATTTTTGTGCTGCGCTCATTGGATCAGGCGGTGCAGCGTGCCCTGTGGGCTGCCGGGCAGCGGCTCTCCGCCTTAGAGGGGTCGGAGAATGACGACGCTATGCGCCGGATCGCCCGGCGGATAGAGGCCCTGGGCGCCTTGCAGCTGGAACTGACAGCCCGCCTGCCGGATTTAGAGCAGCAGTTGACGGTGCTGTATGACCGCTGCCGGGAGGGGAGCGCCGCGGCCTTGCGCCAAACGGCGGCATACGCCCGGAAACTGAACGCCCTGCCCCGTCCGGCTACCGGACCGCCCCGGGTAGTGGTGGTAGACGCCCGCCGTCACCCGGCCAGCGCCCAGCACATTACTGCGGCGGTGCATATGGGCGCCCCGGAAACGGTGACCCTGGATCGTAGTACCGTTAGAAGCAACCGCACCGGCAACCTGCGCCACAAGCCGCCCCGGCGAGAGTACGACCGGGACGAATACCCTTGCGCCGTCTTTCGGGAGGGCGCAGGCGCAGATGTGGCCTACATTCCCCGTGGCGACAACCGTGGCAGCGGCTCGTCCATTCGCCACCAGCTGCGGGGGGTGCCCAACGGCGCTCGGGTGCGGGTGCGTGTGATCTGGTAGGAGGTTTTTGGGATGATCGTTTTTTCGGTAGATAGCCCGGCGGGCTTTGTGTCGGCCGTGGAGTTGGCTAAGGGGGCGTTTTTGCCCCGGTATCAGCTGCGCTGCGAGCGTGCCACCACAGCTTTTGGCACAGACCCGGCGCAGCAGGCTCGCCGGTCGCTGCAAAGGCTGCTGCTTTGCGGTGATCTGACGGATTGCCAGTGCGGCGGCTACCGTATGCAGGGGGCGTATTTGCCTGCCAAGGACACGGTACAGCTGACGGTGGAGAGCGATTGCTTTTTTACCCCCGACCGGGCGCTGGAGCTGCACCGCCGTGCTGCCGGGCTTGCAGAGGAAACGGCACGCCGTGCAGCGGCACTGCCCGGGAATGACCTTGCCCGGCTGATCCCTGCCTATCAGCAGACCTTGCAGGCGCATTTTGTCTATCGCCAAACCGGCACCGCTGCCGATTACAGCGCCGATCATTTGGTGCAAAGCGGATTTGGCGTTTGCCAGGCGTTCGCGGCGCTCACCTTGGCGGTGCTGCCCCGGTTGGGGATCCCTTGCCGCTGTGTCAGCGGCACCGGCGGCACGGTGGGGGACTTTGACTCCCACGCCTGGAATTTGCTGCTTTTGCCCGGGCGGGCGCCTGTCCATGCGGATTTTACCTTTGGCTTGCAGCAGCCGTTTGTGCCCACCACAGCCACCGCCCTTGGTCGCCGCGCCTTTTGTGCCACCCATCGGTGGGAGACGGATCAGGAGGTGCTGACCGGCACCGTGCCCCGCCCCCATTTTCGCCTTTGTCTGGGTGGGCGCGCGCTGCGCAGCGGGCAGGTTTGCGTTTATAATGACCGCCCCTTTACGCTGGCAGAGCGGGCACTGCTGACCACCTCGCCGGAGGCCATGACTTTTGAAAGGAGGCGCTTTGCCGTATGAGTGATCGCAGGACAAAGCACAATTCCATGACCCGCGGCCAGTATGTGCGGGAGCATTTGATCTGGGGCGTTTTGGCGCTGTTTTTGTATCGGCGGCTGCTGTTTCGCACTCTGCCGGGGCAGAGCTATACCACCTCCAAGCTGGTGTTTTGGCCGGTGGTTTTGGTGGCCTTACTGGTCTGCTACCTGTGCACCTGCCGCCGCCAGCGGAACACGCTCCACCTGGCGGCCGACCTGATCCTGCCCTTTGGCATTTACAGTATGCTGGCCTTTTGGCGCGATCTGCCGGTGGGCGTTGCCATTGGCGCCGGGGTCAGCCTGGTGGCAGTGATGGGCTACTTTGCGGCACTGGCACTGGTGCCTGCCGGGGGTGCGCGCCCGGGCGGCCGTACGGTGACGCACCGGTTGCGCTGCGGCGCGGCCCATGTGCCCCTTTTGGCGTCTTTCGGCGTGGGGGTGCTGGCGGTGACGCTGCTGGTGTGCAGCTTGTTTGGCAATTCTATGGTGCTCAATCGGGTGCCCCCGACCAAAGACACCCCGGCGGCGGTGGATATGGTGGCGTTCACTACCGACTGGTCCACCCTGACCGCGGCCCAAAAATTGGAGCAGTTGCAACTGGCTGCCAACGATCAGCAGGCGGCGCTGGGGCTGGATTTTGAGCTGAATGTGGCGCTGACCACCTTGCCGGAGACTTCCCTGGCCCTGTACAACCACCGCACCCACACCATTGCCATCAGCCTGAGCGCCTTGGAGGCGTATGACGGGGCGGAGAATTTGGACAGCCTGTGCCACGAGGCGTACCACGCCTACCAGCACCAGCAGGTGGACGCTTATACCCACCTGCCGTCCAATTTGCAGCAGGCGGAGAATATGCAGACCGCGGCCGCCTACGCCCGGGAGTTCCGCCACTATAAGGGCCACTTTGCCAGCTATGACAGCTACGCCAACCAGCTGTGCGAGCGCAACGCGCGACTGTACGCCCTTTACGCCGTCGCCAAGTACAGCGGCCAGCGGGAGATGTAAAAAAACGCCATCGAGCATAGGTACACTCGATGGCGTTTTGCCGTTTCATAGATGGTGTATGGGTTGCAACGCGGGCGGCAGATTGCCGCCCCTACGGTGGATAGTAGCCGGATATATTAACTTTTGTAGCGAGTGCATCATCGCACTGCTTGTTCCCGTAGGGCGGGGGCTTGCTCCCGCCGTTTAATCCCTCCGTCACCGCCTACGGCGTTGCCACCTCCCTTTACAAGGGAGGCTGATCGGTTACAAACTTTAAGGCTCCCTTGTAAAGGGAGCTGTCACGAAGTGACTGAGGGATTGCACCGGAGGTGTGGCAATTAGATTAACAAAAAAGCCACCGGCAAGGGTGGCTTGGATCGGCGATTATAGATTTGTTTTGGGGTTGTCGGTGCGGCCCAGAATGTAGTCGGTAGATACGCCGTAGTAGTCCGCCAGTGCCAGCAGGTGCTCCAGCGGCAGATTTTGGTAGCCCCGCTCGTAGCGGGAATAGACGGTTTGGCGAATGCCCAGCAAGGCGGCCACATCCGTTTGCTTCAGGTCTCTGTCCTCTCGCAGATCCCGCAGCCTTCTAAAATACACAACGCCACCTCCGCACTACTGATTGGTACTATTGACTTTAGCATAAAAATTTGCTAATCTTCTATTATAGTACCCATTAGTGCTACGCCGCCGGGGCGTACCGGTCCAAATTCGCCTTGGCCGCTCGGCGGGGGGAATAAGAGTGGGCGCGTATTTGTAAAAGAATTTGTAGGGTGCGATGCCCACATCGCACCGTTTGCTCCCGCCGTTTAATCCCTCCACCACCTACGGTGGTCCCCCTCCCTTTACAAGGGAGGCTTATCGGTTACAAACTTTAAGGCTCCCTGGCAAAGGGTGACTCCCCGCAGTGCGGGGAGATGTCGCGTAGCGACAGAGGGGACGGGCACCGGTTCGGTGCTGGCGCGCTTGCGCGTCTGAGGGATTGGCGGGCGGCAGATTGCCGCCCCTACGGTCAATCGGTTATAAAAGTGCCCTCGTAGGGGCGGATATCATCCGCCCGCGCAAATCACACCAACACAAAAAAGCACCGTTCCGGCGAACGGTGCTTTTGCGTATTTTGCGTACTTACTTGACCCGCAGGGCGCGGGTGGCGGTGTAACTGCCGTAGTAGCGGGTTTTGCCCACGGTGGTGTAGGGGCGCAGGCGCACATAGTAGGTGCGCCCGCCCTTGGCGGTTTTGATATTCGTCGAGGTTTTGCCGCTGCTCACATACACGGTCTTTTTGTCGCCGGAGAAGTCCTTTTTGGTGGAATACTGCACCGCGTAGCCGTTGCATTTCACCTTGTTCCAGCGCAGAGTGATCTGCTGCTTTTTGGCGGATTTGGCAGAGGTGCACTTGGTGGCGGTGGGGCGGGTGGTCGTCTCCAGCCGGGTGCCCTTGCCGCCCTCCTTGGTCTTGGAGTCCACCGTGTAGGGCGCTACATAGAAGTAGTATTTGGTGCCCGGTTTGGCGCCGCTGCCCTTGAACACATAGCTGCGGGCGGTGGTGGTGGCCAGTTTTTTGGTCTGTTTCTTGGCGGCAATGTATTGGTACACCACATAGCCGTCGGCGCCGGGCTTTTTGTTCCATTGCAGGGTGACGGAGCCGGTGGCGGTCTTTTGCATTTTCAGCCCGGTAACGGTGCCCGGCAGGGCGTGCTTGGCGTTTATCTTGGAATAGGGGCCGCGGTAAGCGGTGTTCCCCCGGTAAGCCGCCACCTGCACCTCATATAGCTGGGTGTCCGTCAAATTAGTCAGGTCCACCCGGGTGGTGCTCACCGCCTTGTCAAAGCCCTTGCCGGTGGTGCGGTTGATGACCTTGACCAGGTAGGCGTTGGCGCCGGGGGTGGCATTCCAGGTGTAGGTGAGTCGGGTTTTGCTGCGGCTCTCCAGGGTCAGGCCGGTGACCTGGGCCGGCAGGATCTTAAAGCGGTAGTACCACCGCCGCCCGGTGTAAGTGCCCAGCCCCTGGGCGGTGATGGTGGCCATGCCCACCGCTTTATTATTGGTATAGGTCAGGGTGTAGTCCCGGTCCGCCTCCAGCGGCTGGCCGTCCTCGCCGGTAACGGTGGGGGCGGGGGTGATGGCCTGGCCGGTGTAGGTCTTGCTCCCCAGCAGGGTGGCAGAGCCGGGCAGGCTGTTTTTGTTGCCGTACAGGAAGTCCATATCCGTGTTGCCGTTGACCCCGGCCACCTTGCCGTTGTCGGCGTACTGCCACATCAGGTAGTCGCCGTCGTACTTGCAGGTTTTGGAGCCGTACTCCGCCACCCACAGGGCGTAGCGGCCCCGGGTCTCCTGCTCAATGTAGTCCAGCAGCGGGCTGCGGCTCATATACAGCCCCGGGGTGTGCCCGGCAGCGGCGATCATGCTGCAAAAGTGCTCCACCAGCTGGGTGCAAAAGGCCTTGCCCTTGTTCAGCTGGCTGCTCTCCTCCAGGTCGTAGAACACCGGCAGGTCCAGGGTGCGGCTGCCCAGCACTTGCAGGCACAGGCGGGCCTCTTTCTCCACATCGGCCACACTTTGGGCGTAGGAGTACCAGTAAATGCCCACCGGCAGTCCGGCGGCGGTGGCGTTCTTAAAGTTGGTGGCAAAGTAGGCGTCCTCCTGGCTGGCGTTCTTACCGTACCCGGCCCGGAGAATGGCAAAGTCAATGCCGTCGTTCTTTACCTTTTTCCAGTCCACTTTTTCCTGCCAGGCAGAGATGTCTACACCGCTCAGCACCTCCAGCTTGTCAAACCGGGCGTTGTGGGTGTAGCTTTTGCCGGTGTACTTGGACTTCATGGTGGCAGCCTGGGCCGCGCCCGCCGTGGGCAGCAGCGCCGTCAGTGCCACCAGCACCGCCAGCAGTACGGCGGTGACGGAGAATGATCGCTTTTTCGTTTTTTGCATTAGGAACCTCCCAGATACCAGCGGTCCAGGTCAATGTACTTGCTGCCGTTGCCTTTGATCTTGCCGGTTTTGGAATACTGCCAGATGTCAAAATCCCCGGTGTAGGTGACGGCACTGTTGTAGTCCGCCACCCAGCGCAGGGTGCCCTTGGGCAGGGATCCGGCGTCGAATTTAGAGATGTAAAAGTGCGAGTTGGCGTACACCCCGGCGGTGTAGCCGTCGGCGGTCACGGTGTCGCAAAAGGCGGTGAGCAGCCGGGTGGTGTCCTTTTTGCTCACATTGGCCTCATACAGCCGACCGGCGTGCTCTCCGGCGGCGTTGTAGCCGTATTCGTAGTCCAGGATCAGCGGCAGTTCCACCTTGGCAAAGCGCACCGCGTCCAGCACAAAGCGGGCCTCCTCTTGGGCCTCTTCTTCCGTGGTGGCCTGGGAGAAGAAGTACGCCCCCACCGGCACCCCGGCCTTGCGGGCGGCCTTTAAGTTCTCCTTTGCCATTTTGTCCGCGTGGAGCGTACCGTCGGTGTAGCCCCGGTAGCCTACCCGGATAAAGGCGAATTTGGCGCTTTTTGCCAGGGCAGCCCAGTCCACGGTGCCGTTGTGCTCGGAGATGTCTACCCCCTCCACATAGGGGTCGTCGGTGCCAAAGTCATAGGTCACCCGCTGGTGGCGGCCACCCAGTGCCAGCACCGCGGCTACCAGCGCCCCTACGATCACCAGCGCCAGCGCCGCCTGTACCCAACGGTTGGCCGGCAGGGAGCGACCGGCGGTTTTGCGCCGCCCTTTGCGCCGGGTTGCGGGCTTTTTGCGGGTGCTTTTCTTGCGGGTGTTTGTCCGCCGGGGATTTGACCGGCTGCGGGTATTCTTTTTTGCAGGTTTTTTCCGTTCGTTTGCCATGCTTTGCTCCGCTTTACCTGTAAAATGATCCTTTTAATAGTAATACAAAGCGAGGAGAGGGTCAAGGGCAGCGGGCCAAAATTTACAATTCCGCCGGGTTTCCGCTGCTGTCATAGTTTAAAGCGCTTTCTTGACAAGCCACCCCGGGCAGTATAATATAATAGGTATCACAGTATAGAAATCAGGTAGAACCGATGCAGAATTTTGACAAAATGGACCATATGCACTTTATCCGCAAGCTGCCCATTCCCCAGGAGCTGAAGAAAGAAATGCCCCTGACCCCGGAGTTGGCCGCCCATAAGGACAAGCGGGACCGGGAGATTGCCGCCATTATCCGCAGCGAGAGCGACAAGCTGCTCCTGGTGATCGGCCCTTGCTCGGCAGACCGGGAGGACGCGGTGATCGACTATATCCACCGCCTGGCAGAGGTGCAAAAGCAGGTGGAGGACAAGATCTTGATCATCCCCCGCATTTATACCGGCAAGCCCCGCACCACCGGCGCCGGGTACAAGGGTATGCTCCACCAGCCGGACCCGGGCAAAAAGCCGGATATGTACGAGGGTATTCGCGCCATTCGCCATATCCACCTGCGGGCGTTGCAGGAGACCGGGCTGTCTTGCGCAGACGAGATGTTGTACCCGGAGAACCACCGGTATTTAAGCGACCTGCTCAGCTATGTGGCCGTTGGCGCCCGCAGCGTAGAGAACCAGGAGCACCGGCTGATCTCCAGCGGGCTGGATATTCCGGTGGGTATGAAGAACCCTATGAGCGGCGATCTGTCCGTGATGATCAATGCCATTAAGGCCGCCCACGGCGACCATTCCTTTATCTACCGCGGCTGGGAGGTAGAGAGCCAGGGCAACCCCCTGTCCCACGCCATATTGCGTGGCAGCGTAGACCGCCACGGGATCAACCACGCCAATTATCATTACGAAAATTTGCGTATTCTCCACGACCTGTACGCAGAGAGCGGCATTGCCAACCCGGCGGTGCTCATTGACACCAACCACTCCAATTCCTCCAAGCAGTACCTGCAACAGGTGCGCATTGCCAACGAGGTGCTCCACTCTATGCGCCACTCGGCAGATATTCGCCGACTGGTCAAGGGCTTTATGATCGAGTCTTACATTGAGGACGGCGCCCAAAAGTGGGAGGACGGCGTTTACGGCAAGTCCATCACCGACCCCTGCCTGGGCTGGGACAAGACCCGGGACCTGATCCTCTCCCTGGCGGACCAGCTGTAAAAGGAAATCAAAATGAGCGCCACTCGTTAACCGAGTGGCGCTTTTTTACAGATATGGTACGCATTTTTGAATTTGTTCCCATAGCAAGTCGTCGATATCCGGATAACGCGTGTTCATTGGGTGAACACCGTGAATGACCGGTACAGTATAGCCTTGGGATAACAGTTTGGCTTTCTGTGGTGTGTACCATTCGCGATTGTGTTGATCGGTTTCTTCTACTCGTCCTTGCAATGCGCAAATCATTTTAATCTCGTCATCATTGGCTGCGGCAGCGTTACTCTCATATTTTCGAATAATCTCATCAAGATAATCCTCGGTGATGTGTTTATAGTCAGAGAATTTTGCGTCCAAGATAATATATGTTCGCTTTGTGTTGCCTGCTTGTGACAGCTGAAGAATGAAGTCGGGAGTCCAGTGAGAGCTTTCGGAATTTGTTCGAAATAGAGATAAGCCATTCTCAAAGCCTTTGCTACTAACAACGGGCTGATAATAGAATGTGATTGAAATACCATCTTTGCCTAGATAATATGTGTTCGGGACATCTACTTCATTTGAGTATTTCTTGCTTGCCAAAGAGTAGGGGAAACGATTACTGGGCTGATATTCCTGAAATCCGTGCTTGATCAACATATCAAGCAAACGCAGTAGGCAGTAGTATTCAAACAGCTTGTCCAAGGTCTTGATCCGTAGAAGTAGATCATCTTGCTCAGTAGCAATTTCTCCGAACTTGAACCACTTTACAGTAAGATTATAAATGTCTCGATAGCTTTTTACTTCCTGGAACAGCTTGGTCATTCTGGGTTGGCGGCGCAAAGGAGACACTTCATCTGCTTTGATTTCAAAAAAGGCAGAATATTGACGGTACAGCTGTTCTAATTTTTTTTGATAATCTTCCAGTTTCCTACACCATTCTTGTGAAAGAGTGATGTGTTGGCTTTTGATGAGAAGTATGCAGGAGGTATAACCGGCAGGTATTTTGATTGTTGCGCAATCTCGCCTTTCCTGATCAATGTTTCCTCTATATTTGTCTAGAGTATCTTGCGTTTTTTTCAATACCGCACGAATGAAGCACAGAAGCACTCGGTTTTCGTACACATCAAAGGATTTTTTACTGACTTCAGACTGGATTTGACAAGGCAGATAAAACTGCTGATCGTATTGAATTCCGGTTTGTTGTTGCACGGGATACAGCTGATCTGCATTTTGCATAAGCCAGTGAAAACTGTCCGTATTGATATGGGTTGCTTTTTCGTAGGACACCTGCGTGTTTGTGTGCAGGATCTTATGTTTAGCGGAATGGCGGAAGAAGGGCAAATCTTCTTGGAGAACCTTGGTGATTCTTCCGACGAGTTGAACATAAGAACAGAGCGATCTGTAATCACACTTATGCCATTGTCCTCTGAATAGGCCATGTTTTTCGTCTTTTTGCGGTGGAAAAATCAGTTGTTCGGACGGCGAAAAATCCTGCTGCAGAAGTGTTTTTACAATACTGTCGATATTTTCCTTGTCTTCTTCGCTTTTACTGAAACACAACAGATAGGGTGTAAAATAGGTTGCGGTTGTGCCATTTGTGAAAGTGATTTCAAAGGAGAGATAAGCTAAATCATAAAGTAGTAAAAACACTTGCTTTTTCTTGTGATTGAAAAATATAACTTTGTTGCTACATATTTCATGTTTTTCAAAGTCCTTGGGGACAATTTCATTTTCATTTACACACAGCGATATTTTAATGATTGGTTCGGAAAAATCTGTTAGTTCAATTCCGTACCACCCATTTTCCTTTACACATAAACAATCAGCAAAAGCGACGGAGGCTGTATTCGGTAATTGTTCACTAAGCTCTAAATCGATACTTGGGTTGTCAGCGCATAATAGCTTGACTTTCAAGGAGATCGGCCACCTTTCCCGTTATTTTGCAAAGAACTGGTAGAAATCCATGTTTTCATCTGCCGCTTTCTTCATACGCTCTAAGTGATTGTAAGTCAGCGGCATAGAAATATCATTGATAGCAATTTTATCGCGGAGCGTTTCTATCAAATTTTTATATGATTCACCATATCCATTAATTGTGGGCAGAATTTTTTGTGCGATTGCATAATCTATTGGTGCCAAGCTGGTTCGAGCAGTTGCAGTGTCCATGCATTGCTCGGCGATGCGCAGATACTGTGTTACCATTCGCTGACTGCGTGGCATAATTGGCGAGTTGAAATCCTTAAAAATACGCTTTACATCTTCCCATTTGGTCCAGATTTGCGCATTTTCTTGATTTTCGTTATCGGAGGTAAAAGCAAATTTGAGATCGCTAAATGAAATTGCATGATCTGCGTTTAGCGGAATGTCACTATTAGACGCATCGATATCGTTTGGATTCAAGGTGATCACCCAGCTGCGATCCAGAAATCTTGGGGACAATTCCTCTGTGGAATGGTCAAAATTGACTGTAGCCAAAAAGCGCAGATGCTCAGGCAACTGATAAATTGTTTTCCCACCCAAACTGATGGAACGATTGGCTGCGGAATCAAAATCGCAGCTTTTGAAGAATGGTGCCCAGTAATGTTCGATCGGACTCAAATTCGCTTCATCTAAAAGCAGAAGATAGGGTGCAATGACATTTGGCTTTTCCTGACATTCGTAATTCATTTGTTCAAAGGCATGGAGCACGCGCTCGTTGCTGGCGATTGTGCGTTTGGACAATGGATTGTAGTAGCCAATAAAGTCTTTGACAGAGGTCCAACCCCGTTCCACAGAGATGTCTACAAAT
The DNA here is from genome assembly GCA_963642245.1 of Bifidobacteriaceae bacterium. Classification (GTDB taxonomy): domain Bacteria; phylum Bacillota; class Clostridia; order Oscillospirales; family Acutalibacteraceae; genus CAG-217. The sequence continues at coordinate 7,878 of CAVIFY010000015.1, read as the reverse complement.
CGAGCGTTACTGCTTTCTGTTCCTGCCAGGCCTAACGCTTTAGCTAGGAGGGTACAAAGAGAAGTCTTTCCGGTTCCGGGTTCGCCGGCAAAAGTGGTAATGAACCCTTGCGTAATGCAAATCAAGTAGTTCGCCACATCATTCCGTTCTGCTTCTCGATGGGCATCCTGCAAATAGTCTTGTACAGTGGCAATGATTTCGTCTTGTTTTTCCTTTTTCGTTTCCGATGTTTCCAAATACTGTATTACTGGCAAACAAAGATTTTGAGCGGCATTGTCTAGTGGCTCTTCACCAATACTGCGCAGTAGTTTATTCATCAGTTCCTTGTCTAAAACTTTGGCGGCCAGTGCAGCTTCTGCTTTACTCTCAAATTCAGTTATCGTTTTGTTGAATGTTTCTTCAACTTGCTTGTTGTCCTGTACTCTACGATCATAAGCATCATGTTCTTCTTTTTCTTTCTGTTTCCATTCATCTGCTTGTGCTTTCTTTTCAGCTATTTCTTTGTTTAATTTGTCAATTTCTTGCCGAATTTCTTCCAATTCAGCTTTTGGAGTGTTCCGGTTTACGGCAGCAGTTAGTTCGCTGCATTTGGCTTTTGACTTTTTGAGCTGATTTTGTAAGTCGGTTATTATTTCCTCGTATTGCTGGGCATCGATGTTTGTTGAACCGGATTTGGCTATCATTTGCTGTATCGGTGAATGCGAAATCTGTTCTATCACAATATCACCGAATTCTTTGTGGTCGCTTGCATATTGAAAGATGCGCAACAGTAAGTCATTAAGGTTTGTATGATCACTGTCATCTTTCTTGGTCATTCCCAAGATCCAGTTTCGGATTTTCTCGTAGCGGCGAGTTTGGGTATCAGAATCCACACTGCCTTCGTTATCTGAAATGTACTGAGACAGGTCATTCTGGATTTCCTTTAGTTGAGACTGAGAATAATCCCTTTTGTTGCTTAGAGTGTCTATGAATTTTTTCAGTAATGTATCATTGTCAATAAAGTCGTAATGAACCTCACATTCAGTTGGGGCCATCTGCAACTTGTCTTTTTTTATAAAACGGGCCTCCTGCTGTTGTTTCTCATCGGTAACAACATAATAACAGTCCTCGTATTTTGAGCCGTCATATTCACCGGCAATGTATTGAAATTCTTTTATACCGGTCAATTTAATTTGGCCGTTTTCTTTTTTAGCACATTCGAACGGTCCTACTAATTTGCTACGGTCGCCATTCTCAATTTGAAGTAAAATTTGGTTGGCAAAAATGGAATGAGACTGTACATTTTGGAGTTCACCCTTTACCAAAAATGATCCGTCATTGTCAATAACTTGATAAAAGCCAACTCCTTGAAATTCCTTGATTGTAAAATAGGATTCTTTGTTGCTTTTGTAGTGGTAGTAATGGCAAAAGTAGCGCATCTGGTTATTTTTTCCATGAAAGTCATTTGGAAGCGGAATCATAGAGGGACCAATCTTGATAATAATTGGTTCAACAGAATGGTTGTTAAATAGTGTAGATGCGGAAATGTCATCCAACTTGACAGAGATGGCGCCGTTATCGGGGAACTCCGTTGTATTGGCGATTTCTTCGCCAGTGTCCAAAAAGTAGCACGGATAAATTTGACAAAAATCATTCTTTTCCTGATAATAGTCGCAAGTCATCCATGCCAATATTTCTCTGTTTTGAAAATCACTGATATGGTCTGTAAAATCCATAATTAACACTCCTCTTTTTTTGTTTGATGGATATAAAATCTCGACATTATTATATCACAAATTGACAATGTTTTCAAGACAATATATTTTAGGAAATTGCGTTATTGTGCACTGCGTTTTCCAACCCCTGTCCGTTATCGCGGGTTTTGGGCGATTTTTTGCCGCTGCGGTGTTGACAAATGGCGCAAAAGTGCTATATTGGAAATATAAATTCAACAGTCAAATGCAACGAACAGGACAGGACGAACCGCATCACCGCTTACAGAAAGCCGCCGGTCGTGGAAGACGGCAGCAAGGCACGGTCCTCGTTATCCCCTGCAAGCAGCACCTGTGAGCGGCCCTTGGGCTTCGTAATCGGTGCCGGTACTCCCCGTTATCGGAGCGTGCTATCCGCCTTGGCGGGCAGCGCATGAGCGGTCGGCAGCTTTGCCGGCAAGCAGAGTGGTAACGCGCGGGTCTCTGATTTTTACCTTCGTCTTTGCACAGCAGCATTGGCTGTGCGGTGACGAGGGTTTTTTGTTTTTGTATTTGACTGGGAAAAGAAGAATGAAAGGAGTCTTTCAAATGAACACATTGGTTATTGTACTGATCGCCATTGTTGTGCTGGGTGCGGGCTATGTGCTGTATGGTCGCCATATCGCCAAGACCTGGGGCATTGATCCCAAGGCAGAGACCCCCGCAGTGAAGTACAACGACGGCAAAGACTTTGTACCGACCAACGGCTGGACGGTGTTCAGCCATCAATTTTCCTCTATCGCAGGCGCAGGCCCGGTCACCGGTGCCATTCAGGCAGCGGTATTCGGCTGGGTGCCGGTGCTGCTGTGGATCCTGATCGGCGGCGTTTTCTTCGGCGCCGTTACGGACTTCGGCGCCCTGTATGCCTCTGTGAAGAACGAGGGCAAGAGCATGGGTATGCTCATTGAAAAGTACATCGGCAAGCTGGGCCGCAAATTGTTTACCATCTTTTGCTGGCTGTTCTCCGTGCTGATCATTGCCGTGTTTGCGGATATGGTCACCGGCACATTCTCTGCCTTTGACGCGGAGACTCTGCAAAAGCTGCCCACCGCCGGGGTCAACGGCTCCGCCGGTATGGTGTCCATTATGTTTATGGTGTTTGCCGTGCTCTTCGGCCTGATCCAGAAGAAGTGGAACCTGACCGGGTGGAAAGAGTTTGTTGTGGGTGTGGTGTTTATCGTTGCGTCCTTTGCCATCGGCATTAAAGTGCCCATTATTATGGGCAAGACCCAGTGGGCTGCCGTGGTGTTTGCTTACATTTTTCTGGCGGCTATTATGCCCATTTGGCTGATGAAGCAGCCCCGGGACTATATGACCACCATTATGTTTGTGTGCATGATCGCCGGTGCCATCATCGGCTTGGTGATCGGCCACCCCACCATGAATTTGCCGGCCTTTACCGGGTTCAATAATGAGAAGCTGGGCACCATGTTCCCCATTCTGTTTGTGACCGTGGCCTGCGGCGCCGTGTCCGGGTTCCATAGCCTGGTGTCCTCCGGCACCTCCTCTAAGACCATTGCCAACGAGAAGGATATGCTGAAAGTTGGCTACGGCGCTATGATCCTGGAGAGCGTGCTGGCCGTGCTGGCTCTGTGCGTGGCCGGTGCCGCTGCCAAGAACGGTGTGGCCGCCGAGGGTACGCCATTCCAGATCTTCTCCCGGGGCGTTGCCGGGTTCTTTGAGAAGATGGGCGTGCCGGTGCAGGTAGCCACCGTGTTTATGACCATGTGCGTGTCCGCCCTGGCACTGACCACCCTGGACGCTGTGGCCCGGATCGGCAAAATGTCTTTCCAGGAGATCTTCAGCGTAGACGATATGCAGCACGCAGCCCTGTGGCGCAAGGTGGTGTGCAATCCGTATTTTGCCACCATCATCACCCTGTTCTGCGGCTATGTGCTCACCAAGGTGGGCTACCAGCAGATCTGGCCCCTGTTTGGCTCTGCCAACCAGCTGCTCAGCGCGCTGGTGCTGATCACCCTGTGCGTGTTCCTGAAAGTCACCGGCAGAAAGAACAAGATCCTGTTCCCGCCGCTGATCATTATGCTGTGCGTCACCTTTACCGCGCTGGTGCAGCGGCTGATCGCTATGATCAAGGCCATTCAGATGGCGGCTACCGTGGAGATCCCCGCCGGCCAGACCAGCTGGGGCGCCGTGTTTATCGCCAACGGCTTGCAGTTGATCATTGCCGTGCTGCTGATCGTGCTGGGCGTGACCATCGTGGTCAACAGCGCCAAGAGCTATGTAAAGAGCGAAAAAGGCAGCGAGACCGCCAAGGCATAAGTACATTTTCGATAGAAAGAACCGACCGCCTGCGTAGAGATACGCAGGCGGTTTTGTTAATCCCTCAGTCAGCTGCGCTGACAGCTCCCTTTACAAGGGAGCCAAATCGGTTATAAAATCTTCGCCTCCCTTGCAAAGGGAGGTGGCAACGCCGTTAGGCGTTGACGGAGGGATTGCGGTGCGATGTGGGCATCGCACCCTACATTTTCTTTGAGAGAAGCGTAAATGATTGATCGTGGTCCCCGCCCTACGATCGCCCAAAATATTGAACACATCCCCACCAATGTCGGGACAGATTTTCAAATGTGCCAAATAACATACCGGACGGTTGTCAAATAACGGACGGCGTGCTATAATACTGGACGCAAAACAAAACTAAATCTGGAAAAGGGGATTTTTCATGTCTGACAAAACGGAAAAAAAGTACATGAAGAAGTCAGAGATCATTACCTTTGGTATCGGTCTGTTCGGCGTGGCTCTGATGACCGGCTGGATGCCGGACTACACCGCCACCTTCTTCGCTGACTTCGCGTTCAAAGGCAAGGGGTTTGACTCCACCACCATGGCCAACGCCATCTCTATGGTGTTCCTGGTGGCCGGTATCATCGGCGCCGTGTGCGAGCTGGTGATCGGCTATTTGGTGGATAACACCCGCACCAAGCTGGGCAAGGTAAAGCCCTGGGTGGGCTTTGGCGTGGTGCCGCTGGCCGTGGTGGCTATGCTGGTATTCATTGCGCCCAATACCTCTAACCAAACCCTGGCGATCGTGTGGATGTTTGTGATCTACTCGTTGTACACCGCCTTTAGCTGCGCGGTAGAGAGCCCGTCCAACTGCTTCGGCTCCCTGTGCTCGCCCAACCCGGCAGAGCGCTCCACCGCCATCTCCATCGCTTCGTTCCTGCGCAGCGTGGGCCAGTCCGGCGGTATGGTAGTCGTAATGGTGGTCGGTCTGGTGATGAAAGCCTTGATGGGCCAGCAGCAGTATAAGAACGCCGAGGGCCAGGGCCTTGACCTGGTGATCTCCACGGCGGTGTGCGCCCTGGGTCTGATCCTCTTTGTGATGATCTTCTTTACCAACAACAAAGAGCGCGTGCCTTTCACCCAGGAGAAGGTGAGCCTGAAAGACGCCGTGAAGGTGGTCTTTACATACAAGAACCTGCTGATGGTGTCCTTGACCAAGCTGTGCGGCTTTGGCCGCGGCGTGTACGGCACCGTGTCGCTCTATATCGCCATTTATCTGCTGGGGTCCAAGGACCTGAAGCTGGCGCTGCTGCTGCCTATGGGTATCGGCACCGCTGTGGGCACCCTGCTTGTGAACTTTGTACTTAAGAAGTTCTCCACCAAAAAGACCTTTATTCTCTTCTGCGTGTACGGCGCGTCTTCCCTGGCGATCCTGTTCCTGGTGTCTAAGGGTATCGGCTTTAACAGCACCCTGATCGTGCCGTTCCTGATCCTGAACTTCTTCTGCGGTTTGCAGCACGGCAACACCAATGTGACCCCCAATATTATGATCGCCGACTGCGTGGACGAGATCGAGTGGAAGACCGGCCAGCGCAAGGACGGCCTGGCTTATGCCGGTTACGGCCTGTTCTCCAAGATCGCTTCCGCCTTTACCAAGGCGCTGGGTCCCTGGCTGCTGTACACCTGGTCCGGCTATGCCGTATCTCGTGACGCCAATGTGGCCTATGCTGCCCAGACGGACGCCACTTTGAACAAGATCCTGATGATCTACACCATCATTCCCGCCGTGTTCGTTGTGCTCCAGGCGGTGCCCATCTTCTTCTACGATATGGTCGGTGAGAAGAAAGAGCGCATTACCCGCGAGCTGATGGAGCGCCGTGAGGCCGCCGGTCTGGTTGCCGGTGAGGGCGAAGAGACTGCCGATGTGGCAGCAGCCGAGTAAGGGGGCGACGAGAATGGCAAAACAGGAAAAGACTTTTAATACCAAGTTGTATGCGCTGGTGGTATTTCTGCTGGTAGCAGCCATTTTGGCCGTGGCTACCGTGGCCACCTTTAGCAGCAAGTACATTGCATTTAAGCCGGAAAAGGTAGCCCAGGCTTATGCGGACACCATCGTGCAGACCGGCGACGGCTACAATGCCAACAAGTACGCGCTGGTGAGCAAGAGCGAGAAGTACGGCGACTTTATCCGCAAGTATTATATGTACCCGGTGATCTATAAGGACGCCGGTTACAAGCCCGGCGACGACACCAAGAAGTTAAAGGGCCTGAACGACGACAGCTATAAGTCCGACAAGACCAAGAATGACGACGGTACGCTCACCGGCCAGGTGACCGAGACCATGTATCCCTACTATGTGGAGCTGCTGGGTCAGTACGGCTGGGACGACGCGGACGCCATGTTCACCAATTACTTTGCCAAGTACCAGCAGGTGCGGGGCCAGGTGTTTGGCGACCAGTACCTGGACGACGAGGGTATGTTCACCGCGCTGGAGGCCAATGTAAAGACCTATGGCGAGAGCCTGACCGGTACGGAAGAGACCTATGATGAGAACACCAAGGTCAAGCTGACGGACAAGACCATCGGCGCTTACCAAAAGGCGCTGGGCGAGGATTACAAGCTGACCACCACCGTGACCGATGTGCAGTCGGTGGCGGATGTAAAGGCTTATACCGCCAAGATGAATACCCAGCTGCTGGAGAATTATGAAGTCAGCACCGGCGACATCAGCGCCGTGTCCACCTGCACCGTGCAGCTAACGGACGCCAAGGGCACCCAGCTGGCCACCTGCGACCTGACCGTGGTGCAGATCGGCCATACCTGGTATGTAGACAATACCACCGCAGATACTTCTGCGCTGTATCAAATCGGCAAATGATCTTTCGCTTGCCGTAAGAGAGGGAACCGCCCGGACCGTAAGGCCCGGGCGGTTTTTTGTGTGTAAGGGATAAGATCCGTTCGGCTTTTATTCTTTTGTAGGGGCCGATGCCCACATCGGCCCGCCAATCCCTCAGTCACTTCGTGACAGCTCCCTTTACAAGGGAGCCGAAGGCTTTATAACCGATTTGCCTCCCTTGTAAAGGGAGGTGGCAACGCCGTAAGGCGTTGACGGAGGGATTGATGCGCAATTTACTCGGGGGATTGCGCGGTCGGCGGTGGAGAAATCATACGGGCGGATGGTATCCGCCCCTACGATTGATTTTGTTATTTTTCCACCTATGTATGCGCCCGGATCCAGGCCACCAGGTTGTCATACCCGGCGGAGCCGTCGGCCACGGCCCAGCCCAAGGCGGCCACTTCCCGGTTGTCTGCGTGCAACTGCACGCCGTTCAACTGTAAAAAGCACAGCATAACAAAAATGCCGATCCGCTTGTTGCCATCTACGAATGCGTGGTCCTTGATCAGCGCAAAGGCCAGCCGCGCCGCCTTTTCTTCCCGGGTGGGGTATAGTTCCGCACCGTCAAAGGTGGCGTAAGCGCTCTCTATGGCGGACTCCAGCAGAGCAGCGTCTCGCACCCCCACATCGCCGCCGGTAACGGCTGCCATCATTTGGTGCAGTCCCAGCACCGTGTCTACTTTCCATTTGATCATTTCGCCAACTCCTGAAAGGCGGGCAGGTATTGCTCCAGCACCTGCCGCGCCACCATATTGATTTGTTCCTTTTCGGTCAGGCTTGCGCCTGCGCCGAATTTGCTTGCTTCTTCTGCCGCCGCAGCGTTTTGCCCTGCGGCGCGTTTTTCTTTGTTCATAGCTATACCTCCGTGTGTGTTCTTTAACGGTTCTACGAATGGGAGAGGGACTTTGCGTGTAGGGGAGTGAAAAAATAAAATCCCTCAGTCACTTCGTGACAGCACCTAACCGGTGCCCGTCCCCTCTGTCGCTGCGCGACATCTCCCCGCACTGCGG
>CAVIFY010000014.1:0-43424 GCA_963642245.1 Bifidobacteriaceae bacterium | reverse complement strand
CTGTTGTACAGCACCCATTCGCAAAATACGAAATTTATCTCACTTTCTCGATGTCTGCCAGCGTGTAGAAATTTATACTTAGCTGCTTCTACACGCTGGGGCAGGATATCATGCGATATCCTGCCTTTTTCGTCTTTTTACTTAGCAAGAACAGCCGTCGCAGCACTGGAAGGTCTCGCACGCGGTGTCCGTAGAGGTCTTTGCGTTTTGCGTGCCCACCTGGATATGACCGGCGGTGCAGCAGTCGGAGCCATCGTGGTACTTGCAGTTCTTGACTTCACAGGAAATGCCTTTGATCTCGTCCATTTTTTTCACTCCCTTCCTGCATAGTTTGTGCAGGCGCGGGCATTTTATACGGAAAAGAGGTGCCTTATGGCGCTGTATGCCATTGCAGATACCCATTTGTCCTTTGGCACGGACAAGCCTATGGACAGCTTTCCCGGCTGGAGCGATTATACCACCCGCCTGGCGGCCAACTGGCGCCATTTGGTGGAGCCGCAGGACACGGTAGTTATCGCCGGGGACATCAGCTGGGCCATGAAATTCTCGGAATGTACGGCAGATTTTGCCTTTTTGAACGACCTGCCCGGGCAAAAGATCTTGCTCAAGGGCAATCACGACTATTGGTGGAACACCAAGCGCAAAATGGACCTGTATTTGCAGGAAAATCATTTTGACACTTTGCAGATCCTGCACAACCAGGCGATTCCTTACGGCGATGTGGCCCTGTGCGGCAGCCGGGGCTGGTTCTTTGAGGACGCGCCGGAGGCCCAGGACGAGAAAGTGCTGGCAAGGGAAGTGGGCCGTATTCGTATGTCGCTGGAGGCGGCAGGGGACAGAGAAAAGATCGTTTTTCTCCATTATCCGCCGGTGACCACCGGGAATGCCTGCGCCCCGATCGTAGAACTGTTGCAGCAGTACGGCGTGCAAAAGTGCTACTACGGCCACCTGCACGGCGCAGCGGCCCGGTTTGCTTTTGAGGGGGCGTATCAGGGCATTGATTTTCGCCTGATCTCCGCCGACCACCTGGCGTTCACCCCCTTATTCATTGGCAAATGAGCAGAAAAGCTAAATAATATAAATACTTGCTTGAAATTAAGAAATAGATATGTTATAATGCCAAATCGGTGATATTAGATAAATTTTGAGGAGGTCAAAGCAATGGCACTGAAATCATCCAATAAAGTGGACACCAATGTTTATGAAATCGAGGTTACCGTTGCCCCTGAGGAATTCGCTCAGGCTTGCAAGGACGCATATTTGAAGCGCAGAAAATCTATCCAACTGCCCGGCTTCAGAAAGGGCAAGGCTACCCAGGGCATGATCGAAAAGCTCTACGGTGAGGGTTTCTTCTATGAGGACGCACTGGAGATCGTGTATCCCACAGCTGTTACGGCTGCCATTGAGGAGGCCGGTCTGCGTACGGTGGACTCTCCCTCCGAGCTGGATGTAAAGACCATCAGCAAGTCCGAGGGTGTGGATATGACCATGAAGGTCACTGTGTACCCGGAGGTCAAGCTGGGCCAGTATAAGGGCCTGGAGGCTGTGCAGCTGCCCACAGAGGCAGACGACGAGGATGTGGCCAACGAGCTGACCAATATGCTGGACAGAAACAGCCGTCTGGTCACCGTTGAGGACCGTGCTGCCGAGATGGGCGATACCGCAGAGATCGACTTTGAGGGCTTTGTGGACGGCGTTGCATTTGACGGCGGCAAGGGCGAGAATTATCCCCTGGAGCTGGGTTCCGGTTCCTTTATCCCCGGCTTTGAGGAGCAGGTGGCCGGTCACAAGACCGAGGAAGAGTTCGATGTGAATGTGACTTTCCCGGAGGAGTACCAGGCAGAGAACCTGGCCGGTAAAGACGCTGTGTTTAAGGTAAAGATCCACGAGATCAAGACCAAGGAAGTACCGGCTCTGGACGACGAGTTCGCCAAGGATGTGTCCGAGTTTGACACCCTGGACGAGTTAAAGGCCGACCTGAAGAAGCAGCTCAGCGAGAGAAAGGCTGAGGACGCTCGCCGCGATCTGGAGAACCAGCTGCTGGAGCAGGCCATCGACGGTATGGAAGCGGAGATCCCGGAAGTGATGTTCACCAAGCGGGCAGACGAGATGATCAACGACTATGCTTACCGCTTGCAGGCGCAGGGCATTGACTTGCAGACCTACTTGCAGTACATGGGTCAGGATATGGACGCATTCCGCGCTACCTTTAAGGACGGCGCCGAGAAGCAGGTAAAGGCTTCTCTGGTACTGGAAGCCATCGTAGCAGCCGAGAAGCTGGAGGCCACCGAGGACGAGATCAACGCGGAGATCGACAAGCTGGCCCAGCAGTACGGTATGGAAGCGGATCAGATCAAGAAGGCTGTTCCGTCTGACCAGATCGCTGCCGATGTGACCACCAAGAAGGCACTGGATCTGATCGTGGACAGCGCCAAGCTGGTAGAGAAGAAAGCGGAGAAGAAGGCCGCCAAGAAGTCCACTGCCAAGAAGGCAGACGACAAAAAGGCAGAGAAGAAGCCCGCAGCCAAAAAGACTGCCGCTAAAAAGCCCGCTGCCAAGAAAACCGCCAAGAAAGAGGAAGACGCCGAGTAATTCCGCGCCCCCTTTGAATGAAAAAGCAAAACACGGTCTATATTATAACAGACCGTGTTCCTGCATAGACTAAGTTTAAGGAAAGTGATTTTATGGCTTTAGTCCCTTATGTTGTAGAGCAGACCGGCGCCGGCGAGCGCTCCATGGATATTTATTCCCGCCTGCTCAGCGACCGTATTATCGTGCTCTCTGACCAGGTGAACGACACTACCGCTTCTTTGGTGGTGGCCCAGCTGCTGTTCTTAGAGAGCCAGGACAGTGAGAAAGACATCAGCCTGTATATCAACAGCCCCGGCGGCTCCGTAACTGCCGGTCTGGCGATCTACGACACCATGAATTATATCAAGTGCGATGTGTCCACCATCTGCGTGGGTATGGCCGCCAGCATGGGTGCGTTCTTGCTTTCCAGTGGCGCCAAGGGCAAGCGCATTGCACTGCCCAACAGTGAGATCCTTATTCATCAGCCCTTGATCGGCGGCAACGGCCTGACCGGTCAGGCAACGGATATTGAGATCGCCACCAAGAACCTGCTGCGTACCAAAGAGCGGCTCAATGAAATTCTTGCCAAGAACACCGGCAAGAGCTACGAGCAGATCGTGCAGGACACGGACCGAGACAACAGCATGACCGCACAGGAAGCGCTGGAGTACGGCCTGGTGGATAAAGTGATCGACAAAAGATAATTTGTGAAAACGGACGGATGGCAGCATCCGTCCTGTCTTTCTATTTTGGATTTGGAGTGTGCACACATGGCACGAGACGACAATTACAACCGTATGACCCGGTGCTCCTTCTGCGGCAAGTCGGAGGCAATGGTCCACAAGCTGATCGAGGGCCCGGGCGTATTTATCTGTGACGAGTGTATTCGCCTTTGCAACGACTTGATCCAGAGCACCGAGCAGGTGGACGCCCCCGGCAAGCAGGGGGAGGACGGCGATATGGTGCTGCCCAAGCCGGCAGAGATCAAGGCCCAGCTGGACGCCTATGTGATCGGCCAGGACGAGGCCAAAAAGGCGCTGTCCGTTGCAGTTTATAACCACTATAAGCGCATTTTCAGCACCCAAAAGGACGATGTGGAGCTGCAAAAGAGCAATATTTTGTTGATGGGCCCCACCGGCGTGGGCAAGACTATGCTGGCCCAGACCTTGGCAAAGATACTCAATGTGCCCTTTGCCATTGCAGACGCCACCACCCTGACCGAGGCCGGCTATGTGGGCGAGGATGTGGAGAACATTCTGCTGCGCCTGATCCAGGCGGCGGACTTTGATGTGGAGCGCGCCGAGCGGGGCATTATCTATGTGGACGAGATCGACAAGATCAGCCGCAAGAGCGAGAACCGCTCCATTACCCGCGATGTAAGCGGCGAGGGCGTGCAGCAGGCGCTGCTGAAAATTTTGGAGGGCACAGTGTCCAATGTACCCCCCGGCGGCGGGCGCAAGCACCCCCAGCAGGAGTTTATTCAGATCGACACCACCAACATTCTCTTTATCTGCGGCGGTGCCTTTGACGGTATCGAGAAGATCATTGAGAAGCGGATCGGCGGCAAGTCCATGGGCTTTGGCGCGGATATTCAGGCGGAAGATGTGGACGAAAACCGCGTGATGGAGCGGGTGGAGCAGCACGATCTGGTGAAGTACGGGCTGATCCCGGAGCTGATCGGGCGTATTCCCGTGATCGCCGTTTTGGAGAACTTGGATAAACCGGCGCTGATCCGCATTATGACGGAGCCGAAGAATTCCATTGTAAAGCAGTACACCCGTATGTTCCAGATGGACGGGGTGCAGCTGGAGTTCCAGCCGGAGGCGCTGGAGGCTATGGCCGATGTGACCCTGGAGCGCAAAACCGGCGCCCGCGGTCTGCGCAGTGTGTTTGAGTCCACCTTAAAGGAACTGATGTTCCAGATCCCCAGCGACAGCACGGTGGAGAAGGTGACCATCACCCCGGAGACGGTGCGCAACGGTGCGGAACCGATCATTTTGCGCAATCCCAAGAAGGAGAGCCACGACCTGACGGCCGACGCTCTGAAGAACGCATAAGCAAAGGAGTGCAGTGCGCAGCGGCGTATTGCGCTCTTTTTTTCTTCTCGGGTTGCCTTTTTATATATTGGGTTGCCTTTTTATATATTTTATTATATAATACTGCGTAGCGATTTTTTTATGCTGATGATTTTTTGCATTTTGCATTTAGAAGTAGGTTTTATAGATGGACGAGATGAACATTTTTGAGACGGCACCGGACTTTCCGGTGATCCCGTTGCGGGGACTGGTGATGTTCCCGGATATGGTGCTGCACTTTGATGTGGGGCGCAAAAAGAGCGTTGCCGCGCTGAAAGCGGCTATGAACGCAGATCAAAAGATCTTTTTGGTGTCCCAAAAGGACGCGGCGGTGGACGACCCGGGGCTGGACGATCTGTTCGGCGTGGGCGTGATCTGCTCTGTGCGGCAGATGATGCGCATTCCCGGCAGCGAAAATATGCGCGTGGTGGCCGAGGGCGACGGGCGCGGCGCTTTAATGGCGTTTGTGCGCACCAAGCCATTTCTCTCTGCGGTGGTGCAGCCGCTGGAGGAGCCGGAGGATCGGTTGGATCCGGACCGGGCCAACGCCTATCGCCGTGCGGTGAAGAAAGAATTTGAGCATTACGCCGAGATGGTGCCTAAGATCAGCAACGATGTGATCGCCAAGGTGCTTGCTTACCAGGAGAACGGCCCCCTGGCGGACTATATCTGCTCCAACACCTTTATGGATTATGCGGACAAGCAGGATGTGCTGGAGTGCCTGGACCCGGGCGAGCGGCTGCGTATGCTCTTAATGCTCCTGAGCAAGGAGAATACCACCCTGGAGATCGAAACGGAGCTGCACGAGCGGGTGCAGGCCGAGATCGACAAAAACCAGCGGGAGTATTACCTGCGGGAGGAAATGCGGGTGATCTCCGAGTCCCTGGGCGAGGAGGACAACCCCCAGGAGGAAGCGGACGGCTACCGGGAGAAGATCGGCAAGCTGCGCTGCGACGAAGAGGCCAAAACCCACTTGCTCAAAGAATGTGACAAGCTGGCCAAAATGCCCCAAGGCTCCCACGAGGCCACGGTGGTGCGCAATTACCTGGACAAATGCCTGGAAATTCCGTTTGGTACATACACAAAGGACAATATGCGCCTGGACCGTGCCCGCAAGGTGCTGGATAAGGACCATTACGGCCTGGATAAAGTAAAGGACCGCATTGTAGAGTCCCTGGCGGTGCTGCGGCGCAACCCGGACTTCTCCGGCCAGATCCTTTGCCTGGCAGGCCCGCCCGGGGTGGGCAAAACCTCTATCGTCAAGTCCCTGGCAAAGGCTATGAACCGCAAGTATGTGCGGGTGGCGCTGGGCGGCGTTCACGATGAGGCGGAGATCCGCGGCCACAGAAAAACCTATATCGGCGCTATGCCCGGCCGCATTATTGACGCGGTGATCAAAAGCGGCAGTATGAACCCCATTATCCTGCTGGATGAGATCGACAAGATCGGCAATGACATTAAGGGCGACCCCTCCTCCGCATTGTTGGAGGCGCTGGACCCGGAGCAGAACAACACCTTTGCCGATCATTATATTGAGTTTCCGGTGGACCTGTCCAAGGTGCTGTTTATCACCACCGCCAACGACACCTCCACCATTGCCCCGCCGCTGTTTGACCGTATGGAGGTCATTGAGCTGGGCTCCTATACCGCTACGGAGAAGTTCCGTATCGCCAAGGACCACTTGGTGAAGAAAGAAATGGCCAAGCACGCGCTGACCGCCAGAGAATTTAAGGTGACAGACGGCGCGCTGGAGGAGATCATTGCGCACTACACCCGCGAGGCCGGTGTGCGGCGGCTGGAGAAATGTATCGGCACCCTGTGCCGCAAGGCGTCCGTAGCGCTGGAAAGCGGCGACAAGTCCTTCCGTGTGAACGAGAAGAACTTGCAGGACTACCTGGGCGTGCCCAAGTACACCGACGACCTGATCCCCGGCGAGAACCAGGTGGGCGTGGTCAACGGCCTGGCCTGGACCTCCGTAGGCGGCACCATGCTGCCCATTGAAGTGTCTGCTTTCCCGGGCACCGGCAAGGTGCAGATCACCGGTAATTTAGGCGATGTAATGACCGAGAGCGTCAAGACCGCCGTGGGCTTTATCCGCTCCCGCGCAGACGCCTACGGTATTGACGATCAGTTCTATAAGAATAAAGACCTGCATATCCACGCCCCGGAGGCGGCCATTCCCAAGGACGGCCCCTCTGCCGGACTGGCCATCACCACGGCGCTGGTCAGTGAGCTGACCGGTATTCCCATTCGCTGTGATGTGGCTATGACCGGCGAGATCAGCCTGAAAGGGCGGGCGCTGCCCATCGGCGGATTGAAAGAAAAGAGTATGGCCGCCTACAAGGCCGGTTGCTCCACGGTGATCATTCCGGTGGAGAACAGCAAGGACTTGCAGGAGATCGGCGAAGAGGTGAAAGCGGGCGTGCGCTTTGTACCGGTAGATACCTTTGACCAGGTGCTGCCCATTGCGCTGGAATATATGCCCACACCCACTGCCCGGGAGGACAAGCCCGCCGCTGTGCCGGTGGCCAAGTCCAAGCGTGCCGATCGGCCGGTGGCCCAGTGAGGTGCCTATGAATTATAACAAAGCAACCTTTGATCGCGCCTTTGGCATTTCTGCCCAGCTGCCCCCGGCAGATGGGATCGAGATCGCCTTTGCCGGGCGCTCCAATGTGGGCAAAAGCTCACTGCTCAACCGCCTGTTTAACCGCAAGTCCCTTGCCCGGGTCAGTTCCGTACCCGGCAAGACGGTGACCGTCAACTTTTACGATGTGGACGGCGTGCACTTTGTGGACCTGCCCGGTTACGGCTACGCCAAGATCTCTAAGGCGGAGAAAAAGCGGTTTGGCGAGTTGATGGAGGGCTATTTCCAAAGCGGACGGCCCATTCGCCTGGTGGTGCAGTTGATCGATATGCGCCACGCCCCCACGGCGGACGACCTGCAAATGATCGACTTTTTGCAGCAGATCGGCCTGCCCTTTGTGGTGGTACTCACCAAGGCGGATAAATTAAAACCCACTCAGTATAAAAAAAGACTGGAAGAACTGGGCACGGAGCTGCCGGACCTGGGCGCAGGCGTGCAGGTGATCCCGTTCTCCTCTGTAAAAGGGCAGGGGAGCGAGGAGCTAAAGGCCGTGATCGAACAGGCCTGCCAGTCGGAATGATAGAAGCGGAGGATAGAAAAGATGGAGAAATTACCTTTTGTCACCAAGGAAAAGGCGGAGGAGATCGCAGCGCAGTTTCCCACCCCCTTTCATCTGTACGATGAGCGGGGCATTCGGGAGAATGCGGCCAAGCTGAAAGAGGCTTTTGCCTGGAACAAGGGCTACAAGGAGTTCTTTGCCGTAAAGGCAACGCCCAACCCCTTTCTCATTAACATTCTGCGGGAGTACGGCTGCGGCTGTGACTGCTCGTCCAAGACGGAACTGATGCTCTCCAAGGCCATCGGCGCCGTGGGGGAGGACATTATGTTTTCTTCCAACGACACGCCCCTGGAGGAGTTCAAATACTGTAACGACCTGGGCGGTATCATCAACCTGGACGATATTACCCATATTGAAGCGGTGGAAAAAGCCTGCGGCAAGCTGCCCCGCAAAATGAGCTGCCGTTACAATCCCGGCGGTATGTTCAAGATCACCAATGATATTATGGACAACCCGGGGGACGCCAAGTACGGTATGACCACCGAGCAGCTGTTTGAGGCCTTTCGGATCATGAAGTCCAAGGGGGTAGAGGAGTTCGGCCTGCACGCGTTCCTGTGCTCCAACACGGTGACCAACGAGTATTATCCGCTGCTGGCCAAGGTGCTGTTTGATGTGGCGGTGCGGCTGAAGAACGAGCTGGGTGTAAAGATCAGCTTTATCAACCTGTCCGGCGGCGTTGGCATTCCTTACCGCCCGGAGCAGGAGCCCAACGATATTTTGAAGATCGG
Source organism: Bifidobacteriaceae bacterium (assembly GCA_963642245.1). Taxonomy (GTDB): domain Bacteria; phylum Bacillota; class Clostridia; order Oscillospirales; family Acutalibacteraceae; genus CAG-217. The sequence continues at coordinate 34,847 of CAVIFY010000014.1, read as the reverse complement.
CGCCGGTGTACATAAGGTGTATGACGAGGTGCTCACCGCCAACGGTATGGGCGATGTGGCGATTTATACCGAACTGGGCCGCTTTATGATGGGCCCCTACGGCGGTCTGGTGACCCGCGCCATTAACGAAAAGCATACTTATAAAGAGTATGTGGGCGTAGACGCCTGCGCCGTGAACCTGATGCGCCCGGCCATTTACGGCGCTTATCACCATGTAACGGTGCTGGGCAAGGAAGATCAGCCCTGCGACCATAAGTACGATGTGACCGGCTCCCTGTGCGAGAACTGCGACAAGTTCGCCGTGGACCGTATGCTGCCGGAGATCGAGCGCGGCGATTTGCTGTTTATCCACGACGCCGGTGCCCACGGTTTCTCCATGGGCTACAATTATAACGGCAAGCTGAAAAGTGCGGAGATCCTGCTAAAGACCGACGGCACTTTCCAGATGATCCGCCGGGCAGAGACCCCCAAGGATTACTTTGCCACCTTTGATTGCTTTGATTTTTACGATGACCTGATCAAAGGCTAAATAGGAAAAAAGAAGTACCGCAGGGTACTTCTTTTTTTTGCCAAAATGGGGATATTTTACAAGTCATTTCCGAGCAAATGTGGTAAAATGCACGGTGGAGGTGCTCTTTTGGACGATATGCGTAAACAATTCGTGCACGACCCGGTGCTGAGGCTGGACGCCTGTTGCTTTCGCGGCTACACCCGACCGTTTCCTTCTCATTTTCATACATACTATGTGATCGGCTATGTGCAGGCCGGGTGTCGCACGCTCTTTTGCAGAGACGGTGCACGGACCTTGTGCGCCGGGCAGTTGCTGGTGCTGAATCCGGGCGATGTGCACGGCTGCACACCCGGGGACGAACGCGATCTGACCTACCGGGCACTGCATATTCCCCGAGAGACCATGGCCAGCCTGTACCAGGCGGTGACCGGTAGCCGGACCGTACCTGCTCTGGCGCCTGCCGTGGTACAGGACCGAGAACTGAACCGATCGTTCTGCCACCTGCATACCGCCCTTACAGAGGGTGTTGAGCCAGCGGTGCGGCGGGAAGCGCTGCTGCAATTTATGGCGGCGCTGTTTGATCGCTGCACCCGGTCCGTACCATCGGTGTCGTATCGGCCGGAGGTACAGACCGCCTGCCGCTATATGGAGCGCTGTTATGATCGGCACTTGAGCCTGGAGGATCTTTGCCGCTGCGTCGGCTTGAGCAAATCGGCGCTGCTGCGCTGCTTTGCTGCCACCGGCTCCACCCCTTACGGTTATTTGGAAAGTGTGCGGGTGGGGCAAGCCCAGGCCCTGCTGGAACAGGGTGTGCCTCCGGCAGAGGCAGCACTGCGCACCGGCTTTTCCGACCAGAGCCATCTGAGTCGATATTTTAGCAGGTACATGGGTATGGCGCCCGGTGCATATCGTATGATGTACCTGAAAAATCAAGCAGAAAAGGACTTGTAATATGAAAGAGAATTCCCGCTTTGGCTATCTATGTGCACTGCTGACCATTGGTATATGGGGCACCACTTTTATTTCCACTAAAGTGCTGCTGGCTTCTTTTCAGCCGGTGGAGATCTTGCTGTTCCGCTTTGTACTGGGCTTTTTGGCGCTGTTGGTATTTTGCCCGCGCCTGTTGCGCGGCACCACTCGTGCACAGGAGTTGCTGTTTGCAGCGGCCGGATTGACTGGCATTTGCCTGTATTATTTGCTGGAGAATATTGCGCTTACTTACACAATGGCGTCCAATGTAGGCGTGATCATCTCCGTTGCTCCGCTTTTTACCGCACTGTTGAGCCGTGTGTTTTTGCGGGAGGAGGGCTGCCTGGACGCGCGCTTCTATATTGGGTTTGCGGTGGCTATGGCGGGAATATGCCTAGTAGCCTTTAACGGTAGTCGATTGCAGCTGAACCCATTGGGCGATCTGCTGGCTTTGCTGGCGGCACTGGTGTGGGCCGTGTATTCTGTTTTGACCAAGAAGATCGCCGCTTTTGGCTATCCCACAATCTTGACGACCCGGCGGGTGTTTGCCTATGGTATTCTCTTTATGCTGCCGGCCATGTTTTTCTTTCACTTCCAGCCGGACATGACTCGATTTGGCCAACCTGCCAATCTGCTGAATTTGCTGTTCCTGGGACTTGGTGCGTCTGCGCTGTGCTTTGTGTCTTGGAATTTTGCGGTGCGGGTGTTGGGCGCGGTAAAGACCAGCGTTTGCATTTATTTGGTGCCGGTGATCACTGTGGTTGCCTCCGCCTTGCTGCTGCATGAGGCCATGACGCCCCTGTCGGTTGCCGGTACGGCACTGACCCTCACGGGATTGTTTCTTTCTCAAGGGAAAGCCCGCAAGCAGCAATAAATAAAAAAGTACAATAAAAAGAGCGACCGGACGATTTTGTCCGATCGCTTTTTTGCGTTTTGCTGTTGGTTATTTGGTATAGAACATGGCGCCGGTTTGGGACTTGCTGTAACGGTACACGCTCATCTCGATCCCCAGGGCCAGGTAGATACACAGCGATGAGGAGCCGCCGGCGGAGAACAGGGGCAGGGTGATGCCGATGCAGGGCAGCAGGCTCAGTTCCATGCCGATGTTGACAAAGGTTTGGGCAAAGAGCATTACGGCAATGCCGCTGCACATTAGGTAGCCGCCGTTATCCCGGGCACGCAGGCCGGTTTGGCCCACCCGCAGGATCAGTACCGTTAAAATCAAGATCACTGCCAGCGCACCGATAAAGCCGAATTCCTCACCGGCTACGGACAGGATCATATCGTTCTGATTTTCCGGTACGGCGCCGCTTTGGGTCATATCGCCCTTTAAGAAGCCCTGGCCGAAGAACCCGCCGTTGCCCATGGCGATCTTGCCGTTATTCTGCTGGTACATGGTGCTCTCGTACTGCTCCGGGTAAAATAGAGCAATGATCCGCTCCCGCTGCAAGCCGGAGATCAGCTTCAACTTCCAGGCGGCCACAAAGCCTACGATCAGCGCGCAGAACCCGGCTAAGAAATAGCCGATGTTGATACGGGCAAAGAACAGCATACCGATAAACATGATCAGGAAGATCAGGGCAGACCCGGCGTCACCGGTCATCAGCACCAGTCCAATGGGGATCATACCGTGGATCACCAGGGGAATGATAGTGCGTATTTTATTGATCTTGTCCCGCACCATATCCAGATGGTAAGAGAAAGAGATGATAAAGCCCACTTTCAGCAGCTCAGAGGACTGGAAGGTCAGCACCTTCAGGTCGATCCAACTGCGGGCGTCCTGCCGGGCGTCCGGCGCAATGCCAAAGAAGAAGGTGTAGATCATCAGACCCACGCACCCGGCGGCGATCACCGGCCACAGCTTGGCTACCGCCTCGTAGTTCACATTGGACACCAGCAGGCAGATCACCACGCCCAGCGCCACAGACAGGAGCATAGAGCGCACATCGCTGCTGATGATCTTGCCGTCCTTTAAGGTGGAGTGGGTGGCGCTGTACACCAGCGCCAAACCGTATAGGGAGCCGACCATGGCGGTCAGCAATGTTATGTAATCTAAACCGGAAAAAAATTCCAACAGCGGCGATTGTTTTTGCCGACTGTGCACGATCTGCCTCCTCTCATTACAGGGTAGTCTTTATTATATTATGATTTTTGCCAGAATTCAAGAGAAGCGGGCAATTATTACTTGGAATATTTTATGCCTTGTGTTATAATAGCAGGCGAGAAATGCTGCGCCCTTTGCGGCGCGTACAGGAGTATGTATATGCTGACAGATATTGAGATCGCCGCACAGGCAAAAATGAAGAGAATTACGGATGTGGCTGCCGGGCTGGGCATTCAGCCGGAGGAGCTGGAGCCCTACGGCCATTATAAGGCCAAACTGTCCGATGACCTGCTTTCTCGGCTGCAAGACCGGCCGGACGGCAAGCTGGTGCTGGTGACGGCGGTGAACCCCACCCCTGCCGGTGAGGGCAAGACCACGGTGAGTATCGGCCTGGGCCAGGCAATGTGCAAACTGGGCAAGAATGCGGTGATCGCACTGCGAGAGCCGTCTCTGGGGCCGGTGTTTGGCATTAAGGGCGGCGCTGCCGGCGGCGGCTACAGCCAGGTGGTGCCTATGGAGGACATTAACCTGCACTTTACCGGCGATCTGCACGCCATTACCAGTGCCAACAATTTGATGTGCGCGCTGCTGGATAATCATATTCAGCAGGGGAATGTGCTGGGGATCGACCCCCGCCGTGTGCAGGTCAAGCGGTGTATGGATATGAACGACCGCGCCCTGCGCAATATTATCTGCTCCCTGGGCGGCACCCTGAACGGCGTGCCCCGGGAGGACCACTTCTGCATTACCGTTGCCAGCGAGGTGATGGCGATCCTTTGCCTTGCCGAGGATCTGCAAGATCTGAAAAAGCGGCTGGGCGATATTTTGGTAGCCTATACCTATGACGGTGCGCCGGTGTATGCCCGGGATATTCAGGCAAACGGCGCCATGACCGTGCTGCTGAAAGACGCGATTAAGCCTAATTTGGTGCAGACCTTGGAGAATACACCTGCCATTATGCACGGCGGCCCCTTTGCCAATATTGCCCACGGCTGCAACTCCGTGCGGGCCACCAAAACCGCGTTGAAGCTGGGCGACTACGCCATTACCGAGGCGGGCTTTGGCTCCGACCTGGGGGCGGAGAAGTTCTTTGACATTAAGTGCCGCTATGCGGGACTGACCCCCGCCTGCGTGGTGCTGGTGTCTACCGTGCGGTCTATGAAGTATAACGGTGGCGTGCCTAAAGATCAGCTGAAAGAAGAGAATATGGACGCCCTGCGCGCCGGTTCCGTCAACCTGCTGGCCCATATTGAGAACTTAAAGAAATTCGGTGTGCCGGTGGTGGTGGCTATCAACCACTTCTATGCGGACACCCGGGCGGAGATCGACTATGTAGAGCAGATCTGCAAGGCGGCAGGTGCGGATTTTGCCGTGACCAAGTGCTTTGCAGAGGGTGGTGCCGGCAGCGTGGAGTTGGCGGAGAAAGTGGCTGCCGCCTGTGAAAAGGAAAATCACTTCCATACCCTGTATGACCTGGATCTGCCGGTGTATGAGAAGATCGAGAAGATCGCCAAAGAGGTCTACGGCGCCGACGGTGTGGACTATACCAAGGCAGCTAAAAAGGCCATTGACGGCTTTATTGCCCTGGGGGCAGACAAACTCCCGGTGTGTATGGCAAAGACCCAGTACAGCCTGTCTGACGACCCCACAAAGCTGGGGCGGCCCACCGGCTTTCGCATTACCGTCAGCAGCGCCAGTCTGTCTGCCGGTGCCGGGTTCCTGGTGTGCCAGACCGGCAATGTAATGATTATGCCCGGCCTGTCCAAATCACCGGCGGCCTATCGCATTGATGTGGACGATCAGGGCAACACCGTGGGGCTGTTCTGATGCAGGTATTTCATTCCCACAGTTATGAAGATACGGTGCGTATTGCTGCCGATCTGGCAAAGACCTTGCCAACCGGCTCGGTGATCGCCTATTTGGGCGACCTGGGGGCGGGCAAGACTGCCTTTACCGCCGGGCTTGCCAAAGGGCTGGGGCTGACGGTAGATGTGACCTCGCCCACCTTTGCCATTTGCAATACCTATCGGCAGGGGAATGTGACCCTGCACCATTTTGATATGTACCGGGTAGACAGCTGGGACGATCTGTATTCCACCGGGTTCTTTGATTATTTGGACACCGGCGCCTACCTGGCTATCGAATGGAGCGAAAATGTGTACGGCGCGCTGCCGCCGGATACCCTGATGGTGGAGATCACCAAAACCGGGGAGCAGGACCGCACCATTGAGATCTATAACAAAGAGGAGGAGAAAGTATGATCCTTGCGGTAGATGCGTCATCTGTAACGGCAGCCGCGGCCCTTTGCAATGGGGACGGCACTGTGGTGCGCAGCGACTTCCTCCATAACGGCCTGACCCACAGCGAGACCCTGCTGCCTATGATCCGGCGGGTGCTGGGGGATACCCCGGTGGCAGACCTGGACGCCATTGCCGTCACTGCCGGTCCCGGTTCCTTTACCGGGGTGCGGATCGGGGTGGCTACCGTGAAAGGCCTTGCTTTTGACCGGGATATTCCCTGTATTGCCGTGTCTGCTCTGGAAGCGGTGGCGTACCAGTTCCCGGAGGAGAACGCAGTGATCTGCGTGGTGATGGACGCCCGCCGCGGGCAGTTCTATAACGCCCTTTTCCGTGTGCAGGACGGCAAGGTGGAGCGCCTTTGCCCGGACCGGGCTGTGGACGGCGCTGCGTTGGCCGGAGAATTGGCCGCCTATGATCGGGTGATCCTGGCCGGTGACGGCGCCCGGCTGTTTGCGCCCTTGTTCCCGGCAGGGGAGGTAGCCCCGCCGGAGCGGCAGTATGTGACCGGGCCCGGCGTGGCCCTGGCCGCCCAAAAACAGAAAACCATGCCCGCCGCTGCGCTGATGCCTGTATATTTGCGGCTCAGCCAGGCGGAACGGCAGTTAAAATTAAAAAAAGGAGAATAACAATGAAGATTGCAATGGGTTCCGATCATGCGGGCTTCCCGCTGAAAGAGGAGATCAAAAAGGTGCTGCTGGAGCAGGGCTATGAAGTAGAAGATGTGGGCTGCTATTCCCCGGAACGCTACGACTACGCCATCAGCGCCCAAAAGGCTTGTGATTTGGTGGTAGACGGTACTTGCGAAAAGGCCATTTTGTGCTGCGGTACCGGCATTGGTATCTCTATGGCTGCCAACAAAGTCAAGGGCATTCGCGCCGCCTGCTGCTCCGACTATTTCAGCGCCAAGTACACCCGCGCCCATAATGACGCCAATGTGCTGTGTATGGGTGACCGTGTGGTGGGCGCCGGGCTGGCACTGGAGCTGGTGCAGGTGTTCCTGACCACCCCCTTTGAGGGCGGCCGCCACCAGACCCGTATTGACCAAATTATGGACATTGAGGCGGGCAAGAAACTCTACTGAGTAGAGAGCATAAAAAAAGCGCACAGGTTTTCACCTGTGCGCTTTTCTATTAACTATTTATGGATTTAAGACCACTTCAGCGCCTTGACGGAGAAGCCCAGGTCTGTATCCAGGCGGTTCTTCTGTACAATGGCGACCACCTTTTTGCAGCTCTTTACGCCGCTGACGGAGGCGGTGACCTTGTAGTAGTTGTTGTTGCCCAGGGACTCTACCCGGTTGATCTTTACGGACTGCTGTTTATCCTCACCCCTGGTGATGGTGAACACGCTGTCCTTATTGCTGTAACTGATGGGGGCGTTCTCTTTTTTGGCCGCCGCGTTGCAGTTGCTCTTAAAGTTCACCACCGTTTGACCATAATATTTGAACAGGTCCAGCACAATGGTGCCGGAGGGGAAGCTGGTGCCTTTGATGTCCTCCCGGGCAGCCATCCAAACAGCCACATGGGTAGCCATTTCGGCACTGACGCCGTCCTTGTTCTCATAGCTGAACTTGTACAGGCCGGGCACCTCCAGCATGGCTGCAATGCGCTCCAGGTCCTGCTGGGAGAAGATTACTTTTTTGCCGCTGTCACCGGTGGAGGGCACCTTGTCCTTAGACGCCTCAATGGTGGTCAGCTCTTTATCGGTGGTCTCGCCCTTATTGTCTGTGGTTTGGGGCGTAGTGGGCCCGTTGGTGGGGGTCTCACCCTTGCCGCTGCTGTTCTTCTTCGTAGTGGTATCGCCCTTTTTGGTGGTGGTCTCTTTGATGGGAACGGTGACTTCCTTGCCGTTCTTGTCCGTTACCTTCTCGCCGTTTTTGTCGATCTCATAGGCCACGGTCTTGCCCTTTTTGTCCTTTTCGTAGACCACATCCACTTCTTTGCCGTCTTTATTGACCTCTGTGCCGAACTCCGTGTCTGCATTGGCCAAACCGGCTTGGGTGGTGTCGGCGGTGGTGTCCTGTCCGTCCGTCTTTTTGGAAGAGCAGGCTGCAAAGACGCCGCAGACCAGTACGCTCAGCGCCACGATCAATGCAATACTCTTTTTCAAAGGGAACACGCTCCTTTTGGTGCTCTGCACCGTAATATCTTCTATATTATAATCTTTTTATACATAAAAGGCAATAGCTACGGCTGCAAGTTGCCAAATGTTTACCGCTTATTCATAATCTTTACAGATTTAGGCAAATGGATTATAATAAGCACAAACGGAAAGGGAGGTGGGCGTATGCGCCCTGCGGCTAAGGTGGCGATGAGCGGCATTTGTACGGCGCTGAGCGTGCTGCTGCTGTTTTTCGGCGGCGTGGTGACGGTGCTGGCCTATGTGTGCCCTATGCTTACCGGGGTGCTGATGGTGGTGCTGGTGCGTACCTTTGGTTACGGCACAGCGTGGGTCACCTATGTGTCTACGGCGCTGCTCAGCTTCTTTTTGGTGCCGGACAAGGAGTGTATGCTGATGTATGTGCTCTTTTTCGGCTATTATACCATTGTGCGCCAGTGGATCGGGCGGCTGCGGCCCCGGGCGTTGGCGCTGGCCGCCGAGTGTTTGCTGTTTAACGCGGCGCTGGCGGCAGTGAATTTGCTGCTGGTGTATGTGTTTGCCGTGCCTATGGACGCCGTCAGCGGCAACAAGTGGCTCCTGGTGGGCTTTTGGCTGGCAATGAATTTGCTGTTTTTTCTTTACGAACGGCTGCTGGGGGTGGCAGAGCTGCTGTACGCCCGCAAGATCGAAAAGCGCCTGCGCAGCGTGTTTAAGAAGTAGGAGGTGCCTATGTGGGATACGGAAGAACTGATCCGCCGCACTTTTGTGGAGCTGTATGCCGGTGGGACAGGGCAGCGGTTGACGGTGCGTGAACTGTGTCGCCAAATTCCCATTGCCCGCACCACATTTTATCTTTATTATACGGATCTGGACGCAGTACAGCAGGCGGTGGAACAGGAGCTGATCGCCGGTATAACAGCAGCGTCGGCAGGGCTGTACGGGCCGGAGAGCACCGCTGCATTTTATCGTACAATGGACTATATCCGGCAGCACCGCCGTGGCTTTTATGCCTTTTTGGTGGCGCAGCCCAACGCCCGCTTTCTTGCTGGGTTCAAGGCGGCGATCATCGCCCACGCCCGGTCGCATTATTCTAAGTTCCGCCCCAATTTGGAGCTGGAGCTGGAGATCTTTGCCAGTGCGGTGCTGGGGTGCTACACCTATTGGCTCTCCCACCCGGACCGGGTGGATGTGCCACAGCTGGGATCCGCCTTTGCGTATTTGAAGTCCGTGCTGGAAAATCAGGGCAAAGTCTGAACACTTTGCCTTTATGTGTCGTTCTCGGCGCCCTTTTTGTTTGTTATAATAAAGCAAACGGAAAGGGCGTGTTTTTATGGATAAAAAAATTTTTGCCGGGGCAGCGGCCCTGGCGGGTATTGGCGTGGCGGCAGGCAGTGCGGTCTGTCAGCACGCTGCGGCAGCACACACGGACGGCATCGGCCAAACGGTACTGATCACCGGCGGCTCCGGCGGTATCGGTCTGGAACTGGCAAAGGAGTTTGCCGCCCATCATTTTGATTTGGTACTGGCGGCACGCAGTGAAGACAAATTGCAAGCGGCGGCTGCCGAACTGCAAAGGGCCTATGGCGCCCGGGTGCAGACCGTTGTGGCGGATCTTTCTGCACCTGACGGTGCAGAGGTGCTGTACCGGGAACTTTGCCGCCGGGAGATCACAGTGGACCAGTTCGTCAACAATGCCGGTGCCGGAACGGTGGGGCGGCTGGTGGATGTGGCCCCGGAAAAGCTGCAAGAACTGATGAACCTGAATGTGGTCAGTTGCACACTGCTGAACCGTTATATCGGCGAGGATATGGTGCGCCGTGGCAGCGGGCGTATTTTGAATGTAGCCAGCCTGAGCGGCTATCTGCCGGATCCGGGACTGAATGTGTATGGTCCCACAAAGGCTTATGAGCGCTATATGAGCGAGGCCATGTACGGCGAGCTGCTGGGCAGCGGCGTGACGGTGTCTGTGCTGTGCCCGGGGCCGGTACGCACCAACTGGTCTGCCAATGCCGGGCGTAAGGACAGTATTGTTTCCATGCAGCCCCGGTCTGTGGCAAAGGCGGCGTTTGCCGGTATGCAAAGCGGGCAGTTGATCATTGTGCCCGGCGTGCCGTTTAAGGCGCTGCGCCACGGCGCGCTGCTGGTGCCTACGAAGGTGCGTGTGCGCCTACTGTCTTTGTTCCAAAAATCACTGAAAAAAGAGGGATAATATGAAAATGCAGATCTTGCACACCGGGCAGGTGTGCGTGTCGCCGTATTTGCCCTTTGGGGACGGTGCCGGGCTGCTGCGTGCAGCCGGGCTGACCACGCCCAAAAACAAGCGGCTGTGGCTGCCGGTGTCCTGCTACCTGATCGAACACCCAAAGGGGCGCATACTGGTAGATACCGGTTGGCACCGGGAGATGAGCCCAAACGGCGTTTTGGACCGCAAGGCGCAGGTACGATCCTTGGGCAGTCCGCTACTGTACTTTGTCAACCAGGGTGTGGTGCCGCCGGGGCAGGCGGCAGACGAGCAACTGGCAGCGATGGGTTTACAGCCCGGTGATATAGATTATCTGCTGCTGACCCACCTGGACTGCGACCACGCCAGCGGCTTACAGGCGCTGCGGGGCGCCAAGCATATTTTGGTGGCGCGGCAGGAGCTGGAATACTGCGATCGCCACGGTCTGGTGCGGTTCCAAAAGAAATGGTGGCAGGGCGTGCCGCTGGAACCTTTTGACTGGAACACGCAGGGCGGCCCCTTTGGCAACGCCTATGATCTGTTTGGCGACGGCACGGTGCGGCTGGTGGATATTCACGGCCACGCCAAGGGCCTGTTTGCCGTGCAGGTGCAGGGCAAAGACGGCTTTGTGCTGCTGGTGTCTGACGGCGGGTATGCGCCCCGCTCCTGGGAGCAGCTGAACCTGCCGGGGATCTCGCTGGACAAAAAGGCTCAGTTGGCCGCTCTCCGCTGGATCCAGGCCCAAAGTCAGCGGCCGGACTGTATCGCTTGCCTGGCCAATCACGATCCGGCGGTGGAGCCGGGCGTGCTGGAATTTTGAATACAAATAAAAAAAGGTCAGTACCGATACAGGGTACTGACCTTTTGTCTGTTTGTTATTCCGTATAGACCCGTGGCACCCGGGGATTGACCATCAGGGGCGACAGGTCGCAGGTGGCAATATCGCCGGGCTGCACGCCGCTGCCGGTCACATCCACCGCCGTGTGGGACAGCCCCACCTCGCCGATCACCGGGTAGGCTTTGCCGCCGATGGTGACGGTCAAATGGGTTTTCTTGAAAAATTGCTTTAGGGCAGAGAGCACGCTGTGGAAGTTGTGGTCCTCTTTCTCCTTAGTCAGGCCAAAGCCGTCGTAATGCCCCATAGGCACAATGGCAATGGTGGTGGGGCGCTTAGTGACAAATGTGCCGTTGTAGCCCACCGCATAACCGGCGGGTACTTCCTTCATGTCCACCACTTCCGCCTCCAGTCGGCCCAGGCGGTGGAGGGGCGTCTCGTTATGGGTGATCACCCGGCCGGTAAAGGCGGAGCCAATGCGTACCGCATCCAGCGCCACATGCTCCACATTCAGCAGAGCGGGGGAGTTGGCCGCGTGGCGGGTGCCTACGGTCTTGCCGGCCTTTTCGATCTGAGCCAGGGTGTCCTTAAACACTTCCAGCTGGGCAATGGTTTTGGCCTTGTCGTGAAAGGCGCTGCTAAAGTGGGTGTATGCGCCGGTGAAGTCCAAATTGGGCAGGTCGTAGCAGGCAATGGCCTCCGCTACCTGGGCGGGCAAAAAGCCGTAGCGCCCCATACCGGTGTCGATCTTCAAATGGCACTTGACCCGGACACCTAAATCGGCAGCCGCCGTCTGCATTACCTGCGCCGCCCGGGTGCTGCCGATGGTGGCAATGCAGCCGGCGTTCGCAATATGGCGCGCCTCGCTCTCCACGCAGGTGGAGCGCATCACAAGAATATCCGTGCCCGGTTGCAGCACTGCCCGCAGGGGGGCAATGTCCGTTACTTCCGTTACCGCCAGGGTGGTGATACCGCAGTGCTCTAAGATCAGTGCCAGCTCCGTCAGGCCAAAGCCGTAGCCGTTGCCCTTAACCACGCCGATAATCGGCACGCCCGCTTTCTTTTGCAGGTAGCGCACATTCTCCATCAGGGCGGTTTTATCAATTACATATCTGCTCATTTTCTTACTTTTTCCAATACCTTTGTTGCCAGGTTATACAGGTGGTACACCGGCTTGTTGATCACATAGTCAAACTCGCCGATAAATTCTTTCATATATCCGCCAAAGCCGTGCTTAAACCGCCACAGACCGTAGTGGGGATTGTCCGGGTTTTGGCAGTCGCCGCTGATGCCGCCAAAGTCATAGACCTTGCAGCCGCATTCCATACCCCACTGCATCATGGCCCATTGCAGGGCGTAGTTGGGGTACACATTGCGGTGGGCGTTGGAGGAGGCGCCGTACTGGTACTTCATCACATTCTGCCCCCACTTGATGGCCAGGGTGCCGGCAATGGCTTTGCCCTCATAGTAGGCCATATACAGGCGGCAGTCCTCGCCCATACAGTTCATAATCTGCTCAAAATAGCTTTTCGGCCGGGTGGAGAAGTTGTCCCGCTCCCCGGTCTCCTGCATAATGCGCACAAAGTCGTCCAGTGCCTCGGTGCCCATCACTTTCACTTCCACGCCCTTCTTTGGCGCTTTGCGAATACGGTTTCTGAATCCGGCTTAAAGGTGAGCATCAGCTCCTGCTCGTTCAGGCCGTTGTAGTCAAAGCAGTAAACAAACCGGGGCTGCACATTCTCAAAGTCCATACAACCCGGGTTCAGCTCCACAAAGCCCTTGTCCAGCAAATGCTGCTTGTAGGCCTTGTTCTCCACGGTGATCTCCGGGTCGATCTTAATGCAGTAGCCGTGGTATTCCTTGGCAATATCCAAAAGCGCGGCAAAGAGCGCGTCAAAGGTGGCAAAATCGTCCTCGTCCGCCACAAAGCCGCGGCAGCAGTACAGCAGGGAGGCTTTGATCACCGGCACGGTGCGGATCAGCACATCGGCGCTGCCCTTAATGTTGCCGTTCTCGTCCCTTAGCATGACCGCTTCCCACTTCCAGGCGGACTTGACCTTGGCCCACTTGGAGGAGTGCTGGAACAGGCCCTTGGGGTGCTTTTTGATAAACGCTTCATATTGGTCTAAATTCTCTTTTGTTACACGCTCGATCATAACAGGCTCCTTTATTTTTCTGCCTTTTATTATAGCAATATTCCGCCCGCTTGTCCACCCACTCCGGTGGTTTTCTGCATTTTGCCGTGTTGACAAGCGGCGGGCGTTCCTTTATTATTATCTATATAATATGAACCGGGGGCAGACCTATGCAAAAACCACGATATGCCGATCCCAGTGTGATCGCAGTGAATAAAGAGGAGGGCCACGCCATTGCCATGCCGTATGATACGGCGGCGCAGGCGCTGGCAGGGGAGAACAGCCCATATAAGCAGAGCCTGAACGGACTGTGGAAGTTCAGCTGGTGCCGGGGCGTGAAGAACGAACTGACAGGCTTTGAGGCGCCGGAGTACGACGACGGCACCTGGCGGGAAATTCCCGTGCCCTCCGTGTGGCAGACCCAGGGCTATTCCGTGCCTTATTATTATGCCAGCACATTCCCCAGAGCGCTCAGCCGCAGCAAGAGAAAAATTCCAAAGATCGACCCCACTATGCAGGAGGTGGGCTACTACCGCCGCACCTTTACCATTGACCCGGGGTGGAAGGGGCGCCAGGTGTTCCTGCACTTCGGCGCGGCCAAGGCGGCGCTGGAAGTGTATGTGAACGGCCAATTTGTAGGCTACTCCCAAGGCTCCATGACGCCCCACGAATTTGATGTGACCCGGTATCTGTTGAACGGCGAAAATCTGGTGTGCGCCAAGGTGTATCGGTACAGCGACGGCAGTTATCTGGAAGACCAGGATATGTGGTGGCTGTGTGGCATTTACCGCGAGGTGTATTTGTTTGCCGAGCCAAAGGCCTGCTTGCGGGATTTCTATTTCCGCACGGAGCCGGACGCGGACTTTCGGGACTGGACGGTGCGCCTGGACGGCTATTTGCACCTGTACGCCCCTACAAAAGAAGATCTGACCCTGCGTGCCGGTCTGTATCGGGACGGCCAAAGGGTCTATGACCTGGGCAGTGCCGCCTGCAAGGGGGACCGCCCCCGGCAGACCTTGCAGCTGGAAGCCGCGGCCAAGGCACCGCTGCTCTGGTCCGCCGAGCAGCCCAATACCTATACGCTGATGATGGAGCTGCTGTGCGGGGCGCAGGTGCTGTGCGTCAAGGGCTACACCGTGGGCTTTAAGAAAGTGGAGATCCGCGGTGAAAAAATCTATTTTAACGGTATGCCCCTGTTTGTGCGGGGGGTGAACCGGCACGACTTTGACCCGGACAACGGTTGGGCGGTGCCGGAAGAGCGGTATCGGCAGGATATGGACCTGATGAAACAGGCCAACATCAACGCGGTGCGCACCTCCCATTACCCGGACGACCCCCGGTTTTACGACTACTGCAACCGCTACGGCTTTTATGTAATGGACGAGTGCGAGGTGGAGAGCCACGGCGTGCGCCGCAAGGGCGTGCCCGGGGACAGCCCGGTGTGGACGGCAGCCTGCGTGGACCGTATGGAGCGGATGGTGCTGCGGGATCGGAACGATCCTTGCGTGTTTATGTGGAGTCTGGGCAATGAAGCCGGGGACGGCACCGCCTTTGCCGCAATGAAGCAGGCGGCGCTGGCGCTGGACGATACCCGCCAGTTCCACTACGAGGGGGATTTTGACCTGACCAAAAGCGATGTGATCTCCCGTATGTATCCCACTGCCGATGTGATGGAAAAGCTGGGCAAAAAAGAGCCGATCACCATCTCCCTCTATGACAATATCGCCAATCAGCTGGCAGCGGACAGCAAGCCCATTACCGCCGAGATGTATGAGGGCAAGCCGGTGCTGCTGTGCGAGTATGCCCATTCTATGGAGAATTCTCTGGGCAACTTTGCCGATTATATGGCGGATTTTGAAAAGTATGACAATATGTGCGGCGGCTTTATCTGGGACTTTGTGGACCAGGCGCTGCACCGCAAAGCCCAGGACGGTACGGACCTGTGGCTCTACGGCACGGATTTTGAAAAGGAAGAGCCGCGGCACTGGTATTCCTTGCCAAACACCACGGCCATTACCGGGTCTAACACCTATTTTTGCGCCAACGGGATCATCGGCGCGGACCGCACGGTGCACCCCCAGTATTATGAGGTGCAAAAGGTCTATGCTCCGGTGCAGACCCTGGCTGTGAACCCGGACAGCGGCTCCTTTACCGTAAAGAACAAAATGCTCTTTACCAATGTGAATGCGCTGGAGTGCCGCTGGCAGATCGAGGTGGGCGGCCGGCTGCTGATGCACGGCAAGCTGGAGCCGATCGACTGCCCGCCTTTGTCGGAGGTGACCGTGTCTTTGCCCTACACCATGGACCAGGTCACCGGGGACGGTATGGCGGTGCTCACCGTGTCCTTTGCCACCACCAGGGAGACGCCGGGGCTGGCAGCGGGCTTTACCTTTGCCTGGGATCAATTTGTGCTGCGGCCTATGCCCCAGCCGGTGGCGGAAAAAGATAATGGCGATCTGCACTACGATCACCGGGGCAACCGGGTAGAGGTGCAGGGCGCGGACTTTGATTTGACCATTCAAAACGGGCGGGTGGTCAGCTGGGTGATCGACGGCAGCCAGCGGTTGGTGGCGCCCTTGGAGCCTGCCTACTTCCGGGCGCTGACGGATAATGATATTGATTTTCTCAACTTTGTGCCGCCGCTGATCCAGTTTCACCCGCTGTACGGCTGGCGCCGTGCCCAGCGCCGCACCCACGCGCTGCGTACCGTGGTGCAGGCCGGGGCGGACAATACGGTGGAGGTGCACATTGCTATGGCTACCCCACGGCTGCGGGAGGACCTGATCACTTACAAGATCTATCCCAACGGGCGGCTGTATGTGTACCACAGCGCTGTGCCCAAGCAGGATATGCTGCGCTTTGGCTTCCAGCTGACCCTACCGGGCAGTTATGAGTATGTGAACTGGTATGGCAGAGGGCCGCACCCCAGCTATCGGGACCGAAAGACCGGGGCTGCACTGGGACGGTATCAGTCTACGGTGACGGCGCTGGAGCACCGCTATATGCGTCCCCAGGAGAGCAGCAACCGCACGGATACTTACGATCTGTATTTGTGCGACAGTCACGGCGAGGGCTTTCGGGTGCAGGCGTACTATGAAACGCCCTTTGCCTTTAGCGCATATCACTACACCACTGCGGGGCTGGACAAGGCCGCGCATATCCACGAAATTCCTTACGATCCGTCCCTGACTACATTGAATATTGACGGCGCCCAGTGCGGCGTTGGCGGCGATCTGCCGGGCCAGGGTGCGGTGCGCGCACCGTACCGGGTAGCGGCAGGGGAGAAGTGCAGCTACGCCTTTGTGCTGGAGCCGATGCATAAAAAGAAATGAAACGAGTGTTTGCCCATTTGGGCTTTTCGGCGGCGGTAACGCTGCTGATCTTAAACTTCTTTTCCGTCACCTTTGCGTATATCGCCCTGGGCGTGGTGCTGGCAGCCCTTTGTTTGGTGCTGGCCGTACCGCGACTGCGCCAAGGGGTGAGTGTGTGGCTGTGCCTGGTCGGTGCGGTAGCGGCCGCGGTGACCTTTATTGTGGGTGTCCACGCTGCCTATCTGCCCCAGCAGAAATTGGTGGACCAAACGGCACAGGTACAGTTCTATGTGACCGATGTGCGCCGGGGCGAGGAGAAGATCTACTATACGGTCAAGACTACGGCTGTTGACCTGCCCGGTGTGCCCCAGAATATCCGCTGTACGGTTTCTGCCAACGCGGATCTTGGCGATGTGCCGGACGGTATCTATACCGGCAAGGTGACTTTTGCCTCCACCGGCGCGAACGGTTACGCCGCCCGGGGCAAGTTCAGCGACGGCGAATTCCTTAGCGGCAAGGCCGCCCGGGTGCGCAAGACCGGGCAGTCTGCGCCCCGCAGTGCAGTAGCGCTTATTAAAATGCGCCACGCCATCAGCAGTCGCTTTGCTGCCGTATTGCCCGGGGACCGGGGCGCGCTGGCAACGGCGCTGATCACCGGTAGCAAGACGGATCTGTCCGTGAATGCTGTCAGTCACTTTCGCACCTGCGGCGCCACCCATTTGATGGCGGTGTCCGGGCTGCATTTGTCTGTGATCGTTGGCTCTCTTTACTGGCTGCTGCGCAAGCTGCGGCTGCCTGCTTGGCTGACCACGGTTTTGACAGGCGCGGTGCTTTTGGTGTATGATGGCGTAGCCGGGTTTTCCGCCTCCGTGGTGCGTGCCTCACTGATGATGGCCGTTTTGCTGGCGGCACGACTGTTTGGCCGCAAGGCAGACGGACTGAATTCTCTCGGCCTGGCGGTATTTCTGCTGTGCACCGATCCCTTTGCGGTAACGGATGTGAGCTTGCAGCTGTCGGTGACTTCCGTTTTGTCGCTGCTGACTTTATCCCCGGTGCTGAATAAGGGCCTTGCACGGCTGCATATGCCCAAATTCCTGCGCCAAAGTCTTAGCGCTACGGTAAGCGTGCTGCTTTATACGCTGCCGTTTATGTGGCTGTCCTTTGGGCAGACGGCGCTATTGTCTTTGCTTAGCAATCTGGTGCTGATCCCGCTGGCGCAAGTGGCTATGATCGCCGCACTGCTGATGTTGCTTTTCACCCCGCTGCCGTACCTGGTGTATGCCTGTGCAGTGGTGGTGTCCGGCACCACCGGCGGTATGCTGTGGCTGGTGGAAAAGTTCAGCGCGCTGGGCGCACCGATCTTGGATTTGACCGGGCCGCTGACCTGCATTGCCATTGCCGGTGTGCTGCTGATCTTTGGCGTGCACTTCCTTTTGCGCCGGGAGCGGCTGGGTGTTACGGCAGCGGTGGCCTGTGCCTTTTACTTATTGACCTCCTTTGCCGGGCTGGCGGTGGAGCAGGGGAGCGCTTATCTTTGCGTGGGCAGCAGTTCTGCGCTACTGTATGACACGCATTACGCCCTGCTGGTAGGCACGCCGGACCAAAGCGCCTATTATGCCTACACCCGCATTTTACAAAATCGACGGCTGCAACTGGTGGCCGTGTACCTGCCCGGTAACCAAGTGGGGTATTATACCCGGGCATTGACTGCTGCGGTGCACCCGGTGAATGTACTGCTGCCCGGCGGCAATGCCACCCAGGCGGCCCAGGTGGACTGCGACCATCTGCTCACCGCCACGGCAATGGACACCACGCCCTGGCAAGGGGTGCAGGTGCAATACAGATATAACAAAAAACGCTACACCGTCGCCATCACCTGTAAGGGCAAGCGGCTCTTGCTGGGCAACGGCACCCACCGGACCGGCGGCGACTTAACGGTAGCGTTTGGCAAGCAAAGCACCGCTGCCGGTATGCTGGTACGCACCGACGCACTGGCTCAGGACGAACTGCTGACAGTTACGCTGCGGCAGGACCGGGCTTTGCAGATAAGGAGGAACGATCCATGGCTGTGATCGGCGAAAAGGAGCTGCGCGCCCAGCTGAAAAGCGGCGCTTTGTCCCACGCCTATTTTATTTACGGCGACGAGGGGTACTTAAAGGACCACTATATTGCCCAAATCAAGAAAAAGGCGGTGGACCCGGCCTTTGCGGATTTTAATATCCATATTTATGAAAAGGACGGCACGGCGCTCTCCGATGTGTTCCACGACGCAGACACATTCCCTATGATGGGCGGCAGCAATCTGGTGCTGGTCTACGACTTCCCGTTTGACAAAAAGGCGGATGTGGAGGATATAAAGGCATATCTCAAGGATGTGCCGGACACCACGGTGCTGGTATTTACCTACCAGTCCCTGACGGTGGACACCAAAAAGGAAAAGCGCTGGAACAGTATTATCAAAGCCTTTGCCAAGGCCGGGGACGCAGTGGAGCTGAACACCCGCACCCAGGGCGACCTGGTGAAAATGCTGGTCAGCGGCGCCAAAAAGCGGGGCGCTGCGCTGCAAACGGACCAGGCCCGCTACCTGATCTCCGTGGTGGGTACGGATATGCAGACCCTGCTCCACGAACTGGACAAGCTGTCCGCTTTTTGCAAGGACGGCGAGATCACGGCGGCGGTCATTGACAATATGGCCACCAAGTGCCTGCAAGCGCGGGTGTACGATCTGTCCAAATTCATTATGAAGGGCGACACCGGCTCCGCCTGCAAGGTGCTGCACACCCTGTTTGAACTGGGGGAGGAGCCGATCCCGGTGGCAGCGGTGCTGATCAACAATTATGTGGATATGTACCGGGTGAAGTGCGCCAAGATCGACGGCCACAGAGCGGACGATATTGCACAGTATTATAACTACAAAGGGCGGGACTTTGTGCTGAACAACGCCATGCGGGACGCAGCCAAACTGTCCGTAGGCGCGCTGCGCCGCTCTATGCAGGTGCTGGACGATCTAGATCGGGCGCTGAAGAGCACCGCCGTGGACGCAAAAATCTTACTGGAGGAGGCGATCGTTAAATTGTCTGTGATCGCCGTCAGCGGCCAATGATCCATATTGAAGAAGCAGTGATCGTGGAGGGCAAGTATGACAAGATCAAGCTGTCTAACTTCCTGGACGCCATGATCGTAGAGACCGGCGGCTTTGCTATATATAAGGATAAAAAGCGCTTGCAGTTTATCCGCCGCCTGGCAATGGAGCGGGGGATCATCATTCTTACCGACTCGGACCACAGCGGGTTCCAGATCCGCAATTATATTGCCAAGGGGCTGCCCCCGCAGCAGGTGAAGCACCTGTATATCCCGGATGTGTACGGCAAGGAGCACCGCAAGCAAAAGCCCTCTAAGGAGGGCAAGCTGGGTGTGGAGGGGATCGACGACAGCGTGCTGATGGCGCTATTTGATCAGCTGCAAGTGCGCTATACCACAGAGCCGCCCAAGGATCCGATCACCAGCTACGATCTGTACGCCGCCGGACTGGCGGGCACCCCCGGCAGCAAGCAAAAAAAGAAGAAACTCCTGGCAGCGCTGGACTTGCCGGAGTTCCTCTCTACTTCCGCTTTATTGGCGTATCTGAACAGCCGTATGCAGCGGGACGAATTTTTTACTTATATAGATACCATTTGAAGCCTTTGCTCGGCGCCGCCGGGCAGGGGCTTTTTTGCCCCCAGGGCGTATAGATCCGTGCACCGGCTCTCCAGCCGGAACAGGGCCTGCCCCTCCGGGGAAAGGGCCTTTACATCTGCCATACGGGTCACGGTGGGCAGGGTGGCGGTGCGCTGCATTCTCGCCAGCAGCGCCTTGCCGGTAGCGTTAAAGCCCAGCACCCGCAGGTATGGCGGCGCTTTCGGGTAGTCCCCTTTGCCAATGCCCAGGTAGGCCCGCAGTACAATACGGCGAATACGGGCGTGGGTGTAGCGCTTGGTCTTAACGACTGTGTACAGTTCTTCCAGGCTTGTGGCGCTTTGGGCAGCCCGGGCCAGTCGGTTCTCCAGTCCGTCGGTCACATCGTCAATGGCGGCCC
This sequence comes from Bifidobacteriaceae bacterium, assembly GCA_963642245.1. Taxonomy (GTDB): domain Bacteria; phylum Bacillota; class Clostridia; order Oscillospirales; family Acutalibacteraceae; genus CAG-217. Next base: position 14,286 of record CAVIFY010000014.1, on the reverse strand, counting down.
AGTCTGACGGTCCCATACGGCGCAGCACCGCCAGCACCGCCCGCTGGCAGTGCTCGATACTGTAAATCTCCTCTGCCGGGAGAGTGGCGCGAATGGCAGAGGCGCTGTACAGCGGGTCCGCCGTATCGTGACCCAGCCCCAGCCGTTGCACGCAGGTGCAGGGCAGGTGGGTGCATTCCATATATTCCAGGGCCAAAATGTTATTGGGTGTGTCCAGCAGCGGGCTGTCCATCACCTGCCGCCGGGCAGCCGGGTAGGAGCACCCGGTTTTCATCACCCGGGCGATCTCCCCCTGGTGAGCCTTGATCTCCCCGGCCAGCGCCGTCAGCGCCCTTAAGTCGGCGCACTCGGTGCCAAAGGCCAGCTGCTCCACCACACCGGTAGCCTCCAGCAGCTGCACCCCCGCCCGGGCGAACCCCTCGGCAGAGCGGGTGGCGTAGGCAGTGGGCAGCTCCAGCACCAGGTCGGCGCCGCCCTTTAGCGCTGTTTCCGTGCGGGCGCGCTTGTCGTACACCGCAAAGGCGCCCCGCTGCACAAAGTTGCCGCTCATCACGCATACCACAGCGTCGCCGGATGCGGTCTTGACCTGGTCGATCAAGTGCTTATGCCCGGCGTGGAAGGGGTTAAATTCACAAATTATACCGCTGATCATAAAAAAATCCTGTTTTCCCTTGACAATATTATAATATATATATTATTATAATGGCTGTAGAATTCTATTGCAAGATTTGGAGGGATAAATTTTGAAAATTCTGGTTATTAACTGCGGGAGTTCTTCCTTAAAATATCAGCTGATGGATATGAGCGATCTGTCCGTGCTGTGTAAGGGCGTCATTGAGCGGATCGGTATGACCATCAACGGCGGCGAGAAGAATGTGTCCGTAAAGGTAAACGGACAGAAGTTTGAGTACGACAAGGAGTTGCCCACTCATACGGACGCTTTTAACGAAGTGAAGTACATTCTGTGCGAGGGCGAGCACAAGGTGATCGACTCTATGAAAGAGGTTGACGCCGTTGGTCACCGTATCGTGCAGGGTGGCGATATTTACACCCACAGCGTGCTGGTGGATGATACGGTGGTGGAGAACCTGCGCAAGCTGTCTCCGCTGGCGCCGCTGCACAACCCCGGCCATATCCAGGGCTATGAGGCCTGCAAGGCCGTTGTTGGCCCGGATGTGCCCCAGGTGGTGGTATTCGATACCGCATTCCACAGCACCATGCCGCCTAAGGCTTATATGTATGCCGTACCCTATGAATGGTACGAGAAGTACGGTGTGCGCCGTTACGGCTTCCACGGCACTTCTCACTTTTATGTATCTCACCGCTGCGCAGACAAGATGGGCAAGCCCATTGAAGATCTGAAGCTGATCACCTGCCATCTGGGCAACGGTTCTTCCGTGGCTGCCGTGGAGCACGGCAAGGTGGTAGACACCTCCATGGGCTTTACCCCCCTGGACGGCTTTATGATGGGCACCCGCTCCGGCGGTGTGGACCCCTCTGTGGTCACCTTTATGATGAAAAAGCTGGGTCTGACCCCGGACGAGATGGACACCATCCTCAACAAACAGTCCGGTGTGAACGCCATCTCCGGCGTGTCCTCCGACGACCGTGACATCTGTGCCGCACAGAACGCCGGCAACAAGCGTGCCAGCCTGGCACACGAGATGCAGGCCTATGAGATCGCCAAGTTCATCGGCTCTTACATTGCCGCGATGAACGGTGTGGACGGCATTGTGTTCACCGGCGGTATCGGCGAGAACGGCCACTGGCTGCGCTCTCGTATCTGCTCTTACCTGGGCTATATGGGCGTGCAGATCGACGAGGAGCTGAACAAGAACACCGTAAAGGGTGCCGAAGCAGAGCTGACCGATCCCGGCGCCAAGGTGCGTGTGTTTATCCTGGCCACCGATGAGGAGCTGGTGATCGCACAGGAGACCCAGAAGGTCGTAGAGAGCCTGCAAAAATAAGCGCTTGTAAATTCTGTTTTTACATACAATATTATCAGCAAAGGAGGAGCGAATATGCCGGAAATCAAGTATGAGATCACCGAGCACCTGGGTGTGATCTCTGAGACAGCACGGGGCTGGACCCGAGAGGTGAATATGATCTCTTGGAACGGTCGCGAGCCGAAGATCGATGTGAGAGACTGGTCACCCGACCACTCCAAGATGAGCAAGGGTCTTACCTTTACCAAGGAAGAGATCGTTGAGCTGAAAAATCTGGTCGAAAAACTCTAAGCAAGGTGAGGGGGCACCCGGTGGGTGCCCTTTGCCCTTTTGTAACAAATCTATTCAAAGGTGAATTTTAGATATGGAATGGACATCATTAAACGACTTGAGAGAGAAGTACCTGTCTTTCTTTGAGAGCAAGGGCCACCTGCGGCTGCCCAGCTTTTCGCTGGTGCCCCAGGGAGACAACAGCCTGCTGCTGATCAACTCCGGTATGGCGCCGATGAAGAAATACTTTACCGGCGAGGTCACACCCCCCAGAACCCGGGTGACCACCTGCCAAAAGTGCATTCGCACCCCGGACATTGAGCAGGTAGGTAAGACGGACCGCCACGGCACCTTCTTTGAGATGCTGGGCAACTTCTCCTTTGGCGATTATTTTAAGAAAGAGGCCACCGCTTGGGCCTGGGAGTTCTGCACCAAGGTGCTGGAAATGCCGGAGGACAAGCTGTATGTGACCATTTATCAGGACGACGACGAGGCGTTCGACATTTGGACCAAGCAAAATGGTGTGGACCCCAGCCACATTGTGCGCCTGGGCAAGGAAGATAACTTCTGGGAGCACGGCTCCGGCCCCTGCGGTCCCTGCTCGGAGATCTACTTTGACCGTGGCGAGAAGTACGGCTGCGGCTCTCCGGACTGCGGCCCCGGCTGCGAGTGCGACCGGTATGTGGAGTTTTGGAACAATGTGTTCAGCCAGTTCAACAACGACGGCAACGGCAACTATACGGAGCTGAAGCAGAAGAACATTGATACCGGTATGGGCCTGGAGCGCCTGGCCTGCATTTTGCAGGGTGTGGACAATATTTTTGAAGTGGACACCGTGCAGAATATTATGAAGAAGATCAGCGAGATCTCCGGCGCCAAGTACCATGAGGACCCGCAAAAGGATGTGTCCCTGCGCGTCATTACCGACCATGTGCGCTCCGCCACCTTTATGATCGGCGACGGCGTGATCCCCGCCAACAACGGCCGGGGCTATGTGCTGCGCCGCCTGATCCGCCGGGCTTGCCGCCACGGCAGATTGCTGGGGGTCAACGAGCCGTTCCTGTATAAAGTGTGCGACACGGTGATCCATGAGAACCATGTGGCGTACCCGGAGCTGGCCGATAAGGCAGAGCTGATCAAAAAGATCATTCTGTCCGAGGAGGAGTCCTTTGGCAAGACCATTGACGCCGGTTTGGCTATGCTGGACGAGTATATCAGCAAGCTGGAGGGCAATGTGTTCTCCGGTGAGGACGCCTTTAAGCTGAACGATACTTTCGGCTTCCCCCTGGACCTGACCAAGGATATTTTGGAGGAAAAGGGCATTACCGTAGACGAGGATAAGTTCAATGCCCTGCTGGCTGCCCAAAAGGCAACTGCCCGTGCTGCCCGTAAGGACGCCGGTGCAGACGCCTGGAAAGGCAACAGCGTCAAGATCAACGCAGCGGCTACGGACTTTGTGGGCTACACGGACTTTGCGTGCAGCGCCAAAGTGCTGGCGATCGTGAATGCGGACGGTGAGCTGGTAGATATGCTGGGCGCCGGGGACAGCGGCACACTGGTGCTGGATAAGACCCCGTTCTATGCCCAGTCCGGCGGCCAGGTAGGCGACAGCGGCGTGATCAAAAACGGCGCGGACAACGCCTTTATCGTGGCGGATACCGCTAAGAATGCGGACAAGATCTTCCTGCACCGGGGCGAAGTAGCCCGTGGCATTATCAGCGTGGGCGACACGGTACAGGCAGAGATCAACGAAGAGCGCCGCCGCAATATTATGCGCAACCACACCGCTGCCCATCTGTTGCAGGCTGCCCTGCGCCAGGTGCTGGGCACCCATGTAGAGCAGGCAGGTCAGCTGGTGGACGAGCGGGAAGTGCGCTTTGACTTTACCCACTTTAACGCCATGACTGCGGAGGAATTGATGCAGGTGGAGCACCTGGTCAACGCCTTTATTATGGGCGCCCACCCGGTAGAGAGTATGGAGATGCCCATTGATGAGGCCAAAAAGCTGGGGGCCATGATGCTCTTTGGCGAGAAGTACGGCGACATTGTGCGTGTGGTCAAGGCCGGTGATTTCTCCACCGAGTTCTGCGGCGGTACCCATGTGCGCAACAGCGGCCAGATCGGCCTGTTCCATATTGTCAGCGAGGCCTCTGTGGCCTCCGGCGTGCGCCGTATTACGGCGCTGACCGGCAACAATGTGCTGGCGCATATTTACCGCACGGACGGTGTTCTGTCCGGCGCGGCTACGGTGCTCAAGAGCGCCGTCCACGACCTGCCGGAGAAGCTGGCTGCCCTGGCAGACGGCGACAAGGCCAAGGACAAGGAGATCAAGAGCCTGAAAGAAGAACTGGCCCACTTAAAGAGCGCGGACCTGTTTGCCGCACCGGTTGACCTGGACGGCCTGGCGTTCTACACTGCCACCCTGACGGATGTGGCCCCGGACGCCCTGCGTTCCATGGGCGATGAGCTGAAGAACAAGGGTGACAATGTGGTGGCCGTGGTGGCCGGTGTCAACGGCGAAAAGGCCAATATCGTTGCCGTTTGCGGCAAGGCAGCCATTGCCCGCGGCGTAAAGGCCGGGGATGTGGTGCGCCAGATCGCCAAGCTGGCCGGCGGTGGCGGCGGCGGTCGCCCGGACAGCGCCATGGCCGGTTGTAAGAATGTAGACAAGTTGCCGGACGCAATGGCCAAGGCTGCTGCGCTGGTACAGGGTATGATCCAGTAAGGAGCGGTACAAATGTGCGTGTTTTGTGAGATCGTCAGCGGCAATATTCCCTCTACCAAGGTGTATGAGGACGACCAAATTCTGGCCTTTAAGGACCTGAACCCGGTGGCGCCGGTGCACTTTCTTGTGGTGCCCAAGGCGCATATTGAGAATGTGAACGCCGTCACGGCAGACAACAGCGCCGTGATCGCCCATATTTTTGAAACGATCCCGCAGATCGCAGCGTCCCAGGGGATCACCTCTTACCGGGTGATCTCCAACTGTGGGGCGGACGCAGGGCAGAGCGTGATGCACCTGCACTTCCATGTGATCGGCGGTACGGAACTGGGGGAGAAGATTTTATGAGCGACGAGTATTATACCTTACATATTGCCGGGCTGGAGCGGCAGTTAAAGCGCTTTCCCGTGTCTGACAGTATGGACATTGCGGCCTTTATCTTTTTTGGCGATGTGGAGCTGACCAAGGCCTGCGCCGCAGAGCTGCTGAAAAAAGTGCCGGAATTTGACTATATCGTGACCCCGGAGGCCAAGAGCATTCCGCTGGCTTACGAGATGAGCCGCCAAAGCGGCAAAAAGTACATTGTGGCCCGCAAGGGGGTCAAGGTGTATATGGACCACCCGGAGAAGGTGACCGTCCATTCCATCACCACCCAAAAGGAGCAGACCCTGTACCTGGGTCACGAGGACGGCGACCTGCTGCACGGCAAGCGGGTGCTGCTGGTGGACGATGTGATCTCTACCGGCGACAGCTTAAAGGCATTGCAGCAGCTGGTGGGTCTGTTTGACGCAAACATTGTGGCCAGCGCCGCACCCTTGGCTGAGGGCGACGCTGCCGATCGAAAAGACATTATTTTCCTGGAAAAATTGCCCCTGTTCTTCAAATAATAGAGCAGAGGTGGTACTTTGGGAGGCATTCAAATGTTGTCAGATAAGAAGAAAGTTGCCATTGTAGGCGTTGGTATGGTGGGTATGAGCTTTGCTTATGCGCTGCTGAACCAAAACATTTGCGACGAGCTGGTGCTGATCGACATTAACAAGGAGCGCGCCTGGGGCGAGGCGGCGGACCTGTCTCACGGACTGCCCTTTGCGCCCAGTTCTATGAAGATCAAAGCAGGGGAGTACAGCGACTGCGGCGACGCAGATCTGATTGTGATCTGTGCCGGTGCGCCCCAGCTGCCCGGGGAGACCCGCCGGGACCTGCTGCAAAAGAATTACAAGGTCTTTGGCTCCATTGTGCAGCCCATTATCGCCAGCGGCTTTAACGGCGTGTTCCTGGTGGCCTCTAACCCGGTGGATATTATGACCCAGGTGGTCTATACGCTGTCCGGTTTCCCGGCCAATCGGGTGGTAGGCTCCGGCACCTCGCTGGACAGCGCCCGCCTGCGCCACATGATGAGCGATTATTTCCATGTGAACCCCCGCAATGTGCACGCCTATGTGATCGGCGAGCACGGGGACTCGGAGTTCGTGCCCTGGAGTCAGGCGCTGATCAGCGTAAAGCCCCTGGACGATTTTAAGGCCACCCACCCCACCTTGGAGGAGGATATGAAGCAGATCGCCGTGGATGTAAAGGAGTCTGCTTATGCCATCATCAAGGCCAAAAAAGCCACCTATTACGGTATCGGTATGGTGCTGGCACGGCTGAGTCGGGCCATTCTCTTTGATGAGAATTCCATCTTTACCGTGTCTGCGTACCTGAAAGGGGAGTACGGCCAGCGGGGTATCTATATCGGCGTGCCGGCGGTGGTGAACCGCAACGGCGTGCGTGAGGTGCTCCAAATGGACCTGAACGAGGAAGAAAAGGCCAAGTTCGCTACTTCCGCCGATGTGATCCACGAGATGATCGAGGAGATCGGTATGGACCGGGCGTAAAACCGCAATTAAAAGATAAGCCGCAGGCATTGCCTGCGGCTTTTTTGCGCCCGGATGGCACAAAAATAAGGCATACACCTGGGGTGTATGCCTTGTCTTTTTATGTATGGGTCACTCCCGGGTCTCGTCCACCAGGTAGGTGCCGCTTTCCAGCACCACCAGGGCGTACTGACCGAATTTGTGATACCGCTTGACCTGCTGGGAAAAGGTGCGGTAGTCGGACACGGTATAATCCATACCGTCGATCTTGCGGATCTTGTTGCCGCCGCAGGCCACATACAGGTCGCCGCCGTACTGGCAAATGTGCTGGGGGTTGACAAAGGTTTGGGCGTCCTTGCCGCCGATACGCAGGTCTACCTTCATATTTTGGCAGGCGTAGCGGATCACCGCATTCTCGCCGGGGCAAACGCTCCAAAAATATTTTTCCTCCAGCGCCAGGTGCTTCACCGGGGCGTCGTGGTACTGGAACATACCGTTCCACTCCAGCGTGCCCTCCCGGTCAAAGATACCGGCCTCGCCGTTAGGGTAGATCACCAGCACCCGGCGGTCATAGAGCACCGCCGCGTCGCACTGTACAAAGTTGGGGATCGCGGTGCTGATCTTTTGGAATGCAGAGCCGAATTTGCGCAGCAGGTAGGCGCTTTTGGTGATCACTTCCTGCTCGCCGGTGGCAAAGTTCACCACCGAGTAGTTCACCTTGTACTGGGCGTTGCCGGGCAGGGGACGCTTTTCTACCAAAACCGCAGAGTCCTTGTTGTAGGCAAACAGGTCTACGATCTCTTTTGTGCTAATCTGTTTCACTGCCGCTACCTCGCTTAGTCCTCTGCCATAGAGGTGTTGGTCAGGTAGCCCAGGGTCATCAGACTGTCGTTCAGGTGCACATTCTCCACAAGCACCTCCGGGTGGGCCATAGCAATGTCGTAATTGCTAAAGTTCCAAAAGGCCCGCACACCCAGGCGCACCAGCATATCCGTGATCTCCTGCATATCGCTGCCGGGAATACAGATCACGGCGCACACCGGTTGGTTATCAATGCAGAAGTTCTCCAAATAATTGATGTGGCGCACGGGAATGCCCTTGATCATATTGCCGCAGATGGCCTCGTTCTTGTCAAAAATGCCAATCAGCTTAAAGCCGCTCTGCTTGTTGAAGATCTTGTTGGACACCGCCTTGCCCAGGTTACCGGCGCCGATCAAAATGGTTTTCAATTCCTTATCCACGCACAGGATCTCACCAATGCGCTTTTGCAGCTCCGGCACATTGTAGCCGTAGCCCTGCTGCCCAAACCCGCCAAAGCTGTTAAAGTCGTGGCGAATTTGGGACGCGGTCAGGCCCATACGGTCCGCCAGCTCCTTGGAGCTGATGCGCACGATGCCGTTGTCCTTCAAACTCTGCAAAAACCGGTAGTACCGGGGCAGGCGCTTGATGATGGATATGGATATATTTTCTCTTTTTTCCATAGGGTTCACCCCTCTCAAAAGAACGATTTTATTTGGTCATCTGGGTGATGGTGTCCATCACATAGTCGCCAAATTCGCTGCAAGTGCAGCCGTCTGCACGGCCGGTGATCACCAGCTTCTTCTCTTCAAACATACACTTGTCCAGCGCAGCCTCCAGAGCGTCCGCCTGCTTTTGATACCCAATGTGGGACAGCAGCATAACGGTGGCCCGCAGCATGGAGCAGGGGTCTGCGTACTGGCCGCGGCCCTCTTTAATCATGCGGGGGGCGGAGCCGTGAATGGCCTCAAACATGGCGTACTTCTTACCGATGTTGGCAGAACCGGCAGTGCCAACGCCGCCCTGGAACTCGGCCGCCTCGTCGGTGATGATGTCGCCGTACAGGTTGGGCAGCACAAAGACCTTAAAGTCCTTGCGGCGCATGGGGTCGATCAGCTTGGCGGTGGTGATGTCCACATACCAGTCGTCGGTGACGATCTCCGGGTACTCCTGGCCGATCATCTGGGCGGTCTTTAAGAACTTGCCGTCGGTGGTCTTGATGATATTAGCCTTGGTGATGATGGAAACTTTGCCCTTGTGGTTCTTCTGGGCGTAGTCATAGGCCAGGCGGGCGATACGCTCGCAGCCCTCCCGGGTGGCTACGGTAAAGTCCACAGCCAGGTCGTCGGTGATATTCACACCGTAAGAGCCGATGGCATAGCCGCCCTCGGTGTTCTCACGGAAGAAGGTCCAGTCAATGCCCTGCTCCGGCACCTTTACCGGGCGCATATTGGCAAACAGGTCCAGCTCTTTACGCATGGCCACATTGGCAGACTCCACATTGGGCCACGGATCCCCGGCGCGGGGCGTGGTGGTGGGGCCTTTCAGGATCACATTGCAGGCTTTCAGCTGGGCCAGCACATCGTCCGGAATGGCCTTGTTGCAAGCTGCCCGGTTCTCAATGGTCAGGCCGTCGATCTCCTTAAACTGGATCTTGCCGCTGGCAACCTCGTCCTTCAGCAGGAAAGACAGCACCCGCTCGCTCTCCTTGGTGATCACAGGGCCGATACCGTCGCCGCCGCAAATACCGATCACAATGGTGTCCAGTGCGTCAAAGTCGGTAAAGTCCTTATCCTCGCGAATTCTCTTGGCGCGGGCCAGCTGGCTCTCCATCAGGGAGCGGAACTGTTCTACTGCCGCGTCAATGGCTTGTTTCTCGTCAGTCATAATGGTTCTCCAATCTGTAAAATTGCTTATTTATTGCTCTCTCTGGTGTAGTCCAGCAGACCGCCGCACAGCAGCATTGCGCGCTGACGGGCAGACAGGTGGCCGGCGTCCAGGGGGTATTCCTCATTCTTGGTCAGGTTCTTCAGTACCACCGGAGTGTTCTTTTCCATAGCGGTGCGAATGTCTGCCAGCTTCAGCTCGTCCATCTGGTCAATGCGGTCGTAGTCTTCCTCATTGGCAAAGGTAAAGGGCAGAATACCGGCGTTTACCAGGTTGGCCACATGGATACGGGCAAAGGACTTGGTGATGACCGCCTTTACACCCAGGTACAGGGGCACCAGTGCCGCGTGCTCACGAGAGGAGCCTTGGCCGTAGTTGGCACCGCCGATGATCATGCCCTTGCCCTCGGCTTTAATGCGCTCCGGGAAACTCTCGTCGCACACGCCAAAGCAGAACTGGCTCAGGTGCGGAATGTTGGAGCGGTAGGGCAGGATCTTGGCGCCTGCGGGCATAATGTGGTCGGTGGTGATGTTGTCGCCCACTTTCAGCACAGCCTTGGCGGTAATGCTCTCCGGCAGCGGTTCGGTCTTGGGGAAGGGCTTGATGTTCGGCCCGCGCAGCACCTCTACGCTGTCCGCTTCCTCCGGGCTGGCCGGCGGCTCGATCATATTGTCGTTGATGGCAAAGTGCTCCGGCATTTCCACCGTGGGGGCTTCACCCAGGTCACGGGGATCGGTCAGGTAACCGGTGAGGGCAGAGGCTGCCGCCACTTCCGGAGATACCAGGTAGATACCGGCGTCCTTGGTGCCGCTGCGGCCCTCAAAGTTCCGGTTAAAGGTGCGCAGGGAGATACCGCCGCTGTTGGGGGACTGGCCCATACCGATACACGGACCGCAGGCAGACTCCAGAATGCGGGCGCCTGCGCCGATCATATCGCCCAGTGCGCCGTTCATAGCCAGCATATTCAGTACCTGCTTGGAGCCGGGGGCAATGCAAAGGGAAACGGTGGGGCACACGGTCTTGCCTTTCAAGATCTTGGCAACTTTCATCATATCCACAAAGGAGGAGTTGGTGCAGGAGCCGATGGCTACCTGGTCCACCTTGATCTTGCCGATCTCCTCGGTGGTCTTAACTTTATCGGGCATATGCGGGCAGGCAGCCATGGGCTCCAGTGCGCACAGGTCAATGTCGATCACTTCATCATACTGGGCGTCCGGGTCCGGCAGGATCTCCGTCCAGTCGTCTGCACGGTCCTGGGCTTTCAGGAACGCCAGGGTGATCTCGTCAGAGGGGAAGATGGAGGTGGTGGCGCCCAGCTCCGCACCCATGTTGGTGATGGTGGCGCGCTCCGGTACGGACAGGGTCTTTACGCCCTCGCCGCCGTACTCAATGATCTTGCCAACGCCGCCCTTAACGGTCATACGGCGCAGCACTTCCAAAATCACATCCTTGGCAGAGACCCAGGGCTTTAAGTAGCCGGTCAGGTTGATGCGGGTCATGGTGGGCATGGGGATATAGTAAGTGCCGCCGCCCATGGCTACGGCCACATCCATACCGCCTGCGCCCATAGCCAGCATACCGATACCGCCGCCGGTGGGGGTGTGGCTGTCGGAGCCGATCAGGGTCTTGCCCGGAATGCCAAAGCGCTCCAGGTGCACCTGGTGGCAAATGCCGTTGCCCGGGCGGGAGAAGTAAATGCCGTGCTTTTTGGTCACGGTCTGAATGTATCTGTGGTCGTCGGCGTTCTCAAAGCCGGTTTGCAGGGTGTTGTGGTCGATGTACGCCACGGAGCGCTCGGTCTTGACCCGATCTACGCCCATAGCCTCGAATTCCAGGTACGCCATGGTACCGGTCGCGTCCTGCGTTAGGGTTTGGTCAATTTTCAGCCCAATCTCCTGCCCGGGGATCATCTCGCCCTCGACCAGGTGGGATTTGATCAATTTTTGTGCAAGTGTAAGACCCATTGTTCAAAAAACCTCCTGAGTTGTTCAAAGAATTGTCAATCCCCATTCTATAATAAAATGGCGGCAATGTCAATTAGAATAAAGATTTAATGATTAGATTTCATTATATTGTTGAATTTCTGCCCGCCTTATGCTAAAATTATCGTTGAATGTGGAGAAACGGGCATACTAATTCCGGGAGGAATGGTATGCCGCACACAAACGAGGAAACAGAAAAGGAAATAGAGAACGAAGAAGCACAGACGGAGGATCTGCAACCCAATTTGCAGACCGGCTCCATCACGGTGCAAAAGGACGGCCACTTTATTCACTGCTTAACGGTGATCGGCCAGATCGAGGGCCACTATATCTTGCCCAGCCAAAACAAGACCACCAAGTACGAGCATGTGATCCCGCAGCTGGTGGCCATTGAGGAGAGCGACGATGTAGAGGGCCTGCTGATCATTCTCAACACCGTGGGCGGTGATGTGGAGGCCGGGCTGGCCATTGCGGAGCTGCTGTCCACTATGCGGACCCCAACGGCCTCGCTGGTGCTGGGCGGCGGTCACTCCATCGGCGTGCCCCTGGCAGTGTCCTGTCGGCGCAGTTTTATCGTACCCAGCGCCACTATGACGGTGCACCCGGTGCGTATGAACGGCCTGGTACTGGGCGTGCCCCAGACCCTGTCTTATTTTGAGAAGATGCAGGACCGGATCGTGCGCTTTATTGAGCACAACGCCAAGATCAGCGCAGCGGACTTCCGTGCCCTGATGATGAAGACCGGGGAGCTGGTGATGGATGTGGGCACGGTGCTGGACGGTGCCGGTGCGGTGGACTGCGGGCTCATCGACCAAATGGGCGGCCTTAGCGACGCGCTGGAATTTCTCAATCACACCATTGAGGAGGAGCACCATGCTGTGGACCATCATTGACCAGGCGGAAGTGTTCTACCGAGCGCCGCAGGGCAGCCGGGCGCCCCGCTCCAGCAACCCCTTTGACTACTTGAATGACGGGTACAGTCTGGAGGGCGCTTCTTTGTTCGGAGGGCAGGATCATGTGGTTTTTAACTGCGATATTTCAAGCCGTCGCACAGGCGGTCACCTGGGTACTCCCGGTGTCTGAAAGTGGGCATTCGGCGATCTTTCACGATTTTTCCGGTCGGTTCAGCGGCAACGGCAGCGAGCTGACCGGGCTGGTACATATTGGCATTGCGCTGGGTATCTTCCTGGTGTTCTTTAAGCTGTTTGTGCGGCTGTTTGGCGAGTTCATCGCCTTTTTCAAAGACGCGTTTGCAAAGCAAAATCCCTTTGTGAACCCCGGCGGTGTGCGCCGGTTTATGTTTGGCACGGTGCTGGGCTTTTTGCCTATGCTTTTGCTGCTGGTGCCGGCAGGCAAGTACGGCAATGTGTACGGCCTGTTTCGCAGTATGGGCTATAACGGCACGCTGCTGGACGAGGGCGTGTTTTTTGCCCTTACCGGCGGGTTTATTCTGCTGGCACTGCTGCAAATGAAAAAGCACGGTCCCCAAAAGAATGTGGACTGGTACGCCGCCCTGATCTTAGGCTTTGCCGCCGCCTTTTCGCTGCCCATTGCCGGGCTGTCCTATATGGGCGTGCTGTTCTGCCTGGGGGTGATGATGGGCGTGGCCCGCAAGATCTCTTACCGCTTTGCGGCGGTGTCCAGCGTGCTGACCCTGTTGGTGCTGGGCGTGGTGGAGATCTGCACTTGCGTCACCTATGTAAATATCATTGCCGGTATTTTGGCGGTGGTGCTCAGCGCGGCGGTGACCTATTTTATGGTCAAGCTGATGCTGTGGATCCTCCGCGAGGGCAAGCTAAAGGTGTTTGCCTATTATGATTTTGCCCTGGCCGGTGTGTGCGCCGTGGTGGGGATTTTTGAACTGATCTTACGATAATTTTAGCTTTTAAGGATAGATAAAATGGCGAATGTACAAAAGAAGAACGCCCGGGGTCATCGCCGGGAGGAGAAGAAAGCTGCGGCCCGCGGGGCTGCCCCTGCGCCCCAAAAGCGCACCAAGGCAGAGCAGGCCCGCTGGGAGCAAATGGAGTTGGAGGCTCAAGAGGCTGCCGCCAAGCGGCAGGAGAACATCAGCCGCATTGTAGGGGTGGCTGTTTTTGCCCTGTCGGTGATCTTTTTCTTCATTGCGGTGATCGGCGGCGACGGCGCGTGGAATGTGGTACATAATGTGTACTTAGGGCTGTTCGGTATGCTGGCGGCGGTGCTGTTCCCCATACTGGCAGTGGCGATCATTCTCCTGTATTCCTACAAGGAGAGCCAGGCCAAAAAGCGAGCGGCAGAGGAGGGGACAGAGGGGCAAAAGTCCCCGGTTTCCCCTCGGGAGCTGATCGCCAAGGGCGTGGAGAGCGTGATTATCGTGCTGCTGATCGCGGCGCTGATCCATATTATCGAGAACCCCACCGGGTTGAAATTTGCAGACAGCGTAAAGTTGGGCTACACCCAGGCGCCTTACGAGTTCAACGGTGGCTTTTTCGGTGCGCTCATCGGCTGGGCGCTGCTGACCTTTGGCAAGGCACCGGCCATTATCGTGGACCTGGTGTTGCTGGTGGTGGACTTTATGCTGCTGGCACGGCTGACGGTGGTGCAGTTCTTAAACGGCGCGGCACAACCGGCCAAGAAAGCCTACGAAAAGATGGGGGACACCATCGAGGTGTATCGGGAGCGCCGCCAGGCGAGTATTGATGTGCCCCTGGACGCCCACGCCCCCGGCGAACCGGCCACGGCGGACGAGCCGCCTGCGCAAAAGGGCGAAAAGAAGAATACGGACGCTGTGGATACGGACAGCATTGTAAAAGAACTGAACCAAAAGCACAGCAAAAAAATGGCGG
>CAVIFY010000013.1:0-44014 GCA_963642245.1 Bifidobacteriaceae bacterium | reverse complement strand
GTCACATGGATCATAGCACCAGGCACCTGCCTTCCTGCTCCGGGGCGGCCACCTGCAAGCGGTAGTCCACCTCCGGCCGGGCGCCCAGCGCCGTCAGAGCCGCCACGGTGGTCTGGTATGCCAGGGAGGGCATATTGTTCTCCCGGCTCAAGTGGGACAGCACAAAGCGGGTGGTGCCGCTGCGCAGCAGCTCCCCGGCAAAGGTGGCGCAGTCCGTATTAGACAAATGGCCGGTATCGGACAAAATGCGCTGTTGCAGCGGATAGGGATACGACCCGGCCCGCACCATAGACGGCTCGTGATTGCTCTCCAGGAACACCAGATCCGTGCCCGGTAGCGCTTCTTTTGCCGCGGGGGTTATGTAGCCGGTGTCCGTACACACGGCAATGCGCCGGCCGTCCGGCAAAGTAAACTTATACCCCTGGCACACCACGCTATCGTGGCTCAGGGCAAAGGGCAGCACTTGCAAATTCATAAAATCCCCTGCCTGCGCAAAGGGGCGGGCGTCCACTTTCTCATTCAAATTGCCCTGGCGCGCCATCTGGTCCAGCACCGCCGGGTGGGCAAACACCGGAATATGATACCGGGCGGCAAACACCCGCACACCGGCCACATGGTCCCGGTGCTCATGGGTCACAAAAATGCCCTTGATCTCCGCCGGATCCGCGCCCACCTGGCGCAGCTTTTGCTCGCACCGCTTGGCAGACACGCCGATGTCTACTAAAATTTGATCCTCGCCGCAGCCCACATAAATGCTGTTGCCGCTGCTGCCGGAAAAAAGAGAACACGCCTTGCTCATACCGTCTCCAATCTGTTTTTATCCAAAAAAGAAAGGGTGGAACCCGGTCCACCCGTACTTTGCTTTTAACCTGCGTTCGCCGTGGCGGCGCCGTCGTCGCCGTCATCACAGGGCACCCGCCGAATATCGGCACCCAGGGCAGAGAACTTCTCTACCACATCCTCGTATCCACGGTCCACATACTGGATATTGGTCACCCGGGTCTCGCCCCGCGCCACCATACCGGCAATGATCATCGCCGCACCGGCACGCAAGTCCGTGGCCTTAACGGTAACGCCGGTCAGCGCCGGCACACCCTCGATCACGGCCACCTTGCCGTCCACCTGGATATTGGCGCCCATACGGCTCAGCTCGCCCACATACTGAAAGCGATTGTCCCACACGCCCTCAGTGAGGATACTGGTGCCCTCTGCCACAGACAAAAGCACCGCCATCTGGGGCTGCATATCCGTGGGGAAGCCCGGGTGGGGCATGGTCTTTACATTGCAGCGGGTCAAGGGCTTAAAGCGGGTGATCCGTACCGCATCGTCATACTCAATGATCTCCGCACCGGCCTCCTCCAGCTTGGCGCTGATGGACTCCAGGTGCTTGGGGATCACATTCTTTACCAGCACATCGCCGCCGCAGGCAGCCGCAGCCACCATATAGGTGCCCGCCTCGATCTGGTCCGGAATAATGGAGTAGGTGCAGCCGTGCATCTTCTCCACCCCGCGAATTTTGATCACATCCGTACCGGCGCCGCGCACATCGGCACCCATGGAGTTTAAGAAGTTGGCCAGATCTACGATATGCGGCTCCTTGGCGGCATTCTCGATCACCGTCAGGCCGCGGGCCAGCACAGCCGCCAGCATCACATTGATGGTGGCGCCAACGGACACCTGGTCCATATAAATGGAAGCGCCGATCAGCTTGTCCGCCCGGGCGCAAACCATACCCTCAACGGTATTCACCTGGGCACCCAGCAGCTCAAAGCCCTTAATATGCAGGTCAATGGGCCGCACGCCGAAGTTGCAGCCGCCGGGCATTGCCACCTGGGCCTGCTTAAACCGACCCAGCATGGCGCCGATCAGGTAGTAACTGGCGCGAAAACAGGAGGTCAACTCATAGGGCACGCTCTGGCATTTTAAGGAGCGGGAGTCGATCTCTATGGTATTTTTATTGATCATTTTGATCCCGGCGCCCATACTGTCCAGGATCTTAATAATCAGGCTTACATCGCTGATGGCGGGAATATTCTCGATCCGCACCACATCGTCCGCTAAAATGGCCGCGGGAATAATGGCCACCGCTGCGTTCTTGGCGCCGCTGATATTCACCTCGCCAAACAGCTCGTGACCGCCTTCAATTACAAAATTATCCAAAAGGTGTCCACCTCTTTATATCTCTATCCAAAAGTAATGTTCGCAAAAAGTAAAATCTTTATAAGTTCCAATTCATTGCAGATATTATAACAAAATCCGTAAAGAATAGAAACAAAAAGCGCCGTATTTTATCCAAAATGTAACTTTTACAAAAAGGCCATATCTGTAACGCCTGCAAAAATCATATACCACATCTTGTTGAAACGGCAAAATTCGTTGAAACAGCGCAAAATCTTGCGTTCCCGTTAGGTAACAAAAGGGTAACACAAAGGCCGCCGCTTGTCAAGAGGGCGCGCCCGCCTTTGCCGCCCCGAAAAAACAAAAAGGCGCCCTGCCGCATGAAAAAACGGCAGAGCGCCAAAGGCACTTATAAAACAGACTGCTGGTGATCGCCGGAGCCGCCGGTCAAAATGGCGTCGCAGGCAAAGATCAGCTTCTTCATATCCATATTGCCGGGCAGCAAATGGGCGGGAATGCCCGCCACGGACAGCACCAGCCGATAAACGGCGCTGTCCCGCGCCACCGGGTGGGCGGAGCCGTCCATAAATTGCAGCAGGATCCACTCCAGATAAGGCAAAATCGGCTGATCCGCCAGTTCTGCCGCCGCCCGGGCGTCCACATACCGACCCAGTCCCAAGCGCCGCAGCGCCCGTTGCAGATCCCCCACCGTGCCGGTGCGCAGCAGGCGGAACAGCGGCTTTGCCAGCGGGTACAGGGGCAGCAGCTTGCGCCCGGGCAGCTGCAAGGCGTCCAACTTCTCCGCAAAATCCGCCGGGGACCCGGCAGACAGCAGCCGCCAAAGCAGATTGCAGGCGTGGTCCCGGGTGTACGCCAACGCGTCCACCGATCGGTCGTACCAGTCAAAAGTGGCCAGGTGCTCCACCTGCATTTGCACCTGTAGATCGTCCGTCACCGTCACCTGCACCATAGGCACCGGGTAGCCGGACAGGGCGCCGATATTCACCTCCGTCAGCTCATTCCCTGCCGGGGAGCGGTAGCGGTCCGTGCGCTGCAAGTGGCTGTGGCCCACGAACATATAGCGCAGCCCTGCGTCCGCCAGCCGGGCGGTCACCGCCTCCCGATCCCCTACGCAGCAGCCGCCGGTGAGCAGCGGGTGCACATGGGGCAGCAGCAAATGGTGCTGCATACCCAGTACCAGGCAACCCTGTGCCTTGGCTCGGCCCAGCTGCTCCTCGATCCACCGGAAGTGTTCTTCCGTATAACCGGCCTTGCCCCGACCGTTTTGGTCGTCGCACAGCGCCAGCAGCCAGATCTTCTCCGCCAAGGGGATCACATAAGAGCTGATCCCCAGGTGGGTGCGGTACTCGGCAATGGCCTGCCGCCCGCCGAAATCGTAATAAAAATCGTGAATACCCGTGTGGGGCATGGTGGGCACATCGTGGGTGACCCGGGCGCCGGTAAAGCGCCGGGGGTTGCCGTCACAGCACCAGTCGTGGGTGTTGGTGATCAGGTACACCGGCTTTTTCTCTGCCAGGGCGTACAGCTTCTCTCGCAGCTCCCGATGGCACACCATCTCGCCGTCATTGGTCAGATCCCCCGCCAGCAGCACCGCCCCGGTGTCCGACCGGGACAAATGGGCAAAAGCGGCGTCAATGATGGCGCCGCTCTCTGCCAGGCACTTTTGGTCCGAACCGCTGCGCAACTCATACGCCCGGCCGGAAGTGCCCAAAGTCTTGGAATAATAATGCAAATCTGCAAGAAAGGTAAATTTGTACATTTGACTTCCCCGTCTGTTTAGCCCTCTTTTGCCTCTGCCGCCACAGCCTCCTGCGCAGCCGCCTCACCGGCCTGAGCACGGCGGGCCATAATGTCCTTGACCATCCGGCGGTGGCTGTCGCCGGTAATGTTATAAAAGTGCATGGGAATAAGCATCAGCGCATAGCCCACCATGGGGAACACGGTGGTCATCAAAAACAGCCCCAGCAGGGTGGAATGGTTCTGAATGGTGGACACATCGGTGGTGTGCTCCACATAGCCGGTGCGGGCCAGCACCTGCAAGCAGACAAAGGAGGACAATGTCCCCTCCAGCTTGCCGGTAAAGCTCATAATGGACAGCATGGTGCCCTCTACCCGCTTGCCGGTTTTCCACTCCACATAGTCCACCGTCTCCGCTTCCATCTCTTTTTGCATCAGGTTCTTAAACTCCAGCGGAAAAGTGACTACGGCAGAAAAAACAATGACCATCAGCCCGGTAAACAGGGACACGGACTGACCGGCGCCCTTGTTCATAATGCCGTTATAGGTGCACAGGGCAAACAGACCGTTGAGCACAATGCCCAGCACGCAGCACACCTGGTAAAACTTCTTGGAGTCCGCCTTGCGGCCCAGCCGCTCAATGATAATGGGCACAAAGATACCCGCCAGGAAAGAGCCGGGCGCCTTGGCAATATCCAAAAAGCCGTTATACTTGGCGTTAAACAGAGCGTCATAGGCAAAGTAGAAGGACGCCTGCTCGGACACCTTGATGATCACAAAGAAAATGTTACCGAGAAAGAGCATCAGCAGCGGCCGGTTGGTGGCCAGCAGGTGCAAGCATTCTTTCAGGCTGGGGGCGTCCTCGTGGTGCTCCAACCGCTCGGTGGTGTTCTTAAAGGTAAAGCGGGTAAAGAGAATAATAAAGAACGCGGAAAAGACAGCGGCCACCAAATACGCCTTGTCCAAATTTTGGTTAAAATACGGCAGCCAGGCGGCAAAGGCCACCAGCCCGGCAGGAATAGCGCCCAGGATCATACGCCCGATGGAGGCGATACCGTAGAGCTTGGTGCGTTCCGTGCCGTTTGGCGTCATACTAAAGGCCAGCGCACCCATAGGCACATCAAAGGCTGTGTAGGTCACATCCAGCCCCACAAAGGCAAACACCGTCAGGGCGATCTTCACCCCGTAGGACAGGCTGTCGCTGCCGATAAAGAACAGCAGCATAAACAGCGACACAAAGTACGGCGCAAACTTGATATACGGCCGCATTTTGCCGTACTTGGTGCGGGTCTTATCCACGATCACGCCCATGATCGGGTCGTTGATGGCGTCAAAAATACCGCAGTACAGTCGAATATTGGAGGCATGGCGCGCCTTGATATGCAGCACATCGGTAATAAAGAAGTTCACATACTTTGAGGCGGTCATGGAGGTGCTCATACCCTGGGCGCCACGGCCCATGGCATAGGACAGCGCCTCTCGCCAGGTAATGTAGGTCTCCTCCCCCACATCTTTGGTCACGATCTTCCGATCGAGGAATGATTTGATCTTGCTCATTTTTCCGGGCGAACGCCGCAGCGCCGCCCCATCACCTCCGTTCCCGGCCAATGCCGAGGGTCATTTGATTTGTTCGATTTTGTCGCCCCGCACAAAGAACACATGATCGGCAATGTCCATCATGGGCTTGTCGTTCATGGAGTCGGTGTAGAAGTTGTCAATATGCGCCCCCGGGTACAGCTCCTTAAAGATCTTCACCTTGTTATCAAGAAAGCACAGGCGAATGAACTTGCCGGTCTTTTTGTCGATAGAAGAGCCAACATAATGCTTGACCCCCAACCGGCGCATTACCTCGTCCAGCAAAAAGTCCGTGGTGCCGCTAACGATAATATCGTCCTCCCGCTGCACCTGGGCGTACCAGGGTTTGATCTTGTGCATATGGCTGTCCCAAAACTTCACCACATCTTCTTCAATGTGCTCCACCTTCACATAATACCCCTCTAAAAAGGAGGCGTAGGCCTCCAGCGCCTGGGCCACGGTAAACAGGTGAAAGGCGTCCTTAAAGGCGATCACCAGCAGCTTTGGCACATAGCGCCAGATCCGCGGGTCCGTGCGCACATAGTAGAGAATAAAGTCCACCAGCGTCTCGCCGTCATAGATGGTATTATCAAAATCGTACACATTCATAAGCATATACCCTTTTGGTAAAGAACAGATACCGTTTTTGTTAAACCTGTGTAAAATAGGTGACAGGTGTCAACATTGGTTACACCTGTATTTTATCACAGGAGAAAAGCAAGTTCAATCTTGACAAACGGCGCCGTTCGTTATATATTGGAATAAGTATAACTAAAAAAGAAAGCGGTTATACAAATCCCGGAAAGAAGGCGCCGCTGGCAACGAAAAAGCGGCAAAAATCACTATGAAACACAGAAGTTACATTCACACAGACATTGTGATCGTCGGCAGCGGCGTGGCGGGCCTGTTTGCAGCCCTCTGCCTGCCGGAAAGCAAGAAGATTTTAATGATCACCAAAGAGGATCTGAAAGAGTGCGACTCTTACCTGGCCCAGGGCGGCGTGTGCGTGCTGAGGAGCCTGGACGACTTTAAGTGCTTTTATGAAGACACCATGAAGGCCGGTCATTATGAGAACAACCCGGAGTCTGTGCGGGTCATGATCGAAAGCTCGCCGGATGTGATCGGCACGCTCATTAAGCTGGGCGCGGACTTTGACACCAAGAAGGACGGCGACTTTGACTACACCCGCGAGGGCGCCCACCGCAACAACCGCATTCTCCACCACAAGGACGAGACCGGCAAGGAGATCACCACCACCCTGCTGTCCATTGCCAAGAACCGGCGCAACATCACCTTTATTCCCCAAACCACTATGATCGACCTGATCGAGCACGACAACACCTGCTACGGCATTGTGTGCGAGGACGAGTTTGGCGAGCGGGGCTGCATTTTGGCCCAGGACATTATCCTGGCCACCGGCGGCATTGGCGGGCTGTTTAAGAGCTCCACCAACTACCCCCACATTACCGGCGACAGCTTTGCCCTGGCCATTAAGCACGGTATTACCTTGCAGGATATGAGCTATATTCAGATCCACCCCACCACCCTGTACAGCAAAAAGAGCGGGCGCCGCTTTCTCATCAGCGAGTCCGTGCGGGGCGAGGGCGCCATTCTGCTCAATGAGAACGGCGAGCGCTTTACCGACGAGCTGCAACCCCGGGATGTGGTGACCGAGGCCATTGTGAAAGAAGAAAAGAAGTTCGGCACCGACCATGTGTACCTGACCCTGCCCAATATGACCAGCGAGGAGGCCCACAAGCGCTTCCCCAACATTTTTGAGGCCTGCATGGACGAGGGCTACGACATGACCAAGGACAAGGTGCCGGTGACCCCGGCCCAGCACTACATGATGGGCGGGATCCAAACGGATATTAACGGCTGCACCTCCATGCGCCACCTGTACGCCGCCGGTGAGACCGCCTGCAACGGCGTGCACGGCAAAAACCGACTGGCCAGCAACAGCCTGCTGGAGAGTATGGTCTTTGCCAAGCGGGCAGCGGATATGATCGCCAAGGACAAGGAGGAGAAGCCCGCCTTTGATCCCCGGATCGACCTGGCGGCTTATCCGGACAAGGCCGGGCGGCAAAAAGAATTCAAGGACCTGATTTTGAACGAAATTAAGCGAAAGGACAAGGCTTTTTATGATAAATGGTGTAACGATGAAAATATGCGTGGATGATTACATTCTGCGCACCTTAAAAGAGGATATTAACGACGAGGATGTGTCCACCAACGCGGTCATGCCGGTCAACAAGCAGGGTAGCGCCCAGCTGATCTGCAAGGACGACGGCGTGATCTGCGGACTGGATGTGTTCTTCCGCACCTTCCGTCTGCTGGACGATACCGCCCGCTTTGACTGCGCGGTGCAGGACGGCGACCGGGTGCAAAAGGGCCAGCTGCTGGGCACCCTGTACGGCGACATTAAGGCCATTCTCTCCGGCGAGCGCACGGCGCTGAACTATCTCCAGCGCATGAGCGGCATTGCCACCATCACCAGAGAATATATGGACCAGCTGGCAGGCTACGATACCGTGCTGCTGGACACCCGCAAGACCACCCCCAATATGCGCCCCTTTGAGAAGTACGCCGTTAAGGTAGGCGGCGCCACCAACCACCGTTACAATTTGTCCGACGGGGTGCTGCTCAAGGACAACCACATCGGTGCTGCCGGCAGCGTCACCAAAGCCATTCAAATGGCCAAGGCCTACGCCCCCTTTGTGCGCAAGATCGAGATCGAGACCGAGACCTTGGACCAGGTGCAAGAGGCAGTGGACGCCGGCGCGGATATTATTATGCTGGACAATATGGACACCGCCACCATGAAGCAGGCGCTCCAAATCATTGACGGCCGCGCCCAGACCGAGTGCAGCGGCAATGTGACCAAGGCCCGCCTAAAGGAGATCGCCGAGACCGGCGTGGACTTTGTCTCCTGCGGCGCCCTCACCCACTCCGCCCCCATCCTGGACCTGAGCCTTAAGAACCTGACCCCAACCGAATAAACCAACATTCCCCCACCCCAAGCCCCGCTTTGGGGTGTTTTTTCGTAAGTTATGCAGAATTTACCAACGCGCAAAAGCCCCCGCCTGACCGGTTACGATTACAGCCGGGACGGCATTTACTTTCTGACCATTTGCACCGGGGACCGCAAGCCGTTTCTCTCCCAAATCGTAGGGGCCGATGCCCACATCGGCCCGCAGGTCAAATTAACCCCCATCGGCCGCACCGTGGAACATTATCTGCTGTGCATACCGGGGCTGGCAGCCTATGTGATCATGCCTAACCACATTCACCTGCTGCTGCGCCTGGACAGCGGCTCGATGAGGGCATCGAGCCCTACAAGTGTTTCTTCCGCCGTGCGTTCTTTCAAAGCATTGGCCACAAAAGCGGTGGGGCGCTCCATTTGGCAAAGCGGGTTTTACGATCACATTATCCGCGATGAACAGGATTATGACCGCCACTTGCAATACATTGCAGAAAACCCGGCAAAGTGGGCGCAAGACGAATACTATAACCAAGGCAAATTGCCCGGCTGAGAAATGCGTATGTTCCATCCTCTTCCCGTAGGTTGCTATTTCTACCATTTATGACCTATTGTAGGGGCCGATGCCCACATCGGCCCGCACTTTCTAATTATTCATATATACATACAAAAAAGGCGTGGCCCGGAATGGGTCACGCCTTTTGGCATGGGCATGGATCAATAATTCTCTGCTTTCAGTTCAAAATAGGCCTTGGGGTGGGCGCAAACCGGGCACACCTCCGGTGCGGACTTGCCCACCACGATATGGCCGCAGTTGGAGCACTTCCAGATCCGGTCGCCGTCCCGGCTGAACACCAGGCCCTGCTCCACATTCTCCAGCAGCTTCAAATACCGCTGCTCGTGCTCCTGCTCGATCTTGGCCACAGCCTCAAACAGCCGGGCGATCTCCTCAAAGCCCTCTTCACGAGCCTCACGGGCAAACTGGGGATACATCTCCGTCCACTCGTAGTTCTCGCCGGTGGCAGCGTCCTGCAAATTGGTGGCCGTGTCCGGCACAGAGCCGTTGTGCAGCAGCTTAAACCAGATCTTGGCGTGCTCCTTCTCGTTGTTGGCCGTCTCGGTAAACAGCTGCGAGATCTGCACAAAGCCGTCCTTCTTGGCCTTGGACGCATAATAAGTGTACTTGTTGCGGGCCTCGCTCTCGCCGGCAAATGCCGCCATCAGGTTGGCCTGGGTCTTGGTGCCTTCTAAATTCATAACTGTACTCCTCCTAAAAAGTGCTTAAATATCCAGCCGTTTGAGCCGCGTGATCAGCAGCACAAACAGGCTCCATACCCCTTGGAAAATCAAAATATTCAGAGTGGTCAACTGGCTGTAACCGCCAATCACCGCCAACAGTGCCACCACGGCAAAGCCGATCACGCAGCCAAAGGAAATGAGCACCGCCAGCACGGTCTGCATATCCTCCAGGGTCTCTGCCCCGCGCATCACGCTGATAAAGCCCAGCGCCGAGCCGTCGTGCACCGCATCTGCCGGCGACTTCTCCACATGCAGGTCGCTGTACTTCTCAAACACACGACCGCTGGAGGAATTCATCACCCGCACATACCCGGCAGGCAGATGGAACAACTCTGCCACGCTCTCCTCGTTGATATACGGATCACAGCTGTGGAGCAAGATGGTCATGCCGCTTTTTTCCAGTTTCTTCAGCGCGTGCTCCATCTTAGTATTACCGGAATAGCTGACGATAAACATCGCCATAATTTTGCCGGCCACCGCCAAATACAGCGCCTTGCGCCCTTTGCGGGTGTACTTTTCCTCGTAGTCCTGCTTGGGCACCGCAATATCGTGCTTAATCAGCAGATCCCGGTTGCCAACCAAAATTTTCTTTTTATAGATCCAGGCGGAGGTGCCCATTTTGTCCTCATACAGCACCCCGTCCACCTCCGGCAAAATGGACTGCTTGCCCACGATGGCGTCGTCAAACACATAGGCCAGCGGGCTTTTGGTCTTAATGATCACCGCGGCGGTCTGCAAGATCACATCGTCGATCTTGGCGCCGTTAAACAGCTTCACCCCGTGGAGAGAGCAGCTCTTGGGGCCAAACAGGTCGTTTGCCTCCATCACCAGCGCCCCGGCGTCATTCACCGTACCGGCACCGGCAAAGCCGTTGACCATAGCCTTGCGCTTGGCCAGCGCCCGAGACACGCCCTGCACCGTGGTATTGCTGGCCAGCAGCGACACCGCCGGCAGGGAAATACAAAGGGCGCAGGCACCGGCGTTTACGCCCATGCCCCAGTTCTTGGTCAGCAGAGACACCACCACCAGCAGCGCACCGCTAAGCCCCAGCATCATGCAGCCGGTGGTGGCGGCGATCCGATCCGCCGGGTCCTTGCTGCACCCGATCTCTAAATAATCCGTGGGGAAGTCCGTGCGCACGCTGCTCTTGAGCACCGGGTCGCCCTGGAGCAGACCGCGGCTGATAATGGTGGCGTCCACCACATTGCGAATGGTCTCTACCGTGTACTTCTCCTGCCCGTCGGTGATGAATTCAAAGTTCTCGATCAGCCGGATCAGCAGCGCCCGGCGGCCCATACCGCTCAGGAACAGGGACAAGGTCACCGCACTGGGCAGGATCGCCCCGCCGTCTACCAGCAGGTCCGGGTTCAAATACAGCAGCACCGTGTGGGCGGCAATGAGAATGGCTGCCACGGCGATGGGAAAGTCGTAGCGCACCCCGTTCTTAAAGGAAAAGCCCTGTATCAGATTGGGGATATTGGCTGCCAGCACCACGCCGTACAGCACCAGCACCGCAATAAAATACGCGGTATTGGATGCCAAAAAGGACGGCAGGTAGGCCGTATCCCGCAGCAGGGTCACTAAGAGCAGCAGCCCCCCGGCCAGCACGGTAAACACAATGCCGGTCTGTACCGCGGTCTTTTGGGCAAACAGGCGCTCCAAAATGGCGGTGCGCTCGTCTGCGTTGCGAAAATCGCTCTTTACAATGCGCCGCGGTCCCTCCTGGGCCTGCCCCTCCTCCGGGGCAAACAGGCGGAACTTGTTGACCTTGTCCCGGCGGCGCTCCTCTAAAATCCGCTCCGCCACATTCTCATCAATATTGGGCACATTCTCAATCTGGTCGTCAAAGCCCTCCAGGCGAATTTGGGCGCTCTCCTCCACCGTTTCCGTCTCCGGCTCCTCTTGCCGGGGCGTTGGCGGATTTTGGCCCAAAATGCGGGTGTGCTCCAGCTCCTCCACCGCCAAAATGGTGGGGATCTCCTGCAAATCGGAGGTTTTGTCAAACTTGGACCGGCTCTTGATGGTGGCCGGTTTTTCTATGATCTCCGGCGGCTCCTTGGAATACACCCGCTCGCTGCCGGTGGTGCCAAAGAAGCTGCGCTTGCCGCCCAGGTTGGGCACCACGCCGGTCTTTTCCGTCAGGCGCACCGGGCGGGTCTTGTCCCCTACCGGGGGCACCGCCGTGGTTTTGGCGGTAGCCGGGGGCGCTGACGGGGTCACCGGCGTGCCTACCCGGGTCTTGTCGTCCACAGCCGGGCGCACTTGGGTTTTGTCCGTCACCGGCGCTGTCACCTGTGTTTTATCCGTCACCGGCGCCGTTACCCGGGTCTTGTCGTCTACGCCGGGCGCCGCCGTAGCGGGCGGTTCTTTCGGCTGCGGCTCCAACGGGGTTTGGGTGGCGTGGATCTTGTCGATGGCCGCCTCCGCCTTGCGGGCGGTTTTTTTGCGTATTTCTTCCGCCTGGCGCAGGATCTCATCTATGGTTAAATTCTCGCTCATACGCTCACTTTCCATTCAGCCCCAGGCGCTGCCGGGTCACTTCATATATCAAAATGCCTGCCGCCACAGAGGCGTTCAGAGAGTTGACCTTGCCCCGCATGGGCAGGCTGACCACTGCGTCGCAGTTCTTCTTCAACAGGGGGCTGACGCCGCTGCCCTCGCTGCCGATCACCAGCGCCACACCGCCGTCAAAATTCGTTTGGCACCAGGGCGCGCCATCCATATCCGCCGCATACACCCAAATGCCCCGCTTTTTCAGCAGTTCAATGGTCTGGTTCAGGTTGCTGACCCGGGCCACCGGCAGGTACTCCAGTGCGCCGCAGGCGGTCTTGGCCACCGTGTAGTTCAGCCCCACGCTGCGCCGCTTGGGGATCACCACCCCGTGGGCGCCGCCCGCCTCCGCCGAGCGGATAATGGCCCCCAAATTGTGGCCGTCTTCGATCCCGTCACACAGCACCAAAAAAGGCGCCTCGCCCTTTTCTTCCGCCCGGTCCAGGATGGTCTCCAGCGGCACATAATCGTGGGCGGACGCCACCGCCGCAATGCCCTGATGATTGGCGTGGTCACACATGGCGTCCAGCTTGCGCCGGTCCACATACTTCACCACCACGCCCTGCTTTTTGCATTTCGCCACCAGGGGCACAATGGAGCCGGTGTGCTCGCCGTTTGCCACCAGCACATGCTCGATCTCGCGGCCACTGGCCAGCAGTTCTGCCACTGCGTTGCGCCCGATCACCAGACCGTCTGTTGTTCGTTCTGTCTCCGTTGCCATTTTGTCTCTCCGTTCTCGCTGTTTTTCTACAAACATTGTACCATTTTTGCGCCCGGGGCGCAACAGGCAAAAAGCGGGCGTGCACTCTGCAAAGCGCACGCCCGGACTGTATTTTCTTTATAACCGCACCGGCACGCCCTGGGCGTTCAAATACGCCTTCAGCTCCGGGATCGGCAGTTCGTTAAAGTGGAAAAGGCTGGCAGCCAGCACCGCGTCCGCCTTGCCGTCGGTAAAGGCGTCTAAGAAGTGCTCCGCCTTGCCTGCGCCGCCGCTGGCGATCACCGGCACGCCCACCGCCTCACTGACCGCCCGGGTCAGCTCCAGGTCGTAGCCGGTCTTTTGACCGTCGCAGTCCATGGAGGTCAGGAGAATTTCTCCCGCGCCCCGGCGCTCCGCCTCTTTGGCCCAGGCCACTGCGTCCAGCCCGGTGGGGATCCGCCCGCCGTTCAAGTACACTTCCCAGCCCTGGTCCCGGCGCTTGGCGTCAATGGCGCACACCACGCACTGGGCGCCAAACTTGGCCGAGGCCTTGCTGATCAGCTCCGGGTCCCGCACCGCGGCGGAATTCACAGAGATCTTGTCCGCCCCGGCACGCAGCAGCCGGGTAAAATCCTCCACGCTGGCAATGCCGCCGCCAACGGTAAAGGGAATGAACACCGTCTCCGCCACCCGGCGCACGATCTCCGTCATGGTGCCCCGCCCCTCGTGGGTGGCGGTAATATCCAGCAGCACCAGCTCGTCCGCTCCCTGGGCGTCATAAGCCGCCGCGCAGGCCACCGGGTCCCCGGCGTCTACCAGGTCTACAAAAGACACGCCCTTGACCACCCGGCCGTTCTTTACATCCAGGCAGGGAATAATTCGCTTTGCATACATCTTATTCTTCCTCCCCGCCGATAAAATTCTTCAGCAGCTGCAAGCCCGCTGCGCCGCTCTTTTCCGGATGGAACTGGGTGGCAGCCACCTGGCCCCGCTGTACCGCGCACTGAATGGGCACGCCGTACCGGGTCACACCGGCCACCTCCTCCGGCTTGGCACCGTCCAAATAAAAGGAATGAACAAAGTAGAAGTAGCTGTTCTGGGCAATACCGCGAAAAATGCCGTCCGTTTGGGTCAGCTGCACATCGTTCCAGCCGATATGGGGCACCTTCAGCCCCGCCCCGCCGGGAATGCGGCGAATACGCCCGTCAAAGATCCCCAGGCCCTCAACGCCGGGGCTTTCCTCGCTCTCGGCAAACAGCAGTTGCAGCCCCAGGCAAATGCCCAAAAACGGCCGACTGCCGTCTGCGGCCGCCCGCACCGTGTCTACCAGTCCTCGGCTGCGCATGGCAGCCATAGCGTCGCCAAAGGCCCCTACCCCGGGCAGGATCACCCGGTCCGCCGCCAAGATCTCCGCCGGATCGGCGGTAATGCGATTGTCTGCACCCAGAAAGTTCAGCGCCTTTTGCACGCTGGACAAATTCCCGGCGCCGTAGTCAATAATTGCGATCATACCTTGCGCTCCCATCTAAAACTGCTTCTATTTTACCATACCCGCGCCCCCGGCGCAACCGCTCTCCGCCCCCGCACACGGACATACCGCCAAAATTCCGCCGCCAAATGCAGAAAAATGCGCCTATTTTGCACAAAAGAGAATTGACAAATCCGCCCCGGAATGCTACTATTGTACAGCAAAACAAAATACGGAGTGGTACCGAAGAGGTCATAACGGCATGGACTCGAAATCCATCGTGCGATTCGTTCGCCCGTGGGTTCAAATCCCACCCACTCCGCCAACAGCCCGGCTGCCACCAAGCTTGCCGGGCTTTCTTTTTGCGCGGTTCCGAATTTTGCCGATCGATCAGCCAAAGAACTTGAAAAGCAATATACAATACTGTATAATTGGGGTTGAAATAACTTTGAAATAAGCGAATGGGGATACTGGTGAAAAAATGGCAAAATTAGAGCTAAAAAACAATACGATCTCGCATAATTTGGTGATCGTGTTGGACGGCAATACTTATTATGTAAAAAAGAACGACTGCATTACCGTTGAAGTGCCGGGTGGCGATATTCCGATGGAGATCTCCGTTGATAAGCCGGATAAAGTCAGCGTAAAATGGCTAAGCGTTCTTTTGACAGATGCAATGAATACGGACGCACGCAGCACCGTCTACTTTGATTATAGATGCGTTGTCAAAACAAGTGAAAATTGCCGACTGGAGATCATTGATAATAATTACAGAGAAAATGACTCGTTAAAATTATCTTCTGTACGCACAACTACGCCTGAAAAAGTACAGCAAGAGGAATACAAACATTCGGATAACCGGAAAAATTGTAAACGGAAGCACACGCTGTTGCAAATGATCTTCTTGTCAGGTTTGCCCTTAGTCATCGCCGGACTGATCTATTCTTGCTTTCATTTTGAACTGGGTCTTTTAATCGCTGTGATCGCCCTGTTCTTCCTGGGAACCGTTCCGTCCATAAAATCCATAAAAAAATTCAACAAAGCCATTGATCACGCGAATGAACTGCTGAGTACAAATATAGACGATCGATGCGATTACGACCAAGTAGAGCATGTTGCAAATGAGATTTTAAAAGATAAAGATGCCAAAGGAAGCAAAAGAATTATTGCAAAAATATTTAAGCACTTACTCAACTCGATCTAATACTTGGTAACGCATGATCGCAAAGCGCCGGTGAGATTATGGAATTTATGAACGCATACAAGCGGCTGGAAAAGCTGTGCAGTGATATGTATGGCACAGCGCACGGTATTTCCGCCTATATTGACGATATGGTCAACTGTCCCCGCGGGGCACGCATTGTGCCCGACTGGGCGCATGACCTAAAGCAGCTAAAGCACTATCGCTGGGTCAGGAATAAGATCGTACACGAACCGGACTGCACAGAAGAAGAATTGTGCACACCGGCTGATACCCGGTGGCTGAATGCTTTTTATGACCGGATCATACGCCGAAAGGATCCGCTGGCCGTGTACAGAGAACGAACCGGCGTACGCACGGCCGTAAAATCGGCGCAAGACGGCACGCCGTCCAAACAGCAAGACCGCCCCTCCCGGTCGTCCCATCTCTCCCAAATCATGCTATACGGTGGGATCACCATCGGCCTTATTCTCATTCTGCTTGCCATTCTGCTGTTTATATTTCAAGGCAGCCTTGACCTATTATAATCTATCAAAATCAATCCTCGCTTTGCCCGGTGCAAGGTGGGGATTTTTTGTCAGTTTTGGGCACAGGGTGTGGAAAATTTGACCGCTTGTGCC
Source organism: Bifidobacteriaceae bacterium (assembly GCA_963642245.1). Classification (GTDB taxonomy): domain Bacteria; phylum Bacillota; class Clostridia; order Oscillospirales; family Acutalibacteraceae; genus CAG-217. The sequence goes on along the minus strand of CAVIFY010000013.1, from coordinate 27,745 downwards.
AAAAATGAACCGCTTGTGCACAAAGTATTGATTTATAGGGCAAAATTGCATAGACTCTTAGGTGAACGAACATACAGTTTTCGTGCACTAAGCGCACGACGATCACGAAACAAAGGGGCATTTGCAATGAAAAAGACGATCCTCACCCTACTGCTGACGGCAGCGCTGCTACTGGGCACCGTACCGGTGGCCTTTGCGGCGGACACAGCACCAAACGGCATTTGGACAGACTATGCAGCCGACCAATACGACGGCGGCGACGGCAGCAAAAGCGCGCCGTACCAGATCGCCACACCCCAGCAGCTGGCTCTGCTGGCCAAGACGGTGAACAACGGCACCACCAATCAGAGCCATGTGAACAAATACTACAAACTCACCCACGATCTGGACTTATCCGCCCACCGCTGGGAGCCCATCGGTCGGGGCAGCTCCGACCAGTCGTTCCACAACTTTAACGCCTATTTTGACGGCGACGGCCACAGCATTACCGGTTTATATGCAGACGAAAGCGAAAAGGAATGGAGTGCCGGTCTGTTTGGCCACTTTGGCGGCAAGGAGCTGAAGAACCTGACGGTGGACGGATATGTAAAGACCCGGTCCGACGATAACAGTGCGGACGCTGCCGGTATTCTCATCGGCTGCGCCCACCTGGCCTATGGCGGCAGCATTACCATTACCAACTGCCACGCCAAGGGCAAGATCGAGAGCAACTGCCGCGCAGGCGGGCTGGTGGGCAATGCCAGCTACGCCACCTTTGCCGACTGCACCGCCGATGTGGAAGTGAACGGCGGTCCCCGGGCAGGCGGCTTTATCGGCGAGGATTTTAACGGCACCCACAAGAATTGCGTAGCCAAGGGCAAAGTCAGCGGCAGCTGGTGCCTGGGCGGCTATGCAGGCGTTCTGTTTTATAAAAGCAAAGTGGACAAATGCGCTGCCTACGGCAATGTGTCCGCCAGCAACTGGAATGTAGGCGGTTTTGCCGGTTATGTGGAGGACAGCTGCCAGATCAAAAACAGCGTCAGCTACGGCGACACCCACACCTCGTTAGATTATACGGAACTGCGCACCGGCGGCTTTGTGGGCTACAATATGGACAGCACCATCACTGCCTGCCACGCAGCGGGCAAGGTGACGGCAGACCATAACGCCGACCGATTGGCCGGATTTGCCGGCGGGAACAGCAGCGGCACCTTTAGCGGCTGCTCCTACGACAAGACCAAAAATGAAAAATTGGAGCCTGCCATTACGGATAGCGATATGCCCGAAACGCAGATTGCCGGTGTGCCCACCGCTACGGTGCTCTCCAACATCTGCAACGACTACTACGGCAGCCACGACCCGGACAACAGCGCCTTTGTTGTAGACCAGGCGGCCACCTGCACGGAGCCGGGCGAAAAATCCCACCACTGCACCCGCTGCGGCAACCGCACGGATATTACAGCGATAGACGCCACCGGCCACCACGGCGGTTATCCCACCTGCGTGTCTCCCGCCATTTGTGACGACTGCGGCCAGCCTTATGGAGACATTGACCCCATTGCCCACAACGAACTGGTGTATGTAGAGGCCAAGGCGCCCACCACAGAGGCACCGGGCAACATTGCCTATTACACCTGCCCGGACTGCGGCAAGTGCTACACCAATAACGACGGCACCGAAGAGATCGCCAAGGCAGACACCATTCTTCAGCAGCTGCCCAAGCCCGATCCGGACCCGGACCCCACGCCGGAGCCTGACCCGGAGCCTACCCCGGTCACCCCCACGACCACCAAGAAAAACACGACCGAGGAAACCACAAAGAAGCCGACGACTACCCGGTCCGACAAGACCAAGAGCCCGGCCACCGGGCGCACGGACGCCGCCGCCCTGGCGTTGCTGATGGGCACTGCCGCTGCCTGGCTGGCAGCCGCCGCTTATCGCAAAAAACAGCGCAGCGACGCGGATTGATCCTCTCTCCGCAGCAAAAAGCGCAAGCCGTAATGGCTTGCGCTTTTCCTTTTGCTATTCTCATTTGTTATGGACAGGCTTTTACCCCTCCCGGCGCAGGGCTTTCAGCTCCGCGCGCAGATCGTATGGCGCGTCATAGCAGCCAAAGGTCTCCGTAGACTTGCCGCCGGCAATATTGGCCAGCTGAATGCACTCCGCCACAGAGCAGCCGTGGTACACGCCAAACACCAGCCCGGCCAGGAAATTATCCCCTGCCCCGGTCTTATCCACCGGCGTGGCCTCCCCTGCCGGGAAATGCTCCGTCTTGCCGTGAATGCGGGTAATGCAGCCGTCCTTGCCCACCTTAACAATGGGCTGGGCGGTGTAGTTGCACAGGGCGTCCAGCGCCGCCTGGGGGCTGTCCGTGCCAGTCAGGAGCATGGCCTCTTTGTCATTGGGGGTGAAGAAATCCGCCAGCCGCAAAATAGGCAGGTGGTCCTCCAGGGTCTGGCCCTCTTCCCAGTGGGTATCGTACACGATCTTGGTGCCCTCCCGGGCCAACTTCTTCACCACATCCGGCCGCCGGGGCGCAAAGCACACATCCGCGCCGTGGAGGAAGTCATACACCTGGGCGTCCGTAAGCAAATTCTCGCCCAGGCCCGCGTCAAAGGTCATAATGGACCGATCGGAGGGGAAAGAGAACACGGAGCTGAAGATCACCGGCTCCCCGTCGCCGTCATAAAAATTGTGCAGGTTCTGCACCTTGTACTTTTGCAGCAGAGTCTCCGCCGTTTTGCTGAGCATACCCTGGCCCAAAAAGGTGCCGTACCGCACCGGCACGCCCATATTGCCAAGCCGCACCGGGGTCACGCAGGCGCCCCCGCCCAGGGTCATGGAGAACCGATCCGTATAAAGCTCCTCCCCCGCTCCCGGGAACCCGGCCATGCCGGAGAAAATACAGTCAATGGTCACCCGGTCAATGACAGCCACACCGTTCATTCCAAACACTCCTTTACGCACTTTTCTCTATTATACCGAACCCCTGCCCGGATTGCAAGCGCCTGGCGAAAGTGCACAAAAAAGAGGACAGCACGCTGTCCCCTCTTTTTTTATTTTTTCCACTTGGCGTACAAGGTCTTCTTGCCAGAATACCAGGGTTGCAGGCGGCTGACCTTCTTGGTGCACTTGCTGTCCGTGTACCAGCCCACAAAGGTATAGCCCTTGCGGGTGGGCTTGGGCAGAGTGGCGCCGGTGCCGCTCTTGTAGCTCTTAGCATACTTTTTCGGCAGCTTGCCGCCGTTTAACTTATAGGTGATCTTGTAGGTCTTGGGGGTGATCCAGTTGGCATACAGGGTGACTGTGCCGCCGTTTTTGGCAGTCAGGTTTTGCACGCTCTGGTTGTTGCGATACACCGGGGTGGCGCCCTTCTTGGTGCTCCAGCCGGAGAACACCTTGCCCTTAGGCGGGGTGAAGCCGTTTTTCATCTTGCGGCTCTTGCCGTAAGTCATCTTAACGGACTTCATACTCTTTTTGCCGCCGTTTGCCGCAAATTTGACCGTATAAGTATTGGGTTTCCACACCGCATACAAGGTGCAGGTTTTGCCCGCCGATGTGGGGTTCTTCACCTTGGCCTTGTTGGCGTACACCACTTTGCCGCCCTTCTTGGTGGCCCAGCCGCTAAAGGTGTAGCCGGTGCGGCGAAAACCGTTGGCCCGCAGGGCGGTGCTCTCGCCGATCACCACCGTTTGGTCCCCGGTGGTGCCGGTGCCCCCTGCCGGGTCAAAATGGACGATACAGGCCGGGCGCCACTTGGCATACACCGTTACATTGCCCAGGTCTTTCGCCCCCAGGGCGGTCACCGCTGTTTTGTACCCGGCGTCCAAATACCAGCCGCCAAACACCTTGTACTTTTGGCTCATGGTGGGCAGATGGGTGTAGCTGCCCACCAGGTAATCCCGCTGGGTGTAGCCGGGCAGTGTACCACCGCCGGTGTTATAAGTAATGGTGCGCCGCGCCGGGGTGCGCAGGGTGGGCAGGCCGTCATTTGCCTGTGCGCTGATCTGCCACACCTTGTCAAAGTCAAACCCGGCGTAGGTGGCCTGCTTTCGCATATCCGCCAGCTGGGCCGGTGGGTCGCCGGCATAATCGTTATATACGCTGTACAGATCGGTGCACCCATACTGCAAGGTGCTGCCCAGGCTGTTCTGTGCCGGGCGGGACTGCAACACCCGCACGATACAGCGGCTTGCCGTGCCGTACTGGGTGCCCAGCGCATCCATACTCGGTCCAAAGACCCGGCCCACAGCCAGGCAATCCTCGATTTTGGACTCGTTACGCTCCACCAGCAGACCGCCCTGTTCGCCCACCACGGTGCCCATAGCGGCGGTGCGGCAAATGGTGCCGTAATTATATGCGCTCACCAGTCCCACCTGGTCCTGGCTGATGGTGACCATATTGTTCAGGCTGGTGCTGCCCACCTGGGCATACAAAGTGCCGGTGACGGTGCAGTTCCGGATCACGCCGGAATTGTCATAAACCAGCCCGGCGCTGCCCACGCCGCTGATATCCAGCAGGCGCACATTCTCGATCACGCTGCCCGCCTGAGCAGACACATCCAGCAACGCGCCGCCGTTTAAGATCAGTCCCCGAATGGCGCAGCCATTGCCGTTAAAGCCAAAAGTGGGGAGAGAATACAGATCCGCCACTTCACTGGGCCAGCGCTTGCCGCTCAGGTCAATGTCCGCGATCTGCTTATAATACACATTCTGCACGCCGTTATTCAGGTCCCGGCGCATACGCACCAGCTGTCCGGCGTTGGCGATCAGATACGGGTCCGTTTTGGTGCCCTTGCCCCCGGCATAGGCGGACGCCGCCGTCCACACCGCTGTGGGCACCGCTCGGGGCGCATACGCCCGCTGCCGCGGCACCGGGCAATCCCCATTCTCGCCCGGGATCACCTGCCAACAGGCGTCGTAATCCACAAAGCGGCTGAACGCCAGGGCACTGTCCCCAGCCGGAGCCGAGGCCGTGGCGGTCTTGCTGTACACCAGGTTCACCGTACCGGCAGAGGACAGATCGTAGCAGTCCTCCAGCAGGGCGGTATTGTCCTTTTTGCCCACCAGGGAGCAACCGGCATTGCCCACGCACCGCTGCAACACACCGCCGCAGCGGCCGCTAAAGCTGCCCCGGCGGGAGGAAGCGGTCACCGTGCCCCGGAACAAACTGTCCTTGGCGTTGCCCAACTGATAACCCACGGCACCGCCGCAATCCGCACCGGTGGCGGTCACCGTGCCGGTGGCAAAGGTGCCCCGCAGCTCGCTGCCGGTGCCCTGCTTGCCTGCCACGCCGCCAACGCAGTCTGCGCCGGTCACATCTGCCTGCACGGTGCAGTTCAAAATTTGGTGATTATACCGGCTGTACCCGCAAAGGGCGCCAACATAGGCGTTGCCGCTGACCTTAGCGTTTTGCAGCGTCAGGTTATACACTGCGCCGCTGTCTGCCACGGCCATCAGCCCGGCAAAGTCGCCGCTCATCTCCACCGTTAAGTTGGAAATGGTGTGGCCGTTGCCGTCCAGATAACCGTTAAAGCCGTAGCTGCCCAGCTGGCCGGTGTAGGTATTCTCCTTGGCGGTCAGATCCGTTCCGCCGCCGATGGGATACCAGTTTTTGCCTGCCAGGTCAATATCTGCCGTCAGGCGGAAATACTGCTCTGCCCCACCACCGTAGCGGTACACCAGCGCCAGCCGTGCCAGCTGCGCGCCGTTGGCGATCAGGTACGGCTCCTCCCGGGTGCCCTTGCCCCCGGCGAACGCACCGGCAGCACTATCCAGCCAGGTGCCGGTGGCAGCGGTCTTGACGGCGGCAGGCTTCATTTTCTTCAAATACGGATAACCGCCGTTGACCGCCGGGTCGATGGCCCAGGTGTTATTAAAGTCCCACTTGGCGCCGCTGTCCCAGTTGGCGGCGGTGGTGTAGCTGCTCTTGGTCTTAAAGAAGCTGCTGCTCTTGGCAGTCAGGCTGCAATTTGCGGTGGTGGATTTGGTCTTGATCCCGTAGCGATTGCCGGACAGGTAGTAGCACTTTTGCAGCCGGGCGCCACTAAAGTTCTCCGCAAAGCCCACGCCGCTCAGGGACTGGGCAGCGCTAAAGCAGCTGAGCATTTGGGCATAGCCGTTGTTGTTAAAGGCTGCCACATCCTGGGCAAATCCGGTGCCCCCGGCGCTCCCCTCCCGGCTGTGCAACTGCCCGCAGAAGAACACATTTTTCATCACCACCGGGTGACCCGCGGCAGAGTTGCTGGCATGGAACACACTGGTGATCCCGTTGCCCAATACCGTGGCGGCGGAGTAGCAGTTCTCCACCTTTACATCATAATTGTTGATCATACTGACCAGGCCGTTACCGGCGGAAAAGCCGGTGGTATAGCAGTTGCGAATGGTGGTGCCCTGGTACACAGCGCCGCACAGAATACCGCTGCCGCCGCTGTACACCGCGGCGTTCTCCAGGCCCAAATTCTGAACCGTGCTGTTGACGATCTGGCCCAAAAAGCCGGTATTGCTGTACCACTGCACGCTGTCGTAATTCTGGCTTTCGCTTTTCCAGGCCGTGCGCAGGGGCACATGCATTACCGTCATATTCTTGATCTTATGGTTAGCGCCGTCAAAGTGGCCGGAGAACGGCACTTCCTGGTACACGGCGCCCAACATATTGGCGCCGGGGGCATAATAACTGGCGGTGATCCAGTCCCGCCCGGAAAGGTCAATGTCCTTTGTCAATTTGTAATAAGTATTCTTATACCCGCGGCCGTGGCGCACCTCGTTGGCAAATCGGGCCAGCTGCTGGGGCGTGGCGATCAGGTACGGTTCTGCCTTGGTGCCCTTGCCCCCGGCATAAGCGGAGGCGGCTACATCCGTCCATACCAGCTGGCGGTGCACCTGCACCCGGCGGGTGCCGTAGGTGGTCTGCCCGGTGGTATCGGTAAAGGTCAAGGTGGTGCTGCCCGCTGCCACCGGCACCACATAGCAGCCGTCAAAGGTAGCCACCCCGGTGTCGCCGGGGGTGTAAGTAAAGGTGCGGTTCGTGGGCACCTGGCCGTCTTTACGGTAGGGCGCCACTTCCAGCAGATAGGGATAGGCGTGGCCAAAGGCGTCCAGCTCCAGCGGGCGGCTGTCGTCCATGGCGGCGGCCGTGTCGCAAGGCAGCTGATCCCCCAGCCGCTTGCCAAAGTTCAACACACCGGCGCCGGAATACTTGTCCCACCCGGTAAAGAGCATATCCGCACAAGTGGCCTTGAGCTGGGTCTTTACCTGGGCGGGGGTCAGGGCGCTGTTCTCTGCCAGCAGCATTGCCGCAGCCGCCGCGCCAAAGGGCGTGGCCATAGAAGTACCGCTCAACCGGCAGTAACCGCCGCCGATGGCCGCGCTCTCAATATTCTCGCCGGGCGCCGTCAAATCTACCGCGCTGCCGTAGTTGGAGAAGTTGCACATGGCGCCTGCGGTATTGCAAGCCGCCACGGTAATACAATCTGCCAGCCGCGCCGGGCAATAGTCCTTGGTATCTGCGCAGTCGTTGCCGGCGGCCACCACCACGGTGACCTTTTTCTTCACCGCAGCGGCAATGCTCTTGGCAATGGGGCAGTTTTGGTTGCTGCACCGGGAGCCCAGGCTCATATTGATCACCTTGGCGCCCCGCTGTACCGCCACATCAATGCCCTCTGCCACCGCGCTCTCGTAGCCGGAGCCGTCATCCTGCAACACCTTGACCGGCATAATTTTCACATTGGCAGGCGTATTATCCGCCACCGTGCCCGCCACATGGGTGCCGTGGCCGTAAACATCCGTAACAGACGCACGGTTCTTGCTGTTATAACAGTTATAGCCGGTGACCAGCCGCCCCTTAAAAAGGGAATGGGTGGTGTCCACACCGGTGTCCAGCACCGCCACAGTAACGGCGCCGGTTTTGCCGTCGGCTTTCAATTTTTCCCGGTATCGGTCGGACTGGACCATCTTGGCACCGCTGCGGTCACTGATCCCGGTGATCCGCACCGGTCGGTCCGGATCCACGCTCTTCACTTTCCGGTCCTGCGCCAAGGCAGACCGAGCCGCCAGCGCTGCCGATCGGGTAGCATACTGGAGCACATAGTCCCCGTCCCCATTGGTGATTGCCCGGGTAGCGCCGTGGGTGTTCAGCCATCCGTGAGCCGTGGCTGTCACCAACAGGCGGCAGCTTTGGTACGGGTCCGACACGGTGAATACACCGTCTGCGTAATCCACCTGCCAGTGGAGCAGCTGCGCTGCCTGGTCCGGGGTGCAATAGCCCGCTGCCAGGCGCACCACCGTGCCGTCGTGTTCTGCCGTCAGCACATCATCATCGGCATAACAACTGTCTGCCCCGGAGAACAGCGCTTGCGCCTGCTTGCTTAAAAAATTCACGGTCTTTGCCGTGCCGTCCAGGTCCGTATAGCGCAGGTCGCCGGTTTTGGTATCCACTCGCGCGTCCAGCCCCAGGGCACGGAGCACGGCCCCTGCGGGCAGTACCGGCTCGGCAGCGGTCACGCCGGTATAATCCGCCCCATACTTGGACAGCGGCTGCGCCGCAGCGCCGTCCTTTTGCAGAGTCAGATCATCGGTACGCACCGTGACCGTCACAAAGCGGTGCTGCTCTTTGGCAGAGGCGGTCTGCACCAGCTCCGCTACCCGGGCGGCATAAGCCTCCGGCTCCTGTACCTCCGTTGCATAGGCAGCCGTGCCGCCGTTGGGTGCCAGCTGCGCCGTCAGGGCCTGCAAGTTCTCCTGCCCAATGGGCAGCAGCGCCTGCCCGGCCAGCGCCAATGCAAACAGCCCGGTCAAGAACCAGGCTGTCCATTTCCGTTGTTTTCGCTTCTTCATATTCCGTCTCCCACAAAGGTACAAGGTCTATATCTCTACGGTCAGTATAGCATACCCGGCAGACCGTTGCAAGCGCCGCCCCGCCCGGTGGCGCAAAATCCAATGCAGTGGCACCAAAGGGCACAGAATGGGCACCTTGCCCATCTGTTCCATATAAAAAAACCACACGCAGGGCAGCGTGTGGTTCTTGTTTTTTATGGGGATTTGGCTTACTCGGCCTTGGCCTGTGCCTGATTGTCCTTGGTGGACTTTACATCCGCAGCGGACTGCTTGGAGAAGTCATAGTCCTTGCCGGGGAAGATGGCGTTCAGGATAATACCGGCCAGCGCAGCCACAGCCAGCGCAGACAGGGTGATATTGAACTGCCCAATGTGGAAGGACACGCCGTCGCCCAGACCCAGGGCGCACACCAGGATCACCGCAGCGATGATGGTGTTTCTCGGCTTGGAGAAGTCTACCTTATTCTCTACCACATTGCGGATACCGATGGCGGAGATCATACCGTACAGCACAAAGGAGATACCGCCAACGATGGCTGCGGGCATAGAGTCGATCAGCGCAGCAAACTTGGGAGAGAAGGAGAACAGAATGGCAAAGTACGCAGCAATGCGGATCACCCGGGGGTCATAGACCTTAGACAGCGCCAGCACGCCGGTGTTCTCGCCGTAAGTGGTGTTGGCCGGGCCGCCGAACAGAGCGGACAGGGTGGTTGCCAGACCGTCACCGGCCAGAGAGCGGTGCAGACCGGGGTCTGCAATATAATTCTTGCCGCAGGTGGCGCCGATGGCGGAAATATCGCCAATGTGCTCCATCATGGTTGCCAGTGCGATGGGCATAATGGCAATGATGGCCGTCACGGCCTTGCCGGTGTCATGCACGCCGCCGAACACGGTAGAACTCCAGTGAATGGGCACGCCCACCCAGGCAGCTTCCTTAACAGCGGTAAAGTCAATGGCAAAGCTCTCTACGCCAAAGCCGTTACCGACGATACCGGCCACCGCATAGGCACCGATGATACCGATCAGAATGGGAATGATCTTGGCCATGCCCTTACCGAACACATTGACCACGATCACGATACCCAAAGCGATCAGCGCCAGCCACCAGTTGTTTTGGCAGTTGGCAATGGCGGTGGGGGCCAGGCCCAGACCGATAGCCACGATGATGGGGCCGGTCACAACCGGCGGGAAGAAGCGCATCACCTTATCAATACCGATGATCTTGATGATGGTCGCCAGCACCAGGTACACCAGACCGGCGCAAGCCACGCCCAGGCAGGCATAGGGCAGCATTTCCGTATTGGCAATGGTCAGCTCGCCGTTGGCGTCCGGCAGCTTGGGGGCTACTGTGGCGTAACCGCCCAGGAACGCAAAAGAACTACCCAGGAAAGCCGGCACCTTAAACTTGGTGAACACATGGAACAGCAGGGTGCCCAAACCGGCCATCAGCAGCGTGGTAGCAATGTCCAGCCCGGTGATCAGCGGCACCAGCACGGTGGCGCCGAACATAGCGAACATATGCTGGAAACCCAGCAGCAGCATACGGGGCGCACCCAGCTGGCGCGCGTCGTAAATGCCTTTAGAAAAATCGACTTTATTCTTTGACATAAAAATTAAATTCCCTTCTTTTCAACAGATCACTGCTTATTTGGTGCCGAAGATACGGTCGCCGGCGTCGCCCAAACCGGGTACAATGTAGCCGTTCTCGTTCAGGTGATCGTCCATACCGGCGCAGAAGATGTCCACATCCGGGTGGGCTTTCTTCAGTGCTTCCAGGCCCTCCGGAGCAGCGATAATGCACAGGAACTTTACGCTGCGGGGGTGGCGCTTTTTGATCTGGCCGATGGCGTCAATGGCGCTGCCGCCGGTTGCCAGCATGGGATCCAGTACAAACACATCTCGCTGACCGATATCGCCCGGCAGCTTGCAGTAATACTCTACCGGCTCCAGGGTCTCCTCGTTACGGTACAGGCCAATGTGGCCCACACGAGCGGCGGGCACCAGGCGCAGAGCGCCGTCTACCATGCCCAGACCGGCACGGAGAATGGGCACGAACGCCAGCTTACGGCCGGCCAGCACCTTACAATCGGCCACGCCGCAGGGGGTGGTCACCTGCTTGTCCTCCAAGGGCAGGTCACGGGTGGCGTCATACATCATCAGCATGGCGATCTCGTTGACCAGCTCGCGGAACTCCATGGTGCTGGTGTCCACATCACGCAGAATGCTCAACTTGTGCTGGATCAACGGGTGATCCATAATGACTACTTTTCTGTCCATTGCGGTTCCTCCTAAAAATATAAAAAATTATTTTTCATAAACAGAGCGTTTCAACTGGCCGATATACGGCAGGTTGCGGTAGCGCTGGTCATAATCCAAACCGTAGCCCACCACAAACTCGTCCGGCACGCTGGTGCCCACATAATCCGCCTTTAAGTCTACCACGCGACGCTCCGGCTTATCCAGCAGGGTAGCCACGCGAATGCTGGCCGGGTGGCGGGTACGCAGCATATCGCAAACATAGGAGAGGGTGCGCCCGCTGTCCAAAATATCCTCTACCAGCAGCACATCGTAATCCTCCAGTTCAATATCAATGTCCTTTACGATCTTCACCACGCCGCTGGAGCGGGTATCGCTGCCGTAGCTGGACACAGCTAAGAAGTCCAGTTTACAGGGCAGCTGGATCTCACGGATCAGGTCCGCCATAAACAGCACGGAGCCTTTCAAAATGCCCACCACCAGCAGATTTTTGCCGGCGTAGTCCTTGGTGATCTGGGCGCCCAGGCGGGCATTGATCCGGTGCAGTTCTTCTTCAGACACCAGCACCCGTTCAATATTCTCGTGCATTAGCGTTCCTCCCGGAAATAGGACAGACCCAGTGCGGCCGGTCCCTGATTTTCTTTCTTCTTTCTGGCGCTCACAATGATAAGAACAATAATCGTTACCACATAGGGCAGCATTTGAATAATCGGAATATAAGTCATCGGCACGCTTATGTAGTTGAACAAAATATAAAGTGCGCCAAAAACATAAGAGCCTAAAATGGACAGACCCGGCTTCCAGATTGCAAAAATAACAATTGCAATCGCCAGCCAGCCTCTGTCGCCAAAGCCGTTGTTTGACCAAATGCCGTTGCTGTAATCCATCACATAATACAAACCACCCAAACCGGCGATCACACCGCCGATACAGGTTGCCGCATACTTATACGCATTCACATTGATGCCGGCGGCATCAGCCGTTGCGGGATTTTCGCCAACGGCGCGCAGTTGCAGACCCACCTTCGTTTTTCTTAAAACAAAATCGCTGATCAGTGCAATAATAATCGCCAGATAAACCATAAAGCCATAGGAGAAAAACATTTTGCCAAAAGCGCTCATATTAGCGGCAAAAGGCAGCTCTGTCTTATAAGCGCCGGCAATTTCGCCCAAGGCAAGATATGGCACATCGCTTTTCAAAACCTTGATCAGTGAGCCGCCGAAGAAATTACCAAAACCAACACCGAAGGTGGTAATGGCCAGACCGGTTACATTTTGGTTTGCACGAAGGGTTACCGTCAAAAAGCAGTAAAGCAGCGAAACCAATAAGGAACCCAAGATGCTGGACAAAAGCGGAATAAGGACGGCCAAAAACGAATTGACATAAGCTGCATTTGTTTGGTAGAAAAAGCCGCCGATAACACCGGATATGGCACCAACATACATAATGCCGGGAATACCCAGGTTCAGGTTGCCGGATTTTTCTGTTAAAATTTCGCCTGTTGCGCCGTAGAGCAAAGGAGTACCCTGCATTATGGCACGGGAAATAAATTGAAACGCTAAATCCATATTACTTCTCCTCCTCTGCAACTTTTGACTTGCCTCTAAAGTGAATTTCGTAGTTAATGAAAAATTCACAGCCGATAATAAAGAAAAGAATAATTCCCGTTAAAATATCTGAAAAGTCTGCATTCAGACCAAATTTGGAAGAAACCTCATCTGCACCTCTTTCCAGGAACACCAAAAGCAAGGAGGTAAGCACCATAACAATGGGGTCAAACTTTGCCAGCCAGGACACCATAATGGCTGTGAAGCCGCGGCCGTCGGCCAGGTTGGAGCCGATAGAGTGAGAAGAACCGCCAACAAGCAAAAGACCTGCAACACCACAGATAGCACCGGAAAGAGCCATGGTTCTTATGATAACCTTTTTAACATTAATGCCGATATATCTTGCGGTGTTTTCGCTTTCGCCGACTACCGAAATTTCGTAGCCGTGTTTGCTGTATTTAAGATAAACATAAAGCAAAACCGTAAGTACTGCAACAATAAGAATGTTCAACAAATAGTTTGTATGGAAAATCTGTGGAAACCAACCGTGGGACAACAAATCGGGGCCAACTACATTAGAGCCGGATTTATCCGCTATCTTTAAGAAATACTCAATCAGCTGAATGACAACATAGTTCATCATCAGCGTAAACAAGGTTTCATTCGTGCCCCAATGGGCCTTGAAAAATGCCGGAATGGCCGCCCAAATGGCCGCAGAAACAATGGCGCAGACCGTCATAATCAGAATCAGTACGCCCTCCGGCACCTTGCCGCCAAGATAGAACATACACATGGCTGTGGACAACGCACCCATGAGCACCTGACCCTCCGCGCCGATATTCCAAAATCGCATGCGAAACGCAGGCGTGACTGCAAGGGAGACGCAAAGCAAAATCGCAACTTCATGAATGGTAACCAAAAGCCTGCCTTCGCCGAAAGCGCCGTACACGATCGTCTTAAAAATGGATAAGGGGTTGTCCCCTGTGAAAATCTTTGTAACAATTCCGCATACAATCAGCGCCAGGAGAATTGCAACGGCTCTTACAAGAATTCCGGTCTTGAATGAAACATCGGTGCGCTTAGAAATGCGGATAAGCGGTTCCTTTGTCTTAGTCTTGCTTGTCAATATCAGCGCCTCCCGTCTTTGTCATCAATAATCCTATTTCTTCTTTTGTCGTTTTTCTTGCGTCTAACACACCTGTAACCTTACCGGAGCACATCACAACGATTCTGTCGCACAGCTGCAAAAGCACATCCAAATCCTCGCCGACAAAAATCACGGCAACGCCCTCGTCCTTTTGCTGGTTTAACAGATTATAGATCGTATAAGAAGAGTTAATATCCAGTCCTCGTACAGGATATGCCACCATCAGAACCTTGGGCTGGAGCGCAATTTCTCTACCCACAAGCACCTTTTGAATGTTGCCGCCGGAAAGCCGCCTTACCGGGGTGTTTGCGCTGGGCGTAACGACCTCCAATTCGTTGATAATGTCATCCGCCTTATTCTTAGGCGCTTTTCTGTTCAAGAAAGCGCTCTTGCCCTCTTTATAGGAGCGGAGCATCACATTGTCAACAATATCCATATTGCCCACCAGACCCATGCCCAGACGATCCTCCGGCACAAAGGAAAGGGCAATACCCAAATTCCGGATTTCCTTTGGTGTTTTGCCTACAAGCTGCTGCGGGCCCAAATCATCGGGCTTATATAAGATACTTGATTTCTTTGTGGTGGTTTGCAAGCCGGCGATGGACTCCAGCAGTTCCTTTTGCCCGCAGCCGGAGATACCGGCAATGCCCAAAATCTCTCCGCCGTAAGCCGTAAACTGCACATTATCAAGAGCCACCGTGCCGTCTTTTTTGATAACGGAAAGTTCTTCAATAACCAGTCTTTCCTTTACATTCTCCGGCTGGTCCCGATGAATATTCAGCTCAATCTTTTGACCCACCATCATTTCTGTCAGGGACTGCTCCGTTGCGTCCTTTGTATCCACTGTGCCCACCAATTCGCCTTTGCGCAGAATGGTCACTCTGTCGGAGATTTCAAGAACCTCGTTGAGTTTGTGGGTAATAATGATAATCGACTTTCCGTCCTCGCGCATTTTGCGAAGAACGTCGAATAATTTTCTCGTTTCTTGAGGTGTTAAAACCGCCGTAGGTTCGTCCAAAATCAGAATATCGGCGCCCCTGTATAACACCTTGATGATTTCGACTGTCTGCTTTTCCGACACAGACATCTCATATATTTTTTTGTTTAAATCCACAACGAATCCATATTTTTCGGTAATGGCTTTTACCCTCTTTTTGGATTCCTTTAAGTTGAACTTTTCGTTTTCAATTCCAAGAACAATGTTTTCCGTAGCTGTAAAAACATCGACCAGCTTAAAATGCTGGTGAATCATACCGATCTTGTTGTCAAATGCGTCCTTAGGTGATTTGATAACCACCTCTTTGCCGTTAACAAAGATCTGGCCCTCGTCCGGAAAATAAATTCCGGCGACCATATTCATCAGGGTTGTTTTACCCGAGCCGTTTTCGCCGAGAATGGATAAAATCTCCCCTTGTTTAACATCAATGCTGACATTTTTATTTGCATAAACAGCACCAAAGGTTTTTGTAATATTTTTTAGCTCTAATGCGTTCAAGGTAGCCCTCCCGACAAATGATGCAGATTATACAGATACAAGGGGGTTAAAAAAGCCCCCTTGTATCCGTCTACGTTTTATTTGATATTATCAGCCACCGTAATTCGTGTTGATATTGGTGATACCATCAATAATGATATCGAAGTACGGAGCAGAACGGAAGCTGTCGCCGGACTCATCGAAGTAGCCGTCGTGAACCACATTGGTGTCGCCAACATAGTCGCCGTCAATGTCAGCCATATATTCCGTCAGGTGTTTGTTCTCGTCAACCTTTGCGTTGGCATTCACTTTGTTCTTTGCGTCAACCGTTACTGTAAAGTTGTTCACATCAAACACATGCAGTGTGCCTGCGTTCAGCTGGTCAATTACCTTGTTCAGCTCTGCAACGGTGGAATCGCCGTCAACAACATCCTGGTTCACACCGGAGAGTACCACGGAATTCGTTGCAATCGTGCCAACCCAGTTTGCGGGGATTTCTTCGCCCTTCACCGTGTTTTCAATGATCAGCTGAAAATACGGTGCCCAGTTGATGGCAGAAGAAATGATGAATGTATTTTTGCCTGCTTCATAGGTGGAACCGTTGTAAGAAACATTCGGAACGCCCTTCAGCTCGCAAGCCGTGGGTGCACCCAGTGAATCTGCGTGCTGAGAAATAAGAACGCACTTGTCCTGCTCAATCAGGGAAGTAGCCGCTTCCTGCTCCAAAGCCTGATCATACCAAGAACCGGTGTAACGAACCTTCATGGTTGCAGAAGGACAAACGCTTTTTGCACCAAGATAGAAGGAAGTCATGCCGGAAATAACCTCTGCATAAGTGAAGGCGCCAACATAACCGATAACGGCCTGATCTGCAGTGATTTTGCCCTCTTTGATCATCTCATTGAGCTTAATGCCGGCAGCAACACCTGCAACATATCTGCCCTCATAGATAGCGGCAAATGCGTTGTGGAAGTTCTTAACGCCTGCCGTTTTTGCAGATGTACCCGTTGCGTGGCAAAACTGCACATCGGGATATTCCTTTGCAGCCTTCATCAGATTGCTCTCATGACCGAATGAATCGGCAAAGATTACATTACACTTCTTGTTCTTAGCCAGATCAACGGCAGCATCGTAACAATCGGAGCCCGTCTCAGGGATATTGGTTACAATTACAACCTGCTCGTCGCTAAGGCCCATGCCGGAAGCCGTTGACTTCATTGCGTCAATAAAGTTCTTGTCATAGGTTGAGTTCTCATCGTGCAGGCAGATCAGACCGATTTTAAAGTCCTTCGGAACAGTCACATCCGACTTAATGTCCGCACGCGCAATCACATCTGCGCTCATGCCCTTTTTCTCGGTGCTCTTTGATCCGCCGCTGTTGGAGCAGCCTGCAAACGCGCAAACCACCAAAACAACTGCAAGAACAACAGCAACAAGTTTCTTTGCCATTCTCATTTTTGTTTCCTCCGTTATAGTAATTATTTATTACATGCACTTGCGTGCCTATAACCGCTTTAATCCCGAAAACAGATCTGCCCGGTGGTGTGATCCATGGACTCCACGATGGCCAGGGACTCTACCCGAATACCCTCGGCACGCAGCTGGTCGCCGCCGTGCTGGTAGCCCTTCTCGATCACGGTGCCGCAGCCCACCAGGGTAGCGCCGCTTTGGTGCACCAGGTCGATCAGCCCCCGCAGGGCATTGCCCACCGCCAGGAAGTCGTCTACGATCAGCACCCGATCCTCCGGGGTCAAAAACCGCTTGGACACCATCACATCATAGGTGGTGCCGTGGGTAAAGGACGCCACCTGAGTCTTATACACATCGCCGGCAATGTTCTTGGTCTTGCTCTTTTTGGCAAACACCAAGGGGCAGGCGAACTCCAGTGCCACCACGCTGCCCACGGCAATGCCGGAGGCCTCGATGGTGAGAATTTTGTTCACCCCGGCGTCCTTATAAAGACGGTGGAACTCCCGCCCCACCTCTTTCATAAACGGAAAGTCGATCTGGTGGTTCAAAAAGCAATCCACCTTGAGAATATTACCTTCATAGACCTCGCCCTCGGCGAGAATTTTCTTCTTTAATGCTTCCATTCTAAAATCCTTGTCGAAACAGAAATAAAATGATAGAATTATGATAATACGAAAGCCCCCGATTTGCAAGGACGATTTGTATGTTGACACCAAATTTTAACTTTTTTTGCAAATCGGCGAATTTATGCTATAATTATTTAGTAAATTTCAACAAGGGAATGGGCGTTTGCCCGTAAATTTATGAGAAAAAAAGAAAAATCTACCTTTCGCAAAATCGAATATCACCGCACGGAGACCTTCTTTCTCATTGTGCGGGGACTGGAAGTGGGCGTGGCTGCCGGGTTGGTGTCCGCTCTTTACCGCTTTCTCCTGAGCAAAGCGGAGAGCGCCAACCACGCGGTACTCACTGCCATTGCCGGCAAGCCGCTGTACATTGTGCTGTTCTTAGCGGCGCTGGCGGGGATCGGCTACCTGGTGTCTCGCCTGGTGCGGTGGCAACCTCTGGCGTCCTCCAGCGGTATTCCCCAGATCACCGGCGAAATTCGCGGCCACATGGACGCCCCCTGGTGGCAGGTGCTGCTGGTGAAGATCGTAGGCGGCACCCTGTCCATCTTCAGCGGGCTGAGCCTGGGGCGGGAAGGCCCCAGTATTCAGCTGGGCGGTATGGCGGCCAAGGGCGTTGCCAAGGTCACCAAGGCGGACAAGACCACTCAGCTGCGGATGATCAGCTGCGGCGGCGGTGCCGGACTGGCGGCGGCCTTTAACGCCCCGCTGGCAGGCATGATGTTCACCCTGGAGGAGATCCACAAGACCCTGGACGGCAACATTCTGTGCATGGGCATTGTGTCCACCATCACGGCGGACTATATCTCCAAGCTGTTCTTCGGCCAAAACACGGTGTTCCACTACACCACCGCCAACATTCCGTTAAAGAGCTACTGGATCCTGCTGCTTTTAGGGATCGTGCTGGGGCTGGCCGGTGTGGGCTACAACGCGCTGATGCTGCTGGGCCAAAAATGGATCGGCAAGATCAAAGCACCGGTGCGTATGATGCTGATTTTCGTTTGCAGCGGCGTGCTGGGTCTGTTCGTGCCCCAGCTGCTGGGCGGCGGTCACACCATGGTGACCCTGCTGCTGCAAGAGCACCCCACCGTTAAAATCCTGATTTTACTGCTGCTGGGCAAATTTCTCTTTTCCCTGCTGTCCTTTGCCTCCGGTGCGCCGGGGGGTATCTTCTTCCCGCTGCTGATCCTGGGCACCTACCTGGGCGCTATCTATGCCGAGGCGGCCATTGCCTGGTTTGGGCTGGCGCCGGAGCTGTGGCAGGAGCTGGTGGTGGTGTCGATGGCCGGGTTCTTTGCAGCCATTGTGCGGGCGCCTATGACCGGCATTATCCTGGTATTTGAAATGACCGGCAATCTGGACAGTCTGCTGCCCCTGGCGGTGGTGAGCCTGACCAGCTACACCCTGGCAGATCTGCTGGGCAGCACGCCCATTTACACCGCCCTGCTGGAAAATCTGCTGCGCCCGGAAGAAAAGGCGGCAGCCCGCCGCAACCGTCCCGGCGAAAAGGTGCTCAAAACCTATGTGCTCCCCCTGGGCAGCGCCCTGGACGGCAAGTGCATTAAAGACATTGACTGGGGCCGCCACTGCCTGATCGTCAGCATTGAGCGGGGCGACACTGCCGTGACCCCTAAGGGCGACACCACCCTCCACGCCGGCGACACGCTGGTGGTGATGGTGAGCCAGCGGCGCTTTGCCCGGGACAACGACCGGCTGGAAACGCTGATCGCCCCCAAATCGTGACCCCATCGGCCGGTGCCGATACCGATAGATTTTATCCAAAGAACGCATACAGGAGTGAACATTATGGAAAACCGCATTTGGCTCAAAGGCGACACCCACCTGCACACCTGCAACAGCGACGGCAAGCTGACCCCCGGTCAGCTGGTAGAAGCGTGCCAACAGGCAGGGCTGGACTACGCCATCATCACCGACCACAACTACAACACCGTAAAGGCCAGTTATACGGACAAAAATCTGCTGGTAATGCAAGGCCAGGAGATCACCGACGACCTGGGCCACATCAATGTTTGGGGCAAAAAGGTGCCCCAGGACCCGCCGTATATCTTAAAGACCACAGAGGACTATGACGCGATGCTGGCGCCATGTCGGGAGGCAGGGGCCACCATCTCCGTCAACCATCCGTTTTGCTCCATGTGCGGGTTCCACATGGATCTGGAGCACTTCCACTTTGACTGCGTGGAGGTGTGGAACACCATTCAGCACTCGGATAACATTAAAAATATGAACTGGTGGCACGACCAGCTGCTGCAAGGCAACCACATTGCAGCGGTGGGCGGCTCCGACTTTCACAAGGACATTGGCCCGCTGAAGCTGCTGGCCAACCCCACCACCATTGTGCACACCACCGCCAAAACGGAGGAGGCCATTTTGCAGGCGCTGCGAGAAGGCCGCTCCGTGGTGACCAACAAGCCGGACACCAGTATGATCTACCTGACCGTGGGGGACGCCAATGTGGGCGACACGGTGCCCTATGCGCCCGGCCTGACCGGCAAGGTGGCAGTGACTAAGGTTAAAAAAGGCCACACCATCAAGGTATTTAACAACAACGATGTGGTCCTGGCACACACCGCCGGTCAAAACAGTGACCGGGTGGAACTGGACTTTGAGATCCGGCAGCCGGGCTTTATCCGGGCAGAGATCGACTATACCTTCCGCCCGGCTATGCGGGCGCTGTACCACACGGTGGAGGAAAAATATCTCCACGCGGATGTGGCCGATCTGCCGCCGTTTTTCTGGGCGTTCACCAACCCCATTTGGATCCGCTGATGGAGGGGGTACGCATTACCCGCTCCCGGCGAAAGAGCATAGAGCTGTCCATTGACGATGATCTGCAAATCGCCGTCAAAGCGCCCCTGTGGGTCACCGACCGTGCCATCTATCACTTTATCGCCCAAAAGGCGGACTGGATCAGCCGACAAAGAGCCGCCAAAGCCGCCTACTTGCAGGCCCACCCGCCCTTAACGGAGACGGAGATCGAAGATCTGCGCCGCCGAGCCAAGGCGGAACTGCCGCCCCGGGTGGCCTATTATAGCCAAATTCTGGGGCTGACCCCCACCGGGATCAAGATCACAAGCGCCAAAAAGCGCTTTGGCTCCTGCAACGGGAAGAACAGCATTTGCTTTTCCCTCTATCTCATGCAGTACCCCCAGGCGGCTATTGACTATGTGGTGGTGCACGAGCTGTGCCACATTCGCCACCACGACCACTCCCCTGCCTTTTACCGGCTGGTGGAGAGCGTGCTGCCGGACTACAAAGAGCGGGAGCGCCTGCTGCGCCGTTAAAAACAAAGAAGCACCGTAACGAAAGCCGTTACGGTGCCTTTTTTTATTCTGTATAAATGGGAGAAGTGATGGCCAGGGGCTGCTTTTCGCCCCCAACGGTGCCCCACAGCTCGCAAATGTACCAGTGCCCCGGCTCCAGGGTCAGCCGGGCGTGGCGCTCGGTGGCCGCCGTCTCCAGCACGCACTTGTTGCCATTGGTGACAATGCGAATGGTATCGTAGCTCACCGGCTCGTCGCCCTCGTCCTTACGCCGGGCGTGCAAATCCGTAAAAAAGCTGAAGATCACCCGCCCCCGCTTGAGGGTGTCGCCAATGCCGTAGGTGTCGCCCCAGCGGTGCACCCGGAAGAAGAACTTGGCCCCATAGCTGACCACCGTGCGCCCGGCACGGATGGCCTCCAACGCGCAGGCCGCCGTGGGTTCTTCCATATTCAAATAGGTGACCCCAAAGTGCCGGTCCGACTGGCGGTGCCAGTCCCGACCGTAGGTGATGGGCAAATGATAGCCCTTGTCCAGCAGGGACTTCCACAGTTCCGTTGCCGGCGCATTCTCGCCGTTATCCGGGCCAAAGGCGTCGTGCCACACTTCCAGGTAATCCACCCGGTTCCAGTCCTGCAC
This sequence comes from Bifidobacteriaceae bacterium, assembly GCA_963642245.1. Lineage (GTDB taxonomy): Bacteria > Bacillota > Clostridia > Oscillospirales > Acutalibacteraceae > CAG-217. Next base: position 6,492 of record CAVIFY010000013.1, on the reverse strand, counting down.
ATCAAAGGCCCAGCGCCCGCCGGTACAAATAGGCGAGCCCAGCTGGAACGGATGGGCCACGCCGCACAGGCCGCCCACCGCGTGCACCCGGTCGATCTTATGGTCTATATTGGTAGGCACTGCGTCCCGCCAGTCCACAAATTCCCGGGCGCCCAGCACCAGCATATGGCCAAAAAAGGTGGTCCACTCAATGCCCGGCACGGCGGGGGTAATGCTGTCGTCCAGCTCCCAGTGGCCGGAGGTGGTATTGTGGTCGGTCAAAGCGATCAGCGCCAGGTGGTCGTCATAAGCACGGCGCAGCAGCTCCGCCACAGAAAAGCCACCGTCGGAATGGACGCTGTGGCAGTGGAGTTCGCAAGGCAAATAACTCATTCTGTTCCCTCCCCGATCACACGCACACGGCAGGTCACCGGACACAACACACAGTGGGCGCTAAGCACCGCCTGCCACTGCCCCGGGCGCAATTCGCCGGGCAAAAAGCCGGGCGACGCACTCTCCGCCGTCAGCCGATGGCACTGGTCGGTCGCCCGCCGATGGGCGGCGCCTCGATAGCCTGCCGGGTCGTCCAGGGACAGGGTGACTAAGTTATACACCGGCAAATAGGCATACGGATCCGGCTGGGTCACTGCCCGGGCATACCGGGCCAGCGCAGCCTTGACCGCCTCTACCGCCACCGGCTCCGGCGGGGTGGGCGGGTCATAACTGAATTCCACCTGCAAGGCGGTCAGCCCGGGCGGAACGGTAAAGGACAAAGCCGTGTTGGTCTTGTCCGCCTGCGGGTCCAGCACCCGCGTCTCATCAAAAAGCACCATAAAAGCGCCCCCTCTTCTCCTTGATTATAACCGATAGCGCAGAAATTTGCAATTCCTGTCAAAAGATGTTAAAATAAAGGCGGTGATAACAATGGGAATTGACCTGAAAAATTGGATGCGAGACCTGCCGGACAGCAGCGACCTGCTGGCGCTGAACCTGTGCGGCACCCACGACTGCGTGACCCAGCACATTCGACTGCCCCACTTCTTTTGCTGCCAGGACCGGACCATCTACGAGCAGCTGCTCCTGGGGGTGCGGGCGCTGGATATTCGCGTGCGGGCAGACGGCAAGTGCCTGACCATGGTGCACGGCGCCTTCCCCGCCTACAACCACTCCTGCCGCCGAGCCAACCTGATGGATATGGGCGATGTGCTGTCCCAGTGCTACCGCTTTTTGGACGAATACCCGGGCGAGGCAGTGGTGTTCCAGTTTAAGAACGACAACGGCAAAGAGAACGAGCAGTGCTTTGACAACCTGTTTTATACCTATATTAAGGGCAAGGAGCCTTACTGGTACTTAGAGGACCGGGTGCCCACCCTGGGCGCCGCCCGGGGCAAGCTGGTGCTGATCCGCCGGTGCAAAATGGAGCCAAAGCCGGACTTTACCCGCCACAACACGGGCATTGACTTTTCCACCTGGGTGGAGCAGCCGGAGGTGGTGCCCACGGCACTGCCCCTGTGTACCGGCACCGCGGACTTTATCATTCAGGACCGGTACAAATACAAGCCCAAGCCCCGCTGGGCCCAGGTGATCTGGCCGTTCTTAGAGCAGCGAGAGGCCTTTGGCGGGCAGTATGTGATCAACTACCTGTCCACCGCCGGCGGGCTGAAAGGCCCGCGGCGCAACGCCAAATATATCAACGCCAAGTTTATGGACTATCCGCTGAAAAAGGGCGTGTACTACGGCACCACCTATGTGGACTTTCCCTCCCGGGAGCAGGTGCTGAAGATCGTAGAGACCAATTTTGAATAACCGCACACAAAAAGCGCACGACCGATATGGCCGTGCGCTTTTTCATTTTATATTCTCTTTTATTTCTCCGTAGGCAGGGGCAGGTTTTGCAGCTTTTGCACCTCTGCGTCCGTTTTGCCCTCCGGGGTGTCCCGATAATACTGGGTAAAGGGCTGAAAGCGGCTTTTCTCCTCCCAAATGCGCTTGGCAGTAGGCGCCCAGGCGGCGGCGTAAGCGTCGCACTTGGCGCACAGGTCCTCCGCACTCTCCGGGGCCATAAAGTCCGTAGACTTGGCGCCGGTTTGGCTGACGATCCGCCGCAGAGCCGCCGGGTTCTCCAGCATAGGACAGGGGCGCAGCATATTGTTATTAAAGGGCTGGCCCTTGTAATACTCGTAAAACAGCGGCGACTGCAAGCACTCTTTAATGCTCTTTTCCCGAATATTGGAGTCGCTGTAATGGATAAACACGCAAGGCTCCGCGTCGCCCTCGGAATTGATGTGGAAGTAGTTGCGCCCACCGGCAATACAGCCACCCACAAACTCCGCGTCGTTCTGGAAATCCACGGTAAAGATCGGCTTGCCGTTCTTGCCGTCCCGCTTCTCTCGAATGGTGCGGTACACATGCTCCCGCTGCTCCGGGGAGAGCAACAGGCTCTTGTCTGCCCCGCTGCCCACCGGCATATAATGGAAGTACCAGGCGTAGCGGGCACCGGCCTCAATAAGCATATCATAAAAGGCGTCAGAAGTGACCGCCTCACAGTTCTGCGCAGTGTAGCAGACGGACACACCAAACAGGCAGCCGTGCTTTTTCAGCAGCGCCATGGCCGCCATGGTGTCCCGATAGGAGCCTGCACCTCGGCGGGCGTCCGTGGTCGCCTCGCTGCCCTCTACGGACAGGGCCAGCGCCAGGTTGCCGCAGGCCTTCATATCCTCGCAAAAGGTCTCGTCCACCAGCGTACCGTTGGTAAAGGACAGGAACAGGCAGTCCGGGTTCTCCCGGGCTACGGTCAAAATATCCGCCTTGCGGATCAGCGGCTCGCCGCCGGTGTACATAAAGAAATGGGTGCCCAGGGCCTTGCTCTCCCGCACAATGCGGCGCATTTCGTCCAAGGTCAGGTTGGACTTATGGCCGTACTCTGCCGCCCAGCAGCCCTTGCAGTGGCGATTGCAGGCGCTGGTGGGATCCATCAGCACCACCCAGGGGATATTGATATGCTCCTTCTCCCGGTTGGCCCGCAGGGTCTTGGTGCCAAAGTAGCCCAGGTCAATGGCAAAGGTCAGCGCAATGCTGCGAAACAGCGCCGGGTCCACCTCGTCCAGCCCGCGAAACAGGAATTTGTGCCACACATTGTCCTCATCCTCAATGATCTCAATGGGCTTGGTAAAGGTGCTGGGGGGGAACATTTTGCCGGCCACCAGCTTGCCCACCTTCACCAATTTGACCAAATTGCGGCGGGGGTTCTTGTACACATAGCGCAGCAGACGGTCGCCCACTGCGTACAAAACTTTTCTGTTCATAGCTTCACCTCAAGTGCCGCTTACATACGCTCCGGCACGCTGATCTTCAGCATAGTAAGTACATTGCGAATGGTATTCTTTACGGCGGTGCACAGGTACAACCGCGCCTGCATCAGCCCCTCGTCCTCTACCATCACCCGCTGGGCGTTGTAGAACTTGTGGAACAGGGTGGCCAGGTCGATCACATAGTGGGTGATCTTGGCCGGGTCATAGGTCTTGGCTGCGGTGACCACCTCGTCGGTGAGGGCGGCCAGGTGGCGGATCAGCTCCCGCTCCTCCGGTGCCGTCAGCTGCTCCAGCTCCGCGGTGGTGGGGGTGCGCAGGGTCACGCCCTCCTCTGCCGCCTTGCGCAGAATGGAGCAAATGCGGGCGTGGGCGTACTGCACATAGTACACCGGGTTCTCATTGGAAGTGCTGGCTGCCAGCTCCAGGTCAAAGTCAAAGTGGGAGTTAGGCTCCCGCAGGTTAAAGAAGAAGCGGGCCGCGTCAATGGGCACTTCCTCCAACAGGGTGTTCAGAGTAATGGCCTTGCCGGAGCGCTTAGACAGCTTAATGGTCTCGCCGTCCCGCACCAGGCGCACCATCTGCATGATCACACAGTCCAGACGGTCTGCGTCCAGCCCCAGGGCGGTGAGCGCCGCCTTCATCCGGGGCACATAGCCGTGGTGGTCCGCACCCAGCACATCCACAGCCTTATCATAGCCGCGGGTCACCAGCTTATTATAATGATAAGCAATATCCGGCACAATATAAGTGGGAATGCCGTTGGCACGCACCAGCACAATGTCCTTGTCGTTGCCGAATTCGCTGGCCTTGAACCACAAAGCGCCGTCCTGCTCGTAGGTAACGCCCTTTTCTTTCAGCGCGTCGATCACCCGCTGCACAGAGCCGTCCCCGTGGAGGGAGGACTCCTTAAACCAGCGGTCATACTGAATGCGATAGGCACCCAGGTCCCGCTCCAGCCCGGCAATGTTCTTAGGCAGGGCAAAATCCACCAGCGCCTTGCGCCGCTCCGCCGAGGGCGCGTTCACATACCGATCGCCGTACTCCTTGATGAAATTCTCGGCGTGCTCCACAATATCCACGCCCTTGTAGGCGTCCTCCGGCAGCTCCACCGCCGGGTCATAATGCTGCAAATAGCGCACTTCCAGGGAAGTGGCGAACTTCTCGATCTGATTGCCCGCGTCGTTTACATAAAACTCACGCTGCACATCATACCCGGCCCAGTCCAGCACCGCTGCCAGGCAGTCGCCGATGGCGCCGCCCCGGGCGTTGCCAATGTGCATAGGCCCGGTGGGATTGGCAGAGACGAACTCCACCAGCACCCGCTTGCCCTTGCCGTAATCCGAGCGGCCGTAATCCTCGCCCCGGGCCATCAGATCCTCCAGCACGGCGGCATAAAACCGGTCGCCCAGGAAGAAGTTGATAAAGCCGGGACCGGCGATCTCTGCCCGGTCAAACACGGTATCCGCCAGATCCAACCGATCCACAATGGCCTGGGCGATCACCCGGGGCGCCTTGTGGAACGCCTTGGCACCGGCCATAGCCACATTGGTGGAGTAGTCGCCGTTTTGGCGCTCCTTGGGCACTTCGATAATAAAGGCAGGCAGGGGTGCCTCATCCAGCACACCGTCCGCCACGGCGCGACCCAGCGCGTCCATAATTCTCTCTTTTAATTCCAGTTCCGTTTGCTTGACCAATTTAGACATGGCTTATTCTCCTTGCGACCCGGTGACCCGGTAGTCGATTTTTAGTTGATTTTTAGAGGCTAAAGTGCCGTTAATGTCAATCTCATAGCTCAGCTGCACCCGGCCGTCGGCGGCATTCTCTCGGATCTCCACCGCCTTGCCGTAAATGCCCATAAGCACATCGCCGTAAGGGGTGCCGTAGCGGCACAAATTCCGCTGCCCTCTGGCAATGGTCAGGCAAGAGCCGTAGGCGCCGGTGCGCACGATCTCTGCCTCCGTTTGGTCCCGGCGCAGGCGCACCTGCACATAAATGGGCGCCTCCGGCGGCTCCTGCTGCTCCGTGTAGCGAAACACCAGCGCCTCCGGCTCCGTTTGCAGCGTGCCCACGGTGGTCAGCTCGATCTTGTCGCTGTCGCCGTTCAGCCGCTGGGTGCCCACGATCTCCAGCACCACATCCCGGGTGTCCGTCTGCTTCTCCGTCATACCACACCCCGCTCCAGGGCGTAGGCCACCAGCCGGTCGATCAGCTCACTATACGGCACGCCCACCGCCTCAAACAGCTTGGGGTACATACTGATGGGGGTTTGGCCGGGAATGGTGTTGATCTCGTTGAGCAGCACCCGCTCCCCGTCATAGGTAACAAAAAAGTCTACACGGCTCAGGCCCTCGCAGCCCATAGCCCCGTAGGCACGCAAAGCGGCCGCGCGCACTTCTTCCAGCTTTTCCGGGCTTAAGTCCGCCGGAATGTGCAGCTCGCTTTGGGGATTATTATACTTGGCGTCAAAATCGTAAAAGTCCGCAGCCGCCACGATCTCGCCCACCTGGGCGGCAATGGGGGTATCGTTGCCCATCACGGCGCACTCCACCTCGTGGCCCACGATACATTCTTCCAGTACCACTTTCTTGTCCTCGGCAAAGGCCACTTCCATACCCCGCACCAGGCTCTCCCGGTCCGTGGCCTTGGTAATGCCCACAGAGGAACCGGCGTTGGCCGGCTTTACAAAAATGGGATAGCCCAGCTTTTCCTCCGCCGCTTGCAGGCAGCCCTCCCGGTCATTGTCGTAAGCAAAGCGGGTGTAGGCGCACCACTTGGCCTGGGCAATGCCCACTGCGTCTGCCACAGCGTTGGTCACCGCCTTATCCATACACACGCCGGAGGCGGTAGAGTCGCACCCTACAAAAGGAATGCCCGCCAGTTGCAGCAGACCCTGGACGGTGCCGTCCTCGCCGTTCTTGCCGTGGAGCACCGGGAACACCGCGTCCAGATAAATGGTGTCGCCCTTCGCAGTCACCACACCGTGCACGCTCCGGTCCGGGCTGATCCAGGCAGGCACCAGGCTGGGAGAAGCGAGCCACCGGTCCTCCGGCAGCAGGTCAATATCATCATCAAACAGGAACCAGCGCCCCTCTTTGCTGATCCCCAGCAAAACCAGGTTATATTTTTCTTTATTGATGGCAGAGAGGATCCCCTTTGCCGATACGGTACTGATGTCGTGCTCGGAGGATACGCCGCCGAACAG
>CAVIFY010000012.1:12204-48441 GCA_963642245.1 Bifidobacteriaceae bacterium | reverse complement strand
GCCTATGGGGATCGGTATGCTGGCGGTGTGGCCCCTGGCCAAGAAATTCGGCAAGAAGAACCTGACCGCCGTGGGACTGGTGGTGTATGCCATCGGGTCCGGCATTTGCTTTTTCTTCCCCCGGCAGATGATCATTGTGCTCATCGGCCAGTTTATCAAGAATATGGGGTATGTGCCCATTGCGTATATCTTTATGTCCCTGATCGCGGATATACTGGACACCCTGGAGTACAAAAACGGCTTTCGAGTGGACGGCCTGTCCGGCTCGGTCTATACCATTATCACCACTGTGTCCGCCGGGATCGCCACTTCTATTTTTAACAGTATGCTGTCCTCCACCGGCTATGTAGCGCCGTACTTGGTGTCGCCCGGGGTGTATAATACCCAAAATGCCGCCTGCCAAAGCGCCATTACCTGGTGCTTTTTGGGCTTTGAGGCCATCGGCGGGCTGGTGCTGGCGCTGATGGTGTCCCAGATCAAGGTGGAGAAGGACTTGCCGGCCGTGACCGCTGCCCTGATGGAGCGCAAGCGCCGCCAGGCCGAGGAGAACGGCCTTGTGTGGGTAGACCCGGTAGAGGAGGCCAAGCGGGAAGAGCAGGAGGCCGCCGCCCTGGCAGAGGAAAAGCGACTGGAAAAGCTGCGCGCGCGCTGCCAAAAGAAAGGGCTGGACTTTGACCGGGAGAACGCCCGCTATCTGGAAAAGCAGCAGAAGAAAGCGCACAAAAAAGAGAAAGCGCAAACAAAATAAGGGAAAGCGGTGCCCCACGGCGCCGCTTTTTTGCGCCGGTTTGACAATCGGCGGCCATTTGCATATAATAAATGCAGCAAAAAAAGAGAAACGGAGCCGCTATGAAACAGTATTTGGAAGTTGGACTGCTGAACAATACCCACGGAGTCCGCGGGGAGATGAAACTCACCCTGTGGTGTGACGATCTGGACTATTTGCGCCGGTTTCAGGTGCTGTATTTGGACCCGGAGGGGCAGCGCCCCCTGCATGTAACAGCCCTGCGCCCCCAAAAGCAAGGGGCCATTATCCGCTTTGCGGAGATCACCTCCATCGAGCAGGCAGAGACCGTTAAGGGCAAGGTACTGTACGGCGACCGGGCAGACGGCAAGCTGCCGGAGGGGCGCACCTACATTCAGGATCTGCTGGGCTGCCGAGTGATAGACGCAGATACCGGCACGGACTATGGCAAGATCGCCGATGTGCAGAACTACGGCTCCTGCGATATTTACGATGTGCAGCAGGGCAAGGCCCACACGCTGGTGCCGGCCATTGACGATGTGGTGGTAGAGAAAGATGTAGCCGCCGGGGTGGTAAAGATCCGCCCCATGAAAGGACTTTTTGATGCGGATTGATATTATGACCCTGTTCCCGGATATGTGCCGCGCGGTGCTGGATGCGAGCATTGTGGGCCGGGCACGCAAGGCCGGGAAAGTGGAGATCGAGGCCACGGATATTCGGGCCTATACGGAGAATAAGTACAGAAATGTGGATGATACCCCCTACGGCGGCGGTATGGGTATGGTGATGCAGACCCAGCCGGTGTATGACTGCTATCGGGCCATTTGCGACCGGGCAGGGGATGTGCCCCACCATTTGATCTATTTGACCCCCCAGGGCAAGACCCTGACCCAGCAGCGGGTCAAGGAATTGGCGGGTATGGAGCACCTGGTGCTGCTGTGCGGCCACTATGAGGGCATTGACGAGCGGGTGATCGAGGAGTTGCAGCCGGAGGAGATCAGCGTAGGGGACTATGTGCTCACCGGCGGCGAGCTGCCGGCGCTGGTGCTGGCAGACAGTGTGACCCGCCTGCTGCCCGGCGTATTGTCGGACGCGGCCTGCTTTGAGGAGGAGAGCCATTATAACAACCTGCTGGAGTACCCCCAGTACACCCGCCCGCCGGTGTGGCGGGGGCGAGAGGTGCCGGAGGTGCTGCTGTCCGGCCACCATGCCAACATTGCCAAATGGCGGCGGCAGCAGTCCTTGCAGCGCACTTTGGAGCGGCGGCCGGATCTCTTAGAACGAGCGGAACTGACAAAAGCGGACAAGAAGGTTCTGGAAGCGCTGAAAGCAAATAAAATTCTGTGAATTTTGCACAAATGGGGCAGAAAAATTTTGTACCCAATTAACAATACAGACGAAGTTTGCCCCAAGGCGTTGACCGAACGGACTTTGATGGTATAATATATAAAGTACTGGGGTCGAGACGGCTTTCGACCCAAATCCATAAAATGTGTATATGAGTTAAGCGAGGTAATCACTATGTTCGTGAAAGATGTTAAGGTGGAAAATCAGGTTGGCCTGCACGCGCGTCCCGCCACTTTCTTTATTCAGAAGGCAAATGAGTATAAGTCCTCTATTTGGGTAGAGAAGGAAGAGCGCCGCGTGAACGCAAAGAGCCTGCTGGGCGTGCTTTCTCTCGGTATTATGGGCGGCACGGATATCCGCATCATCGCCGACGGTTCCGACGAGGAAGAAGCTGTGGAGGGTCTGGTAGCCCTGGTCAAGAGCGGCTTTACCGAGTAACGGCCACACAATACGAACAGAGTATGCGGAGAAGTCTTTTCTCCGCATTTTTTTATGGTGATCTGCATTGACTGAGAAAGAACTGCGTAGAAAAGCAATGGCACTGCCCACCACCCCGGGCGTGTACATTATGAAGGATAAGAACAAAAAGATCATTTATATCGGCAAGGCCAAGGCGCTGAAAAACCGGGTATCTTCCTACTTTGGCTCCCACACCAACCACACCTTAAAGGTGATCCGTATGGTGGAGCACGCCGACGATTTTGACTATATCCTGTGCGACAGCGAGTTTGAGGCGCTGGTACTGGAGTGCTCGCTGATCAAGCAGCACCAGCCCAAGTACAATATCCTGTTGAAGGACGACAAGGGGTATAATTATATCAAGATCACCCCGCCGCCGTTCTCTAAGATCAGCGAGTGCAAGCAGATGGTGGAGGACGGCAGCAGCTACCTGGGGCCGTACACCTCCGGCTACTCGGTGAAGCAGGCGGTGGAGGAGACCTTAAAGATTTATAAGCTGCCCCGGTGCAACAAGCAGTTCCCCCGGGACTACGGCAAGTCCCGCCCCTGCCTGAACGGCTTTATGGGCATTTGCTCCGCCCCTTGTGCCGGGCGGATCAGCAAGTCGGACTTCGCCGCCAATATTGCAGACGCAGTGGACTTCTTAAAGGGCGGCAGCGCCAAGGCGGTAAAGGAATTGACCGCCCGTATGCAGGCGTGCAGCGAGGCTATGGAATTTGAAGAGGCTGCCAAGCTGCGAGACCGGATCAAGGCCATTCGCAATCTGGACGAGCGGCAAAAGGTGGTGTCCATCAATGTGCCGGAGGAGGATGTGTTTGCCCTGGTGATCGCCGGAAAAAAAGCCTGCTTTGAGGTGATCCGGTTTGAGAACGGCCGCCTGACGGACAGCGAGCACTGGCTGCTGGACCCGCCGGAGGATCTGCCTGCCGCCCGCAGCGCGCTGATCGAGCGGTACTACTCTATGCGGGACCGGGTGCCTGCCCGGATCGCCCTGGACGGAGAGCTGGAGGATGAAGACCTGCTGCTCACCTGGCTGGAGGATAAGCGGGGCAAAAAAGTCAGTCTTATCCACCCGCAAAAAGGGGAGCACCTGTCCATTGTGCAGCTGTGTATCAAGAACGCCAACGAGCACCTGGCCCAGAATGCCGGGCGCTTAGGGCGGGAGTTCGCTGCCTTGGAGGAATTGGCCCAGCTGCTGGGTCTGCCCCAGGCGCCGGAATATATTGAGTCCTACGATATTTCCCACACCTTTGGTGCGGACAATGTGGCGGGCATGGTGGTGTTCCACAACGGCCGGCCCATGAAAAAAGCGTACAAAAAATTTGCCATCAAGGGCTTTGACGGCCAAAACGATGTGGGGTCTATGCAAGAGGTGTTGCAGCGGCGCTTTACCCATTACCGGGAGGACCCGGAGGGCAGCACCTTTAAGATCCTGCCGGATCTGATCCTGCTGGACGGCGGCGACGCCCAGGTGCACGCGGTGCTGCCGGTGCTGGCCGGTATGCACATTGATGTGCCGGTGTTCGGTATGGTCAAGGACAGCAAGCACCGCACCCGCGCCATCTCCACCGGCGGGGGCGAGATCCAGATCAACGCCCATCGCCAGTCCTTTACGCTGGTGTCCTCCATTCAGGAGGAGGTGCACCGCTTTGCGGTCAGCTACCACCACCAAAAGCACAAAAAATCTGCGTTTAATTCCACTTTGTTGCAGATCGAGGGGATCGGCCCCGCCAAGGCCAAGGCACTGCTGAAAGCGCTGAAAACCGTGACCGCCGTGCGGGAGGCTACCCAGGAGCAGTTGGCTGCCGTGCCCGGTATTTCCCGGGCAAACGCTAAGGCTGTTTACGCCTATTACCACGGCGAGACGGCGGCGGAATAAGCGCTGCCATTTATTACAAATCGTAAAAATCCCGCCGGGCGACTTGACGAACGGTGCGGATGTCTGTATAATGATAGTCGTATAAAATTAAGGAATGTTGCACAATGATGCGAGTAATTACCGGTTCCGCACGGGGCAGACGGTTAGAGACCCTGCCCGGTGAAGATGTGACCAGACCTACAACAGAATCCGTCAAAGAGGCGCTGTTCTCTATGATCCAATTTGATATTGAGGGCCGCCGCGTGCTGGATCTGTTTGCCGGTTCCGGCCAGCTGGGGATCGAGGCGCTGTCTCGCGGCGCCCGCAGCTGTACTTTTGTGGAGAACAACCGTGCCGCCAAGCAGGTGGTGGAGCGCAATTTGGCTCACTGCCGGTTGGAGGAGCAGGCGAATGTGGTCTTTTCCGACGCCGTGTCGTTCTTGAACCGCAGCGGGACCTATGACCTGGTGCTGCTGGATCCGCCTTACGGCAAGGGTATTTTGCAGCGGGTGCTGCCCGCACTGGTGCCCCGGCTGTCCGAGCACGCTATGGTGGTGTGCGAGACCGGGCGGGACGAGGAGCTGCCGGCGCAGTTCGGCCCCTTTGTACTGGATCGGGAGCGCCGCCACGGCAAGACCAAGATCGCCCTGTATCTCAGCGGAAAGGACCTGGCAGAATGAAAACAGCCATTTGCCCGGGCAGCTTTGACCCGGTGACCCTGGGGCATTTAGACATTATCGAGCGCGCCGCCGGTCTGTTTGATCGGGTGACGGTGCTGGTAATGCAAAACAGTGCCAAGCAGGACGGCCTCTTTACCGTAGAGGAGCGCTGCGAACTGATCCGCCGCTGCCTGCACGCAGGGAACATTCAAATTGATACTTATGACGGCCTGCTGGTGGACTATGCCAGGCAAACCGGTGCGGCCGCTGTGGTAAAAGGGCTGCGCGCCCTGTCTGATTTTGAGTACGAATTTCAGCAGGCGCTTACCAACAAAAGCCTGTATCCGCAACTGGAGACGGTGTTCCTCACCGCCCGGGGGGAGAATATGTTTTTATCCTCCAGTATGGTGAAGGAAGTGTGCCGCCTGGACGGGGATATTTCCGCCTTTGTGCCCAAAGAAATTGTAAATGACATTATTGCAAGATGTAAAGGAGAGCGTTAGATATGACCAATACGGATATTTTGCTGGAAGATCTGGAGGATGTGCTGGACGACGCCACCTCTATGCCCATGACCAAAAAGTCCCTGGTAGATGTGGACAAGATCAAGACCATCATTGAGGATATTCGACTGAATACCCCCCAGGAGACCAAGCAGGCCAAGGCTATTGTGGACTCCAGAAACAATATTTTGGACGAGGCCAAGAAAGAGGCTGCCAAGATCATCAGCGAGGCTCAGGCCCAGGCACGGGAACTGGTTGCCCGCGACCAGATCACCCAGAACGCCCAGAAAGAGGCTACGGAGATCATCGCCAAGGCCCACAGCGAGGGCGAGGCTTATGTAAAGCAGGCCCAGAACCAGGCTTCCGAGCTGCTGGGCAAAGCCACCACCCAGGCCAACGAGATGGTGACCACGGCACAGAACAAGAGCCGTGAGATGCTCACCGCCGTGAACAATTATGCAGACGATACCCTGCTGGAGATCGACGACTCCCTGTACAAAGCCCTGAGCGATGTGCGCCGTATTCGTCAGAACATTATGAACAGCCAGCACAGAAACAACTCTGCAAACAACAATCAGTAAGAAACGGCAGGCGGAGCGCTCCCATACCCGAGAGCGCTCCGCCTTTTTTTATTATTGATCCATACAGTAAAGGAGTGCTTTTTTTGACCGCCATGACCACGATTTTATGGCTGACGGCCGTTGTGATCTTGGGCTGCGTTTTGTTTCAGCGCCTATCCGGTAAGGTGGGCGTTCCGGCGCTGCTCTTTTTTATATTACTGGGTATGTTCTTTGGCACGGACGGCGTGGTAAAGATCCCCTTTGACAATTTTGCTGTGGCGCAGAATGTGTGCTCCGTGGCGCTGCTGTTTATTATGTTTTACGGCGGCTTTGGCACCAATGTGCGCTCGGCGCGGCCGGTGGCTGCCCAGGCGGTGCTGCTGTCCTCTGTGGGCACGGTGCTCACCGCCGGGCTGGTGGGCGTGTTCTGCCACTTTGTGCTGGGGATCGCCCTGTGGGAGAGCTTTCTCATCGGTGCGGTGATCAGCTCTACCGACGCAGCGTCCGTATTTTCCGTGCTGCGCAGTCGGCACCTGAATTTGAAGTACCATACCGCCTCGCTGCTGGAGGTGGAGAGCGGCAGTAACGATCCCTTTTCGTATATGCTCACCACCATTGTGCTTTCCATAATGCACGGCGGCAGCAGCGGCGGTCAATTTGTGGCTATGCTGGCGGCGCAGATCGGCTACGGCGTGCTGTTCGGCGTGGTGCTGGCGCTGGTGAGCCGGTGGGTGCTGGGGCGCTTTCGCTTCTCTGCCGGGTTTGACGCGGTGTTTACCGTGGCGGTGGCGCTGCTGTCCTATGTGCTGCCGGAGATGTTGGTCGGCAACGGCTATCTCAGCGTGTATCTGACCGGTATGATCCTGGGCAACAGCCGGATCCCCAACAAGTCCGGGCTGGTGCATTTCTTTGACGCCGCCACGGCACTGATGCAAATGGTGCTGTTTTTCCTGCTGGGGCTGCTGGCGTTCCCGTCCCAGCTGCCAAGCATTGCGCCCCGGGCGCTGCTGATCGCTCTGTTTTTGACCTTTGTGGCCAGACCGGTGGTGGTGGCACTGCTGCTGACCCCATTCCGTGCGCCCTTGCGCCAGCAGCTGCTGGTGAGCTGGTCCGGTCTGCGCGGTGCGGCGTCCATTGTATTTGCCATTATGGCTACCATGCACCCGGCGGTGATGCAAAACGATGTGTTCCACATTGTGTTCTTTATCGTGCTGTTCTCCGTGCTGCTCCAGGGCACCTGCCTGCCCGGACTGGCGGCAAAGCTGGGTATGACCGACGACGGCGCCGATGTAATGAAAACCTTTACCGACTATGTAGATGAGGTGCCGGTGCAGTTTATCCGCTTTTCACTGCCGGAGGGACACCCCTGGGCGGGGCACGCCGTGCGGGATGTGGTGCTGCCGCCGGAGTCCATTTTGGTTCTGGTGCTCCGTGGGGAGCAGCGGATCGTGCCGGACGGCAGCGTGCACTTGCAGGCGGGGGACACCCTGATCCTGAGCGGTACGGCTGCGGGTGCAGTGGATGGCGTGCATTTGTACGAAAAAACGCTGGACGCAGACAGCAGCTGGCTGGACCGGCCCCTGTCCAGGATCCCCACCGGCGATCGGCTGGTGATCCTGGTGCGCCGGGGCACGCAGATCCTGATCCCGGATGGCGACACGGTGCTGCGCCTGGGGGACCGATTGGTGATCAACGACCCCCAATCAAAATCCTGAACGCCAACTTAATATACAAAAAGAAAGACGGTACAGTCGTGTGACTGTACCGTCTTTTTATATTGGATTAGGTTTATTCGCCGTCGGTGAGCTTGTGCTCCCGGTCTACGATGTAGGCGTGGACCTTGTCGGCCAGGTCGCCGTACAGCTTGAACTTGCGCACAAAGACGATCAGCGCCAGCAGCACCAGAATGGGCGGCACGCCAAAGGCGATAAAGCCGATGGCCGTCTTGGTGGCGTCGTTGATATGCGAGGTGACGATCTGCTGGTTGTAGTGCATCAGACCCAGGCCGCCAAACAGAATGATGGTCTGAATGGTGTAGGCCATCTTCTGCAAAAAGCCCTTCATGGAGAAGGTGATACTCTCGTTGCGCTCGCCGTTCTTGTACTCGCCGTAGTCCACAATATCCGCCAGGAAGATGGTCTGCGCCACAAACATGGAGCTGATCCCCACAGAGGAGATAATGTAGCTGATGTCCAGCGCAAGGGTGATCTTCAGCACCGGGCCGAAAATGTACATCAGTATGTAGCCAAAGATGGTCATACACAGCGAGATGATATAAATGGTGCGCTTGGTAAATTTCTTAGACAGCAGCGGGATCACCAAGAGACCCACGGCAGAGCCCACGGCACCAATGGTGGAGAACACGGATTGCGCGGTAGGCTCTCCCAGCACATCGGTAAAGTAGTACACGGCGGTGCCGCTGGTCAGATACCAACCGGCGTTAGAGAGCATGGCAAAGATCATAAAGATCACCAGCTGGTCGTTATGGGCCACCACCTGGAACATCTTTTTGAAGCTGAATTTCTCTTTCTTGGCCTTGTAGACCACATGGCGCTCCTTGGTGCTGAGCACGCAGATCAGGGAAAAGCATACCAGCGCCACGGCACAGATCAGTGCCCAGCGAGAGAAGCCGGAGGCGCTGTACCCCTTGTCGGTGGTCACGCCGTCGGACAGCTTGGGCAGGATCAGCGGGGTGAGAATGGTGATCAGCCCCTGGCCGATACCGCTAAAGGTGCGGGCCACGGTGGCTACCAGGTTCCGGTCCTTAGGGTCGGAGGTAAAGGAGGGCACCATGGACCAGTAGGGGATATCCGCCATGGTATTGGTCATGCCCCACAGAATGTACATAAAGGCAATGTACACATAGAGCCGGGTGCCGCTCATACCAAAGCTGGTGAACAGCAGGGTCAGCACAATGGCGTTTGACAGCGCGCCAATGATGATCCAGGGGCGGTACTTGCCCATTTTGGTTTTTGTGTTGTCCACAATGGTGCCCATCATCGGGTCGTTCACGCCGTCCCAAATGCGCGCCAGCGGGGTGAGCAGCAGCAAAAAGCCCTCTTTCAGTCCCAGCACGCTGGACAGGTAGTAGGACAGGTACGAGTAGAACATACCGTAGCTCAGGTCCAGACCCACTGCGCCAACGCCGTAACCCAGCTTTTCTCGCCAGGTGGTTTTGTATTCGTCCATAAGCAGTCTCCTGTTTTGACCCAAAGTTCCCTTTGAGCATTATTTTTTACAATTATAGCATATATAGTACACCCGGCGCAACAGATTTTGAAAAATGCACCAAACCTTGTGGGAAAAGTGGAGTAGTTACAAAAATGTTACAAATCATTTAAGGGTTGACATCTCCTTGGCTGCTCATTATAATAAGTACGAGTGGTGAGAATTCCACTGAATTCCACTGCTTTTCATTATCGTCCCTAACCAAACCTAAGGCTTGGGCGGGATTTTCCATGAATTCATTCTGTATATCTTGGTTGAAAGGAGGCGCCGCTTGTGAATTTAGGTATCTTTGTGGGTACATATATGGACCAGAAGCTGGATAGCAAAGGGCGTCTTTCTGTTCCGGCCAAGTGGCGGGAACGCCTGGGAACGGAATTCTTTATGGTTTGTATGAACCTGCGGGGCAGCACCTGTATCAAGCTGTATCCCCAGGACGAGTTTATGCGCTGCGTGGACGCGCTGGACGACGGCTCCGCCAACGAAGTGTATGAGAAAAACAAAATTTTCTTCTCCAACGCAGAGGAGTGCACCCTGGACGCCCAGGGCCGCTTTACCCTGAATGCCCGGTTAAAGGACTATGCGGGTATGGAGAACGGCTCTACTGTTATTATGCAGGGCCACAAGCGCACCATTGAGATCTGGACCGGCGAGGGCTTTGACGCTATGTTCAACGGCCTGCGGACGGATACCAACTTCCTGGATCTGATGGACGCCGGCAAGAAAGAGAAGCCGGCCCCGGCAGAGCAGACGGCAGGTGTGTAAGATGGAATTTGTGCACAAGAGCGTGCTGTTTGCAGAGACGGTGGCGGCCATGCAGGCAGCCCCGGGCAAATGGCTGGTAGACGGTACGGCAGGGGGCGGCGGTCACGCCCGCGCCATTGCAGAGAGCGGCTGCCACTTGCTGGCAGTGGACCAGGACCCGGACGCCATTGCGGTGCTGCACCGGCGGCTGGACGATCTGGACAATGTGACCATCGTACACGATAATTTCGCAAATATAAAAAACATATTGGCCGAAAAGGGCCTGAGCGGCATAGACGGTATGCTGCTGGACCTGGGGGTCAGCTCCTTTCAGCTGGATACGGCGGAGCGGGGCTTCTCCTTTCATCAGGACGCGCCGCTGGATATGCGTATGAGCAAGACCGGCCGCAGCGCCGCAGATGTGGTCAATACCTACGACGAGGCTGCGCTGGCAGATATTCTCTACCGCTATGGGGAGGAGAAATTCAGCCGCCGCATTGCCGCCAATATTGTAAAAGCCCGGCAGGAAAAGCCCATTGAGACCACTTTCCAGCTGGTGGATATTATTAAAGCCAGTATGCCCCAGCGGGCTATGCGTGACGGCCACCCGGCCCGGCGCACTTTCCAGGCCATTCGTATTGAGGTCAACGGCGAGTTGGATGTACTGGAACAGGCGCTGCACGACGCCTTTGACTGCCTGAACCCGGGCGGGCGCCTGGTGATCATCACCTTCCATTCCTTAGAGGATCGAATGGTGAAGAATGCCTTTGCCCAGTGGAGCAAGGGTTGCACCTGCCCCAAGGAATTCCCGGTGTGCGTGTGCGGCAACAAGCCCAAGGGCAAGGCGCTGAAGTCCGTTGCCCCCTCGGCGGCGGAGCTGGAAGAGAACCCCCGCGCTCGTTCCGCGCGACTGCGGGTGTTTGAAAAGTATTAAAGAAGTTTGTAAAGATATAAAGATGTGGAAAGGTCGGTGAGCCAAAATGACAAACAGCAGCGATTTCAGAAGATATGCGTATTCTGCGGACGCTTCCTATGCGCTGGAGGCGTTTAACGCCCACAGAACTGCGGCGGCACCTGCCTATCAGCCGCCCCGGCGGCAAAGAAAGCGGGAACTGCGGGTACACGAGAACCCGCGGCTGAAAAGCGAGCAGCAGCTGCGCACCGAAGGGCGTATGGCTGCCAAGCAGGCGGCGGTCCTGGTGATCAGCGTGCTGGTGACCCTGGGTATGCTGGGGGGCGTGATCTTTACCTTTTCACAGAAGAATAAACTCAATCATGAAGTGGCGAGTATCAATCGCCAGATCAGCGAGGCCCAGAGCGAGAGCACACGGCTGAACAGCCAGCTGGACGCCTTGGTCTCTGTGGAGATGATCGACCAATACGCCGTAGAAAAACTGGGTATGAGCAAAATGCAATCCGGTCAAATGCGCTATGTGGATGTGGACGCCTATATGCAGGCCCGCGCCAAGGCGCAAAAGACCCAGCCGTCTCCCGGCGCCTATGCCCAGGTGGTGCGTGAATAAGGAAAGAAACATAAGCGTATGATTGAGAGTTGGCAGCATTGGCTTCAACTCTCATAAGTATTTTATTCGGCCTGTCGAACGGACAGGGACCTGCACCCATTGTGCAGAAAGGAGCAGAAGATCGTGGCCATTTTCGGAAGAAAAGTGATGAGCAATCGCATTACGATCCTGGGGATCGTTGTGCTGTTTTTGCTTTCTCTCGATGTGGCCCGTATTTTTTATCTGCAAGTGCTCAAGGGCGACGAGTACGCCGCCAAGGCGGAGAGCCAGCAGCTGTCCGATCGGGAGATCCCGGCTATGCGGGGCACCATTTATGACAGCGACGGCAATATTTTGGCCCAGTCTGCCACCGTGTGGACCGTGTACCTGGATCCGCTGAACATTACGGAAAAGCAGCGCCCGGTGCTGATCGCGGAGTTGACCAAGCTCTTTGAACTGGACGAGGAAGAAGCCAAGGAACTGGAAAAAAAGACCCACCAAAAAAATCATTATGTGATCGTGCGGGAGCAGGTGGAGAATAATATTAAAAAGCAGCTGGCGGATTTTATCGAAAAGCAGGCCATGAGCAACTGCATTGGGCTGGAGCAGTCCACCAAGCGGTACTATCCTTACGGCTCGCTGGCCTCCAGCGTGATCGGCTTTACCGGTGCGGACGATCAGGGCCTGTCCGGCCTGGAGCAGAATTACAACGATCTGCTCACCGGCACCCCCGGGCGGCTGATCACTGCCAAGGACGCTATGTCCAACAGCATTTCCGACGATTATTCCACCTCTATTGCCGCCCAGGACGGCGACTCCCTGGTGCTGACCATTAACCAGACCATTCAGTATTACCTGGAAAAGGGCCTGCGGGAGACCATGGAGCAGTACCAGAGTAAGGGCGCCTACGGCGTGGTGATGGACTGCAACACCGGCGCCGTGCTGGCAATGAGCTCTATGCCGGATTACGACTGCAACGAGCCGTACAAACTCACTTACGACAAGAACAAAAAAGCCATTAAGAAAATCAAGGATAAGACCAAAAAGAGCGAGGCGGAGAGCGCTGCCGTGCAAAATCAGTGGCGCAACTTTACCGTGTCTGACACCTATGTGCCCGGCTCCGTGTTTAAGACCTTTATTGCCAGCGCAGCGCTGGAGGAAAAGGTGGTCAATCTGAACACCAGCTACACCTGCACCGGCTCCATTCAGGTAGAGGATTACAAAATGAACTGCCACTACCACGCCGGTCACGGCACCCAAAACCTGACCCAGGGGCTGGAGAACTCCTGCAACCCGTTCTTTATCACCATCGGCCAGCGGCTGGGTGTGCACAATTATTTCAAATATTTCCAGGGCTTTGGCTTTACGGATGTGACCGGCATTGATCTGCCCGGTGAGGCCAGCCCCCAGTATTATAAAGAAAAGCAGTACGGCATTGTGGAGCTGTCCTCCGCCTCCTTTGGCCAGACCAACAGCCTGACCCCCATTCAGGTGTGCACCGGGCTGTGCGCCATTGCCAACGGCGGCACGCTGCTCAAGCCCTATGTGGTGTCTGAGGTGCGGGACGCGGACGGTAAAGTGGTGCAAAAGAACAGCCGCACCGCCGTGCGCCAGGTCATTAGTGAAGATACCTCCAAAAAGGTCTGCAAAATGATGAAGGCCGTGGTGGACGAGGGCACCGGCAAGAACGGCTATGTGGCCGGTTACCGTGTAGGCGGCAAGACCGGTACTTCCACCAAGCTGGGCGAGTCCGCCGCAGGGGAGAAGGATAAGTACATTGTCTCCTTTGCCGCCATCGCCCCCTCCGACGATCCGCAGATCGCTATGCTGATCATTGTAGATGAGCCGAACGAGGACCTGGGCGGCGGCGCACTGTGCGCACCCATCGCCTCTCAGGTGGTGGAACAAGCTATGACGGAACTTGGCGTGGAGCCGGTTTATACCGACAGTGAGCTGTCTGCGCTGTCTACCGCCGTACCGTCCGTGACCGGCAAAACGGTGGCGAAAGCCAAGTCCACGCTGTCCGAGCAGAAGTACAAGTACAAGGTAGTGGGCAGCGGCAAAACCGTGGTGGCCCAAAGCCCCTCCGGCAATGATGTGATCCCCGCCGGCGGCACCGTGTGGCTGTACACAGAGAGCGGCAAGACAAAGACGGTAAAGGTGCCTGACTTTACAGGCTGCTCCGTCAGTGAGGCCAAGGCACTGGCCCAGGCCCACAACCTGAACATAGAGATCACCGGCAACGATCTGTCCTCCGGCAATGTAAAAGCCTATCGCCAAAGCGAGAAGCAAGGCTCTAAAGTTGCCCAGGGGAAAGTGGTTGTTGTATCGTTTAAAAATACAGAGTCCGTTTTAGACTGACAGAAGGGAAGATCGCAATGAAAGTATCCGAATTGCTGCGGGGGATCCCCTGCACCGGCACCTACAACGATGTGGAGGTACAGGATGTGACCCAGGACTCTCGGCTGGTAGAGCCGGGGTATCTGTTTGTGTGCATTAAGGGCGCCAGCTTTGACGGCCACGCTGTGGCGGCAGAAATGCTGGAAAAGGGCGCCGTTGCCGTGGTTTGTGACCACGATCTGGGGCTGCCCAGCCAGGTGATCACCCCCAATACCCGGGACGCCTACGCAGCCATTTGCGCCAATTATTACGGCAACCCGGCAGAGAAGTTGCAGCTGATCGGTCTGACCGGCACCAACGGCAAGACCACCACCACATTCCTCATTAAGCAGATCTTGGAGAATGCCGGCAAAAAGGTGGGCCTGATCGGCACAGTGCAGAATATGGTGGGCAGCGAGATCTACCCGGCCAAGTACACCACCCCGGAGTCCCACGAACTGCAAAAGCTGTTCTCTCTGATGGTGCAGGCCGGTTGCCAGTACTGCGTGATGGAGGTGTCCTCCCAGGCACTGGCACAGGGGCGTGTAAAGGGACTGCACTTTACACTTGCCGCCTTTAGCAACCTGACCCAGGACCATTTGGATTATCATAAGACTTGGGAAAATTACTTCAATTCCAAGCGCATTTTGTTTGAGAATTGCGACAAAGCCGTCACCAATGCAGACGACCAAAACGGTCTGAAGATCGTGGAGGGTCTGCCCTGTCAGGTGACCACTTACGCGGTGGATACCAACAGCGCCGACTATGTGGCAAAGAACCTGAACTTTAAGCCCGGCGGTGTGGAGTACGAGCTGGTGGCGCCGGAGAATATCGGCCGCTGCCATTGCCCCATTCCCGGTCGGTTCTCTGTTTATAATTCCCTGTGCGCCGCTACTTGCGCGCTGGAACTGGGCGTGCCCTTTGGCGATGTGCTCACCTCCATCAGCAAGTCCAAGGGGGTAAAGGGCCGCATTGAAGTGGTGCCTACGGACACAGACTTTACGGTAATTATCGACTACGCCCATTCACCGGATGGGCTGGAGAATATTATTTCTTCCCTGCGTGAGATCGCAACCGGCCGCATTATGACTCTGTTTGGCTGCGGCGGCGATCGGGATAAGACCAAGCGGCCCAAGATGGGGCGGATCGCCGCAGAGCTGTCCGACTTCTGCGTGGTCACCTCGGATAATCCCCGCAGTGAGGACCCCCACGCCATTATTGAAGATATTTTAGTGGGTATGCAGGGCGTTTCCACCCCCTATGTGGTGGTGGAGAACCGCAAAGAGGCCATTGCCTGGGCGCTGCACCACGCAGAGCCGGGAGACATTGTGCTGCTGGCGGGCAAAGGGCACGAGACCTACCAAATTCTGCCTACGGGCACCATTCATTTTGACGAAAGAGAAGTCGTGGCAGAGATCCTCGGCGCCGAGAAAGAATGAAAGCATTTACTTTACAGGAAGCGGCGGCAGCCTTAGGCCTGCCCCAAATGCAAGCCCAGGCCACCCTGGCCGATGTTTGCACGGATACAAGAAAAATTCAGCCCGGCAGCCTGTTTGTGTGCCTGCGGGGGGAGCGGTTTGACGGCCACACCTTTGCACCCCAGGCGGCGCAGCTGGGTGCGGCGGCGCTTTTAGTGGACCACCCGGTAGAGGCGGATGTGCCCCAGCTGGTGGTAAAAGATACCGGCAAGGCACTGCTCCAGCTGGCCGGTTGGTATCGGCGGCGGTTCCGGCTGCCGGTGGTGGGCCTGACCGGCTCTGTAGGCAAGACCACCACTAAGGAGTTTATCGCGCTGGTGCTGGGCGCCAAGTACAATACCTTAAAGACCCAGGGCAACCTGAACAACGAGATCGGCGTGCCCCAAATGCTGTTCCGCTTAGAGGACAGCCACACGGCGGCGGTGATCGAAATGGGTATGAACCATTTTGGCGAGATCAGCCGTCTGACCCGGGCGGTGGCGCCCACCGTTGGACTGATCACCAACATTGGTGTGTCCCACATTGAGAACCTGGGTTCCCGGGCGGGAATTTTGCAGGCAAAATTGGAAATACTGGAGGGGATGGCACAGGATGCGCCCCTGATCGTGAATATAGATAATGATATGCTGCGCACGGTCAAGCTGGGCGACCGCCCGTTATTGACCTTTGCCATTGACGACCAAAGCGCGGACTTTACCGCTACGGATATTGCAGAGCAGGGGAGCGCCACCGCCTTTACGGTGCACCACAGCACCTTTACCCAGTCGGTGACCATTCCCACCGTGGGCATACATAATGTATATAACGCCCTGGCAGCGATGGCTGTGGGCTATGTGACCGGGGTGGACCCGGCTGCTGCCGCGGCTGCTCTGGCCAACTATGTGCCTGCCGGTATGCGCCAAAATCTGGTGCAGGTAGGCGGCGTGCAGGTGATCGAGGACTGCTATAACGCCAGTCCGGACTCTATGCGCGCGGCACTGCAAACCCTGGGCAAGCTGCCGGTGCACCGCCGCTATGCGGTGCTGGGGGCTATGCTGGAGCTGGGGGATTACGCCCGGGAGGCCCATACCCAGGTGGGCCGGATGGCGGCAGAGAACGGCATAGACGGCGTGCTGGCCTACGGGGCGGACGCTGCTTATATTGTAGAAGCGGCCAAGCAGGCGGGGCTGGAAAATGCCCGACTGTTTGACACAAAAGAGGCGCTGGCCCAGTCGCTGGCACAGCAGGTACAGCCCGGCGACGGCGTGCTCTTTAAGGGCAGCCGGGGGATGCACCTGGAGGATGTAATGCACACGGTGTATGAAAGGTGGGAGAAGGCGTAATGTCTATTGTATCTGTTCTGATCAGTTTGGTGGTGGCCTTTGCCGTCACCGCAGGGCTGGGGTTTGTGATCATTCCCTGGCTGCGCAAGCTGCACTTTGGTCAAACCATTTTGGACATTGGCCCCGTGTGGCATAAGAAAAAGCAGGGCACACCCAATATGGGCGGGCTGATGTTTATTATCGGGATCATCGTGGCCTTTATCGTAGGCGCCTTGACCCTGCACTTCTCCGGCGGCACGCTGGAGAGCGCCTACTCCGAGCTGCTCCCCGGGCGGGAGATCATTTTGCTGGTGGCGGGTCTGTGTCTGGCCATCGGCAACGGCATTGTGGGCTTTACAGACGACTTTATTAAAATCAAGCTAAAGCGCAACAAGGGCCTGTCTGCCAAGCAGAAGTCCCTGGGTCAGCTGATCGTGGCCGTGGGCTATGTGGCTACTCTGTGGTTCTCCCACAACACGGTATGGTACTTGCCTTTTGCCGGGTCTGTGAACTTTGAGCGCAACTTTGGCACCGGGCTGCTGTTTTGGGTGCTGTCCATCTTTATCATTTACGGCACGGTGAATTCCGTGAATTTGACCGACGGTATCGACGGCCTTTGCTCCTCGGTGACCGCCACCGTAGCCATTGCCTTTATCTATTTCGGTATGTACTGCGGCTACACGGGTATGGCCATTTTGGCCGCTGCGATTTTAGGCGGCGTGCTGGGCTTCCTGTGCTGGAACTGGAACCCGGCCAAGACCTTTATGGGCGACACCGGCAGCCTGTTCCTGGGCGGCCTGGTGGCAGCGCTGGGCTACTGTATCAAGTGCCCCATCCTGCTGCTGCTCTTCGGTATCGTCTATGTGTGCGAGACCATGAGCGATATTATCCAGATCGGTTACTTTAAGATCACCCACGGTAAGCGCATTTTCAAAATGGCGCCCATTCACCACCACTTTGAGATGTGCGGCTGGAAAGAGAAGAAGATCTGCGTCGTGTTCTCACTGGTGAACGCCGTCGGTTGTATTCTCGCTTTGGTGCTGCTGATCAAGGGCACCTTTGGCAGATAAGAGCAAAGAACAAAAAACAAAGAACAGAAAGGAGCATTTTGTGGCTTACCACGCAGATAATGCACTGCCCACCCACAGCGATGGGGAACGGGTGCTGCCTATGCAAAAGGGTGGCAAACACCGCCTGAAAAAAAGTGATATTTTTGTCACCGGCTCCTTTGATGTGCCGTTTTTGGCACTGTCACTGCTGCTGCTCACCATTGGGCTGGTGATGCTGTTTTCCGCATCCTATGCCTATGCTTTCTATACCGATACGCACAACAACAGCTATGTTTATATCAGCCGCCAGCTGATCTTTGCCGTAGCGGGCCTGGTGGCGATGTTTATTCTATCCAAACTGAATTATAAGGTGATCCAGGCGGCCACCGTGCCGCTGCTGGTGGTCACATTGGCGCTGCTTTGTTTGGTGCTGGTGTACCACACAAATAAGGGCGACTTTCGGCGGTGGATCCCCATTGGCCCCTTTACTTTCCAGCCGTCGGATCTGGCCAAATTTACCGTCTCGGTGGTGCTGGCCAATTATATCAGTCGGTACTACCACCAAATGCGCAAGCTTAAGTACGGCTTTGTGTATCCCATTTTGATCTTAGCTGTATTTTGCGGGCTGATCTACTTGGAGCACCATATGTCCTGCACCATTTTGGTCTTCCTGATCGGTGCGTCACTGATGTGGGCCGGGGGCAGCGACTGGAAGTTGTTTGCCATCGGCGTGGGCATTGTGGCTGCCGTGGCGATGTTGGTGGTGGTCAATCCGGAGCTGCTGGAGAACTACGCCGGCGATCGCATACGCGCCTGGCTGGATAAAAGCTACTCCCCGGACAATCTGCGCTGGCAGACCAACAACTCCCTGTATGCCATCGGCTCCGGCGGTCTGTTTGGCACCGGGCTGGGCAATTCCAAGCAGAAGTACATGTATGTGTCCGAGCCGCAAAACGACTTTATCTTTTCTATTGTATGTGAGGAACTGGGCTTTGTGGGCGCCGCGTTCATTATCCTGCTGTTTGGGCTTTTGGTGTGGCGCGGTATTGACATTGCAAAGAAGTGCCCCAATCGGTTCGGCTCCCTGCTGGTGCTGGGCATTATGGCCCAGATCGGGTTCCAGGTGGTGCTGAATATTATGGTGGTCACCGACACCATTCCCAACACAGGTATCGCCCTGCCGTTCTTCAGCTACGGCGGCACGGCGCTGGTGCTGCTGCTGGGCGAGATCGGCGTGGTACTCTCCGTATCCCGCAAAAACAACCAAAGAGTGGAGGTAAGCGAATGAAGCTCCTGTTTGCCACCGGCGGTACAGCCGGTCATATTAACCCGGCTTTGGCTGTGGCTTCCTATTTAAGAGAAAAATATCCCCAGGCAGAATTTCTGTTTGTAGGCACGGCGGACCATATGGAAAGCCGCCTGGTGCCTGCTGCCGGGTTTGATTTTAAGACCATTCAGATCAGCGGCTTTCGCCGTTCCTTTTCACCGGCGGCCATTGCCCACAATGTGCGCACCGTGGCCTGGCTGATGAAAAGCGAAAAGAAATGCAAACAAATTCTCACCGACTTCCAGCCGGATGTGGTGGTTGGCTTTGGCGGTTATGTCAGCGGCCCGGTGCTGCAACAGGCGGTAAAGCTGGGCATTCCCACCTGTATTCACGAGCAAAACGCCTATCCGGGCATTACCAATAAGACCCTGGCCAAGACAGTGGATCGGGTGATGCTCACGGTGGAGGACGCTGCCAAGCACTTAACGCCGAAAAATCCGCCGGTGGTCACCGGTCTGCCGGTGCGCGGCCAACTGCTGTGCGCCGATCGGGCGGCTGCCCGGGCAGGACTGGGCATACCGGACGGCCAAATGCTGGTGCTGTCCTTTGGCGGATCCCTGGGCGCCAAGCCCCTGAATGAGGCCATGCTGCCCATTCTCCTGCGCCATGCAGAGGACGGCAGCTGCTACCATATTCATTCCGTGGGCACCAACGGCGGCGAGTATTTGGAGAAGTTCGCCCAGGCGGGCTTTACCGATGGCCGCAAGGGCACTGTGGAAGTGCGACAGTATATTGACAATATGGATGTTTGTATGGCGGCGGCGGACCTGGTGATCGGCCGTGCAGGTGCCTCCTCTCTGTCAGAGATCGAGGCTATGGGCAAGGCGTCCATTTTAATTCCCTCGCCCTATGTGGCAGAGAACCACCAGTTCCACAACGCGATGGCGCTGGTGAACCGCAACGCCGCGCGCATTTTGGAGGAGAAGGACCTGTCCGCAGACACCCTGTCTGCCATGATGGACGAGTTGCTCTCCGATAAAGAAAAGCTGTTTGAGATCGAGCGCAATGCCAAGGCGATGTCTGTGGCAGACGCCCGCAGCCGCATTGCGGATGTGATCCTGGACCTGGCAAAGGCAAAATAACCGGATACACCCAAAACCCTCTCCTTGCATAGTATGGCAAGTACGAGGGTGATGGAATGGAACAGTATGTAATCGAGGGTCAGACCAAACTCCGGGGCGTGTTGCCGGTGCACGGCGCCAAAAACGCGGCGCTGCCGATTTTGGCCGGTACGCTGCTGGTGCCCGGGGCGTGTGAAATACATAATTGCCCGGCGCTGTCCGATGTGGCGGCGGCCGCTGCCATTTTGCAGTCCCTGGGCTGCCGGGTGCAGCAGGAGCCGGGGGCGGTGACCGTAGACGCTACGGCCATGTGCGGCACCTGTATTTCCGAAGAAATGATGCGCACCATGCGCTCCAGTATGCTGTTTTTGCCGGCTATTCTCAGCCGGGCAGGCAGCGCCACCGTGTGTTATCCCGGTGGGTGCGATATTGGACTGCGGCCCATTGACCTGCACCTGTCCGCTTTGCGACTGCTGGGTGCCCGGGTCACAGAGGACGGCTGCTGTATGCACTGCACGGCGCCCAGCGGACTGGTGGGCTGCGACATTCATTTGCCGTTCCCCAGTGTGGGTGCCACCGAGTGTGTCATGCTGGCGGCCTGTACCGCCAAGGGTGTGACCACCTTAATGAATGCAGCGCGGGAGCCGGAGATCGGCGACCTGGCGGACTTCTTAAATGCAGTGGGCGGTAAAGTGCTGGTAGACGGCAACGGCACGGTGACCGTTGAGGGCGTTCCGTCGCTCCACGGCACGGTGCATACCGTGATCCCGGATCGGATCGTGGCGTCCACTTATATGAGCGCTGCGGCCATTACCGGCGGCAAACTGCTGCTGCGGCAGGTGCGCCCGGCCCACCTGGCACCGGTACTGCCGGTGTTTCAGGAGATGGGGTGCGATCTGCGCATAGACGGCACGGACCTGCTGATCACGGCGCCGGAGCGACTGCGCGCCTTTAAGCGGCTGACCACTATGCCGTACCCGGGCTTTCCCACAGACAGCCAGGCGGTGCTTGCCGCCGCAGCTGCCACCGCTCGGGGAACCTCGGTGATTTGTGAGAATATATTTGAAAACCGATTTCGCTATACCGCCCAGTTGCAGCGCTTTGGCTGTGACATTGCCGTTAGCGGCAAAACGGCGGTGATCCGCGGTGTGCCGGCGCTCCACGGGGCAAAGGCAGAGGCCACAGACCTGCGCGGCGGCGCCGCCTTGGTAGTGGCTGCATTGGCTGCCGCCGGACCTTCCACCATTAGCGAAATTCATCATATTACCCGTGGCTATGAGGACTTGCCGGCCGCGCTCACTGCGGTAGGGGCAAAGATCAAGAGGACGAACCATGAGACAAAGGACACCTGAACCGCCTGAACATAGGCACAGCGCTTACCCGGACAACGGGCTGGAACCGCCAAAGCTGTATCGTCGGGAGCAGCAGCAAGCCGCCTCCCGGCAGCAGCGCCAGGCACCGCCTATGACCCGCCAGGAGCGGCGCAAAAAACAGAATAAACGCCGCCGATTAAAGCGCAGCGTGCGTCGTGCTTTGGCTGTGATCGGGCTGGTGCTATTGGCGGTCGCTATTGTGGCGGTGTTGTGCCTGACGGTGTTCTTTAAGATCGAGAACATTACCGTCACCGGCAGCAAGGTGTATGACACGGAAAAGGTGCTCTCCGTCTGTACCATTGAAACAGGGGAGAATCTGTTTTTGGCAGATACGGATAAGGCCGCCCAGCAGTTGCAGCAGGCGCTGCCGTATGTGTACAGCGCTCAGGTCAAGCGCAAGCTGCCCGGCACGGTGCAGATCAAGCTGACAGACGCCACACCGGCCTATGCGGTCAAGAATAAGGACAAGACCTATACCTTGATGGACGATCGGTTCAAGGTGCTGGAAGTGGCGCAGAAGAAGCCGAAAGAAAGTATTCTCATTCAAAAGGCCAATTTGAAAAGCGCCAAGGTGGGCCAGACCGCCCAGTTTGCCAATAAGAATGTGGCAGCGTGCCTGACCCAGCTGGCCCAGGCCATTCGGGATTATCAGTTCACGGAGGCAACGGCCATTTGCAGTGAGGGACTGAACAATAACTCTATTGTGTATGACGGGCGGATCGTCTTTAAGCTGGGCACCTGTGAGCAGCTGGAAAAGAAGATCAATCAGGGCCTGGCAGCCTGTGCACAACTGGATCAGGACAACCCTTCCGTTAAGGGAACCCTCCGTTTGACAGGTGAAAAGCAATATTACTTTACAGAAGATTAGCTGTAAAGGCAAAAAATATACAGATTTTAGACAAGTTTCGCACACTTGTGGAAAATGCACAAAGACGCTCCGGTTGAAAATCGGAAAAATTGTCAAAAACTTTGAGAAATATTCAAAAAAAGTGTTGCAAAAGGATTACAATATTGTTACAATATGATTTGTAAAGTTGTCTGCTGACAAACTGATGGATTTACAAAATAAATGAAGGAGATACATAATCTATGGCTCGTTATGAAATTGATACGGATGACAACAAGGTTGTACAGATTAAAGTGATCGGCGTTGGCGGCGGCGGCGGTAACGCCGTAAACCGCATGGTAAAATGCAATATTCAGGATGTGGAGTTCGTTGCGATCAACACGGATCGTCCGGCTCTGGCTAAGTCTGCCGCTTCTCATAAGATCGAGATCGGCGAGAAGGCTACCAAGGGTCGCGGCGCCGGCGCTAAGCCGGAGGTTGGCACCCGTGCTGCCGAGGAGAGCCGCGAGGCCATTACGGACGCTGTGACCGGCGCAGAGATGGTGTTCATCACTGCCGGTATGGGCGGTGGTACCGGTACCGGTGCTGCTCCCGTTGTAGCCAAGATCGCCAAGGATATGGGCATTCTGACCGTTGGCGTTGTGACCACGCCCTTTGCTTTTGAGGGCAAGCGCCGCATGAACCAGGCCAAAGAGGGTATCGAGGACCTGGCTCAGTATGTGGACTCCCTGATGGTGATCCCCAATGAGAACCTGAAATATGTGACCGATGAGAAGATCACGCTGCTCAATGCGTTTGAGATCGCTAACGATGTGCTGCGCCAGGGCGTGCAGTCCATTTCTGACCTGGTGAATGCTACCGGTCTGGTAAACTCTGACTTTGCCGATGTGACCGAGATCATGAAGGACGCCGGTTATGCCCACATGGGTGTTGGCCGCGCCAAGGGCAAGGACAAGGCCGAGGTGGCTGCAAAGCAGGCCATCACTTCTCCGCTGCTGAACACCTCCATCGAGGGTGCCCGCGGCGTGCTGCTGAACATTACCGCTTCTACGGATATCGGTCTGGAAGAGATCGACGCAGCTTCTACCATCGTAACCAATGCGGTTCACCCGGACTGCGAGATCATTTGGGGTGCCAACTTCGATGAGGAGCTGGAGGACGAGATGATCATTACCGTGATCGCCACCCGCTTTGGTGACGAGGGCCCCAATCATCAGATCAAGTCCACTACGGCCAACCTGGAGGTTGCACCGCCGGTAACCGAGCCTGTGGCTCCCACCACCGCTGCTCCCTCTGCGTTCACCAACAGTGACGACGACGCCTTTGATCAGATCGTGGATTTCTTTAAGAAATAAGCAAGGTTGATACAAAAAGCGCTCCTGATTTTCAGGAGCGCTTTGTATTTTATACAGATCGTTCAAAAATGGGCAGGATGTATATTTGCCGCCTGTGTGGCGCAAAAATGTGGAAGATTATGAGAAAGCAAGTGAAAGGCTTTACATTTTGCACATTTTCCACCGAGTTTTTCGCAAATATCGTCCACAAGGCGGCTGCAACTTCCACAGTTTGAACATAGATTTCCACATTGATTTTCACTTTGTCATTTTGTAAAGGCGCAGTGCCTTACAAAGAGAAAGGACCGATATGCAGAACTTGCATACCGGTCCTTTTGATATTTATGCACCGTTACCATTCACTTTTTGTATAGGAGCGAATGATGTTGGTAATGGGGTTGTCCCGTTTCCAGCCTTTGCCCTTGCCGCCTTTGGCCTGATCCTGGATCTTGCCGGCGCGAATGGTGACAAAGTCCGCTTTGTCGATCAGCTTTTCCATAGGCGGAATATCGTCAAAGTCGTACGCGCCGCTGATCGTGTCCAGTAGGGGCGTAGCCAGGGTGGTGTTGGAGTATTTCTTCACCGCGGTCATGGCCATAATGATCAGCCGATTGTCCTCCGGCAGGGTCAGGGTCTTGGCGCCGCGAATGTCCAGTTCATACAGGTAGAACCAGGCTTTCTTGGCGGCAATGTTGCCCTCCGGGTGGTGGCAGTGGGTGAATTCCAGCGCAATGTCCGCGTCCTTAATGCGGGCGGTCTGCTTGAGTCCCGCCATATCCCACTGGAAAGGCAGCTCCGCCATACTGTGGATGGTCAGGGTCTTGGTGCGCCGGTCGGTGGCGAATTCCGCCTGTCGGTCACCGGCAGTGCTGGCTGCCAGGAAATACAGCTTGGTGCAGCCCTTGGGCAGTTCCAAGGTCTCGCCGCGGGCCACCAGCAGGTCGTTGCCGTCGCTGACCTGGGGCAGCTTAAAGGTAATGCCCTTATAAGTGGGCACCTGCGGCAGCAGTTCTGCCGGCAGCGAGAACCCGGCGCCTTGCAGAATGCAGTTGCGCATATCCTCGTCGGTGGTCAGGCCCTTGGTGTTCACCGGCAGGTCCATTTTTTTGAACTTCTCCCGGGGCAGCTTTTCTGCCGCAAAGGTGAGCAAAAAGGTTTTCACCTCAAAGGGCTTCAAATCAAAGGTCAGCTGACCGTTCTTGATCTTGACCGGTTCAATGGGTCGCTCGTCGGCAGTGCACAGGGTGGCGCCGCTGATTGGCCGATAGGCGGAGAAGGTCACGGCCGTTTGTGCCTGACCAGTGCTCTCACCAATGCGGACGATATAGCCGCTGCCGTCCTCACTTTTCTTAAAAGCGCGGAGCAGGGCGTTCTCTGTATTTAATGCAGCTGCGGAGAATGCGCTGCCCAGCTTGCCGTCCTTGCGGGCCGAGGTTTGGAACGTCACCAGCGGTTTGCTAAAGGCTTCTGCCGCTGCTTGGGTGCCGGTTTGCCAGCCGCCCTTGTGGCTGTAAATGCCAAAGCCAAAGCGGTTGCGCCCCAGGTCCAGCAGATCCTGGCGGGCCTCCTTGATAAAGGCACCGGCAGGGGTGTGCAGGCAGGTGAGCCGCAGGGTGTGATCGTCCGGCTTGTCCCAGCCGTACTTGCTGTCGGAAAAGACGGACACGCCAAAGTCGCCGCCATTATCGGTTACATCCGCCCACTTCTGGGCAGGTACTTCATACAGCTTTTCGTTATTATTCCCTCTGTGGATCACGCCCAGTCCCAGGTCGTAGTCCGCGCCGTCCGCGGCGGCAACAAAGGGGAATTCCGCCTTGAGCATAGATCGGCGGCTGCGCCAGTCCACAGCGTTCTCTACCCGAATACAGCTGTTGCCGGCGTCCAGGCTGATTATCTGTTCTACTCTAGATACGCCCAGCTGACGGCTGACTTTAATAGCCGCCTTGGCTGGGCCGCTCTCGATCAGCTCAAATTCCGGGGTGTTGGCATAGAGATAAGGTGCCTTGTCAATATCGGCCTTGCGCATTTCCCACGCCGGGTAGTTCAGCTCGCCGGTGTCGTGGAGCACCGCCAGTTTAATGGGCCTTTCCAAAATCTGGCGGCCCAGTTCTTTATCGTACAAAAAGGCAATATCGCCGTTTTTATTCAGCAGCAGACGGTACTTGCGGTTCTCCAACATATGCTCGCCGCAGCGCAGATCGGTCTGTACCGGGCAGGGGTTATCCGCCGCCGTTACATCCAGCACCAGGTAGCCCATGGGGGGCACGGTGGCCAGCACCGCCAGGTGGAAGGCCTTGCCCTCCTTGTGGATCACCTGACTGGGCAGTTCGTTGCCGTCTTGGTCCAGCACCCGCAGGTATTTGCCGTTGTGGTTCAGCCGCACATGGGCTTCTACCGCTTCCGTGCGGGCAAAGGGCAGGGGATTGTGCACGATCAGGGCGCAGTCCGTTACCCACTGGGTGTCCAGCTGATTGGCAATGGCGCCCACGGCGCCGGTGTATTCCCCTTGCAGCTGTACAAGGGAAGTGTGGTAGTCGTTCCAGCTGGTGTTGTAAATCTCCATATTGGAGGTGCCGGGCAGGTCGTCGTGGAACTGGTGCTGGATCAGCCGTTCCCAGGCCTTGTTCACCGTCTCCCGGGGATAGGTGTAGACCCCCAGCAGCTCGGCGGTGGAGAGGGTGCTCTCCGCCACATCGGCCAGCACCTCGCACTGGCGGTTCAGCCGCTTGCCCATGGCCCGGGCGGTGTAACCACCGGCGCCGTGGCTGGTCATCAGCAGCTCGTTATTCCAGACCGGCAGGCGGTCCTTGTCGCTGTCCGGCAGGGCGTCTATGTCCTTAAAGATTTGGTCGGAGCGGGCGCTGATCACATCAAAGTCCTTTTGCGCATTCTCTGCTGCGCTGGCGCACACGCTCTGCACGCTCTCCTCCGTGGGAGCGCCGCCAATGTCGCCGGTGCCGTACAGGTGCTGGGCATAGGGCAGACCGCCCTCAAAGGCGTTCTTGGCCACATCGTCAATGACGGACACATCCCCCCGCAGGTCGCCGCTGAACTTGGAGCGGTAGGACCGGGCGTTGGGGCACGCCAGCACGCGGCTGCCGTCCACGCCCTGCCAGTATCCCAGAGTAAAGGGCACGCCGTAGGCACTGCCCCAGCTGAGCTTTTGGGTGGTGAAACCCAGCAGCCCCGCGTACTTCATTACAGAGGGCAGCGCCTGGCCAAAGCCAAAGCAGTCCGGCAGAAAAATGTCCTTAGACTGCACGCCGAACTTCTCCTCAAAATACCGATTGCCAAGGAGAATGTTGCGGAAAAGCGCCTCCGGGGAGGGGATATTCACATCGCCGTTCTCGTAGCAGGCACCGGCAGGATACCAGTTGCCGCTCTTCACAAAATCCTGAATTTCCGCAAAGGCCAAGGGATAGTATTCTTCAATCAGCCGGTAGCGAAAGGCGCCCTCAAAATTGAAGCAGTAGCCGGGGTAGCGCTCGATCAGATCAAAGTTCTTGCGCAGGGTGTCCGGCAGGTATTCCTCAATGGTCTTGCGCAGATCCCAGCGCCACACCGTGTCCAGGTGGGCGGTGGAGACTGCATATACTTTCTTCTTTTGCATACTTATTTCTCAATGATCTCGTAGGTGAATTCGTACTGCTCTTGCAGGGCCTTCACCTTGTCCTCATTGTCCTCAATAAAGGTGGGGGTGTACACGCTTTTGCCGTCCTTGGAGTAGTCGGTCACGATCTGGTTCAAAGCCTGCCAGGCCTCGTCCTCTTTTTCATAACCGTCGGCAAATTTGATCAAAAACTCTCTGTGTTTGGGAAGTCTGACTTTCATACTGTTCTCCTGTTCCGGGCATAGCCCATAAAATATACTTCATTATAATATTAAAAACCTATTATTGCAAGAGCAGATCGGCTTTTTCTGCCAGCAGGGCGGCAGCGTGGGCAATGGCCGTCCGTGGCGGGGTGTTTTTATCTGTTAAGGTGATCACCTTGTCACCCACCTGGGTGCCGTCCCCGTCGCCGCTGATGACCACACAGCGCTTGCCCCGCTTTTTGGCGCGTAGCGCCACCCGATAAGGCAGCTTACCCATTAGCGTCTGCCGGTCCGTGCGCCCCTCACCGGTGACCACCAGGTCTGCCCCGGCAATGGCGCTGTCCAGATCGGCCAGTTCCGCCAGCAGGTCAAAGCCGCTTTGAGTGGTGCCGCCCAGTACGCCGTATAGGCCGCCGCACAGTCCACCGGCTGCACCGGCACCGGGCAAGGCGGTCACATCTTTCGGCAGCAGTGCTGCCAGGCGCGCCATACCGGTGTTCAGCAGCTGTACCTGTGCCGGGATGGCGCCTTTTTGGGGAGCGAACACCGCTGCAGCGCCGTTCTCGCCGGTGTATGGATTGGTCACATCACAGGCGTATGTAAAGTGGAGTCCCTTTACGGCTTCTTGCAGCGCTGACGGAACTTCCAGCCCGGCGATCCGTTGCAGATCGCCGCCGGTAGGGTGAGGGATAGAAGTACCGTTCCGGTCATAAAGCGCCACGCCAAGGGCTGCCAATGCACCGGCGCCGCCGTCGCACATACCGCTGCCGCCCAGGCCGATGATAAAATGGCGAAATCCCAGGTCTATGGCGCTTTTCAGCTGCATACCCACCCCATAAGAGGAGGCGGCCATAATGTCCTTTTTCTCTTGCAGGGCGCAGGTGGCAGCGCACTCGATCAGCGCCGTATCGCCCCAGGTGTACAGGGGTGCTTTTATGGGCTGACCGAATAGGTCAACTGCATTGGTGTAAAGGATATTACCTTTGCAGGCGTCAACGCAGCAGGTGCCAAATCCCTCGCCCCCGTCGGACAGGGGCAGGGTGGTCACCGTCACGCCCGGGTGGGTCAGCAGCGCCTGGGCCAAAATATCGCACACCTGCCGGGCGGTCAGGGAGCCTTTGTAGCTATCCGGCGCAATGAGAATGTGCATCTTCGATCAACCTCCTGAGTGCCGCTTGAAAGTCTTTGTCCTGCTCTGCTGTGCGCTTGGACGGCCCTTTCAGTCGGTAGCCGCCCCGCCGGGCTTTCTTGGCCGCGTGGCGGGTGAGCAGCAGCGTGTCAATATTGGCGTCGGTGAGCCGCTTGCCGTTTTGGGTAATGGGATAGCCTCGCTCGGCCAGCACCATGGCGGCCAGTCCGTAGTCCTGGGTCACCACAATGTCCCCCGGCTCCACCCGGCGGAGCAGGGCAAAATCTGCGCTGTCGCTGCCCTTATCCACCGTGACCACTCGGGCATGATCCTTTTTGAATTGGTGGCTGGTGTCGCAAAAGAGTACGGCCTCCAGCCCGTGATCGGCTGCCGCTCGCAAGGTCAGATCCACCACCGGGCAGCCGTCTGCGTCAATTAAAATCTTCATAGGCTCATTGTACCACATTTGAATTTTGGTTGCAATTCTGTTATACTGGCGGTAAGAATGAAAGGCGGCGACTGTATGCGAATTTTGATTGTGCGCCACGGCGACCCGGATTATGAGAAAGACTCGCTGACCCCCAAGGGGTTCCGGGAGGCGGAGCTGTTGGCGGAGCGACTGTGTAAAATGGATGTAAAGGCATTTTACTGTTCACCCTTGGGTCGTGCGCAGGACACGGCGCGACCCACCTTGCAGCGGTTGGGGCGCAGTGCGGAGACCCTGGATTGGCTGCAAGAATTCCGGGGCAAGGTGCGCCGGGGGCTGAAAGTGGAGGGCTGCTGGGATCGGCTACCCTCGTATTGGTGCCGGGAGGACGCTTACTATTCTGCCGATGGGTGGCTGAATACCCGACTGATGCAAAGCAAGAATGTGGAGAAAGAGTACCGCTATGTATGCCGCAATTTGGACGCCCTGCTGGCCCGCCACGGCTACCGGCACAACGGCCGGGTGTTTGATGTGGTAGACGGCAATCACGATACCATTGTTCTGTTTTGCCACTTTGGTGTGGAGGCGGTGCTGCTCAGTCACTTGCTCTCCGTGTCGCCAATGCCCCTTTGGCACAATTTTGTGGCGCTGCCCACCTCCGTTACCACGGTGGTGACTGAGGAGCGGGAGAAAGGGATCGCCACCTTCCGTGTGCAGCAGTTCGGCGATTTGTCCCACCTGTATGCGGCGGGGGAGCCGCCGGCCTTTGCCGCGCGCTTTTGCGAATGCTTTGAGGACGACACCCGCCATTAAATGGAATATAAAAAATGCACCTTGCCGTGAAACAGTCTCGGCAGGGTGCATTATTTTTGTTCCCGATAGGTGCGCAGCAGGCGAATGGGCACCGCCACCAGCACAGCGCCCAGCCCCATACCGGTGGCGATCTGCAAGGTCTGGGCAGCGTAAGCGGCGGCCCGGTCCGGCTGACCCCACAGCAGGTATTGCATGGCGTAGTAGATGGCGCTGCCGGGCAGCAGGGGCACGGTGGAGGGGTAGAGCAGCACGGTGGACGGGGCTTTCAGCACCCGCGCCAGCAGCTCCGCATACAGGGCAATGGCCAGCATACCCCACAGGGTGGCGCCAAAGGCCCCCATACCGTTCTCCCCGGCAAACCAGTACACGGTGCCGGACAGCAGCCCGCCGAAGGTGGTAAAGAACAGCAGCCGCCGGGGTGCCTGCATTAAAACAGAAAAAGCCAGGGTGCCCAGGGTGCCGGAGAGGATCTCTCTCACCGCCCCACGCTCCCCGGCAGCCAAAGGGCAAAGGCGCAGCCCAGGGCAATGGCCAGGGCGCACAGCACCGCCTCTGCCAGTCGCAGCAGCCCGGCGTGCAGGTCGCCGTCGATCATATCCCGCAGGGCGTTACCTACCGTCAGCCCGGGCACCAGCAGCATAATGGTGCCGATGAGAATATTGGCGCCCCGCAGGGGCAGTCCCAGCGCCTGGGGCGTAAAGGCCAGCAGACCGGCCACGGTAGCGTCCAGCAGCACGGCGGTAAAGCCGGATTGCAGCGCCGGGCGGTAGCCGGACACCAAAATGCCAAAGCCGCCGCACAGCACCGCCTCCGCCCAGGTGCCGCCAAAGTAAATGCAAAAGGCGGCGGTGGCCAAAAAGGTGCAGAGCAGCCGGGTGCGCCTACTGTACACCTGCCGCTTGGTAACTTGCCAGTCCACCGGCTCGCCCCCGCACAGGCGGCGGGACAGGGTGTTCAGCCGGTCCAGCTCTGCCAGGTCGATCTCCTCCGGTCCCAGGCGCTTGGTGCCGGTGTGGGTGGTGTTGTCCGCCAGGGTCACCGTGGCGGTGAGAATGCCCGGCATAGCCCACACCTGGGCGTCTGTGGCACCGGCGGCATAATTGATCCGGGTGACCGTATCTTCTGTGCGGCGCACTTCGCCGCCGCTTTCCATCATAGCCGCGCCGATCTCCAGGGACAGGCGCAGCGCTTCCGCTTGTTGTAATTCCATATCCATAGTGTGTGCAAGGGGGCGAAAAATATAAAAAAACCGCCTGTTCCCGGAACAAGCGGTTCTTTGTTATGTAGGCTTATTCGCCTTTCATTTCCAGCAGCTTTACGGTGCCGTTGTAAGAAGCAACGGAGACCTTGATGGAGTCGGTGATGGCGGCGTTGATGTCGTCCTCCGTGGCGCCCAGCTCCTTGGCATACGCGTCGTTGATGAACAGGTCAATGTCCATAAAGTCAGGCAGAGCAAAGGGATCAATGCCGGACTCAATGCCGCGCTCCTTGTAGTCCTTGACCACCTTGAGCATACCGAACTTCATCAGCAGCGGGGGCACGCCAACGATCTTTCTGTTGGGATCCATACCGCGGGCAGCGTACACAATGTGCAGGAACTCATCCCACTTCATATTGTACATACCGATGGGGATAGCCTCAAAGCCGGACTTCTGGCGCTCTGCGGCACCGCAGATCACCTCGCCTACCTGACGGCAGGTCAGCATAGCCGTACCGCCATTGGGATACATGGTGAAAGGCCACTTGTCCATAAAGGCCAGCTGCTCAATGAGAATGGTCCAAACCGGTTTACGACCCGGTTGGGTGCCAAAGATGTAAGGCAGCTCCAGCACGCAGGTGGAGAAGTTGTCGTCGGCAGCAGCCTCGCACACTTCCTCCTGCATCAGTCTGGCCTTGTAGTAGGGGTTGCGCTCTGCAAAGCGCATATCCGGGCGCTGTTTGGCCAGGTAGCTGAAGTAAGAGCCCAGCACCACGGCGCGCTTAATGCCAACCTTTTTGCAGATGGGCAGTAGGCGGCGCAGAGGTGCAATGTTGAACTTGTCATAGTATTTCATCACCGGGTGAGGGAACTCCACGCGCTCGTCCACGCCGGCGGCAAAGATGAATACATCGTTGCCCTTCATCATTTCTTCTACTTCTTCGTCGGTCTTCTTGTTAATGTCGCCAAAGATAATGTCCATCTCTTCCGGGATAGGGGCGCCTTCCGGCAGGGGCGGCAGTGCCACGGAGGTGACCTTGTGGCCGTGCTTGATCAGTTGGATAGCAGCCTCACAGCCCAGCAGGCCGGTGCCGCCGATCATAAATACATTCATGCGAATTCTCCTTTTTTATTTTTTAGGCATAATGCCTGAAAGTACAGGGCAGAGGGGTGAGCGATGGCTCATCTCCCGTTCCAAACTCTTAGTATAGCACGATTTTACAGATTGTCAATGCTTTGACAAAGTGACGGCAAAAAAGCACGAATTTGTTATGCTCTTTTCACAATTTGGTGATTTGGAAAAAGGGCGTAGCATTCTTTGCACGGATTTGGTATAATGAGCTGTTGAAGGGGGATCATTTTATGTTAAATCCGATCGTAAAGCAATTTTTATCCAGCAGCGCCGTGGTGCCGGTGTGGATCAAAGCAAAGATCCAGCCACAGGAAAACGGCGAGGCACTGTTTATGCAGCGGGTGACCGACTGCGCCGCCTGGTGCAACACCTTTGACCGGGCTATGCCCTGCTACCGGGTGTATGACCGGGTGCGGGCGTTTCTCGATCCGTGCACCATCACGCAGGGCAAAGCCACCGCGCCGAGCGGTAAGCGGCGGCGTGTGCTCTTCTTAGGCTATGACGGTATGCGGGCGGATATGGTGCCCCCGCTGCTGGCGGGTAAAAATGCCTATGATCCGGCATTTCCCGGGCACCGGGGCGGTCTGGCCCGGCT
This sequence comes from Bifidobacteriaceae bacterium, assembly GCA_963642245.1. GTDB lineage: Bacteria > Bacillota > Clostridia > Oscillospirales > Acutalibacteraceae > CAG-217. The sequence continues at coordinate 15,583 of CAVIFY010000012.1, read as the reverse complement.
GGCAAGCAGCGACGGCGGGGTGTACCTGGCCTACTGCGGCGGCGAGACCGGCGCACTGACCCAGCAAAGCACCTCTACCTCTGCCGGGTGGACGGCGCAGCTTACCGGCACCTGGGGCACGGAGAACGGGATCAAAGAGAATACGGACACCAAGAATATGCAGCGAGACACCTTCCTGCTCCACTATGCCAAGCAGGGGCTGGCCTGTGCGCTGGCCTTTGACTGGGCGCCCTTTCTCAATGTGAACTTAAAGCCGGAGGTGGAGTACGCCATGGCCCACCGGGAACTGCGCTTGCAGTATAAGAACCTTTCTTTAATGACTCCGGAGGACGGGCAAAAGCAGGCGGACTGCACGCCGGACTTTGCTGCCTTTACCGCACCGGAGCGGGCGGTGGGCTTTGCCCCCGGGGACAGCCGTGTGCGGGACTATGTATGCAGTCGCATTGCCGCCGGTGATGATATTATCTGCGGTATTTATGACGCCATTGACGGCGCCGGGCACGGCCACGGCTTTTTGCCCACTTGTGACGCCTACGCCCACGCGGCGGCGGTGTGTGATACCTACACCGCCCGGGTGCTGGATGTGATCGAACAGCGGCAGCAGACGGAGAATGAAGAATGGCTGGTGCTGCTGGCCAACGACCACGGCGGCAAGGGCAAGGGCCACGGCGGCCAAAGCCTGCAAGAGCGCACCACCTGGATCGCCTGCAACCGGGCCATTGACCCGGCGCTGTGGGGCTTTAATTATGACGGTAACCGTGCTTGGGGCCCGGAGAAAGCGGCGGCAGATGACAAAGACTAAAGGACGGCTGGGCTACGGCAGCGTGCGGGACCGGAATGTGTTTCTGCTGTGCTGGCTGGCTTACAGCGCAACTTATATCTGCCGGTTGAACTTTTCGTCCGTGATCCCGGCACTGACCGAGGCGGGGGTGTTCAGCGAGAGCCGCATTGCCTCCGTATCCTCTGCCTTTTTTATCTGCTACGGTCTGGGCCAGATCGTCAGCGGCGTGGTGGGCGATCGGCTGCGCACGGACCGTATGATCTTTTACGGCGTGTTTCTCTCTGCCGTTACCAACCTGCTGATCTTCTTTTTCCATACCTACTGGGCGCTGCTGCTGTTGTGGGCGGCCAATGGGCTGTTCCAGTCCCTGGTGTGGTCGCCGATCTTAAAGCTGGCGTCTGTGGAGTACAACGCGGAGGACCGGGAGCGGTTCGGTATGCAGATGTCTACCACCGTGCCGGTGGGTACGGTGCTCAGCTACTGCGTCAGTCTGCTGACTATGCTGGTGCTGCCCTGGCGGTTTGTATTCCTCACCTGCGGCGGGGTGCTGCTGGCGGTGGCGCTGGTGTGGCTGTTTGGCGTGCGTCGGCTGCATTTGCAGCAGCCTGCACCGGCGGTACGGCGCGGCAAAACAGCGGCCAAGGGCACCCTCTCCAAGGTGTTCACCGGCAGTTTGCTGCTGCTTTTGGTGCCGATCGTGGCCCAGGGCACACTCAAGGACAGCGTGACCCAGTGGGTGCCGGATTTCTTTGCCGATCAATTTAAGCTGAGCGTGTCCTTCTCCCTGCTGCTGACCATGGTGCTGCCGGTGATCAATGTGACCGGGGCGTTCCTGGCTCGGTGGGTGAACCGCTACCTGCGCAGCGAGGTGCGCACCTCGGCAGTGTTCTTTGGTATTGCACTGGTGTTTTTGCTGGCGTTGCCCTTTGCGGCCAAGTACAGCGCGGTGTTGTCCCTGATCGCTATGGTGATGATCACCAACTGTATGTTCGCCATCAATGTCATGCTCATTACCCTGGTGCCCCTGCGCTTTGCGGAGCAGGGCGTGGTAAGCACCGTGGCCGGGGTGCTCAACGCTACGGCGTACATCGGCTGCGCGGTGATGAACCAGCTGGCCGGTGGGCTGCTGGAGCGGCGCAGCTGGCTGGCGGTGATGATCTTTTGGGCGGTGCTGTGCCTGGTGGCCATTCTCTTTTGCCTGCTGGGATCAGCCCGGGAGCGCAAAGAGCAAAACCCATAAAAAACTTTATAAGAAAAGGAACTGTACACCGGCGGGTGCGCAGTTCCTTTTTTGTTTGCGTTTGATTATTTCTTGGACCAGGTGGAGGGGGAGAGGGCAAACCACAAGGGGAAGATCTCCAGCCGCCCCAGCAGCATGGCCAGCGACAGCACGAATTTGGACAGGTCCGAGTACCCGGCATAGCTTTGCGCCGGGCCTACCAGCCCCAGGCCGGGCCCAATGTTGTTAAAGCAGGACACGGCGGCGGAAAGGTTGCTCTCCACATTAAAGTTCGGCTCCAATGACAGGATCAGGAAGATCCCGGCGATAAAGGCAATGTAAATGGGGAAGTAAGCGCTGACGCCGTTTAAGGTGGCATTGTCCACCCGCTTGCCCTCTAATTTCACCACGCCAACGGAGCGGGGGTGCAGCATATGGCGCAGCTCTCGGCGAATGAGCTTGAACAGCAGCATAATGCGCGACACTTTCAGCCCGCCGGCCGTGGAACCGGCACAGCCGCCTACAAACATCAGCAGGAACAAAATGGCACGGGACAGGTCCGGCCACAGGTCAAAGTCCGCCGTGGAGTAACCGGTGGTGGTCAAAAGGGACGCCACCTGGAAGGTGGACAGCTGCAACGCCTTGCCCACGCTGTGATACAGATTGTAAATATTGGCGGTGATCAGCGCCGTGGCGGTGCCAAAGATACCCAGGTAGCACCACAGCTCCCGGCTCTTGAAGACGGAGCGGAAGTTGCGCAGCAGCGCCAGGTAATACAGGTTAAAGTTGACGCCGAACAGCAGCATAAACACGGTAATGACCACCTGGCAGTAGGTGGAGTAGCTGCCGATACTGTCTGCCTTAATGCCAAAGCCGCCGGTGCCTGCGGTGCCAAAGGAATGGACCAGCGCGTCAAACAGGGGCATTTTGCCGCACACCAGGAAGATCACTTCCGCCGCGGTGAGAAACACATAGATCATATAGAGAATACGCGCGGTCTGCTTGGCCCGGGGCACCAGTTTGCCCACAATGGGACCGGGCATTTCCGCCCGCAAAATGTGAATGGAGCGGTCGGTGACCGAGGGAATGATGGCCATAATGAACACCAGCACGCCCATACCGCCGACCCAGTGGGTAAAGCTGCGCCACATCAGCACCCCGTGGGGCATGGACTCCACATCGGTCATTACCGAGGCGCCGGTGGTGGAGAAACCGCTGACCGTCTCAAAAAAGGCGTCAAAGAAGTTGGGCAGCGCACCGCTGAGCACAAAGGGAATGCAGCCGATCAGGGACAGGGCGATCCAGGCAAAGGCCACGATCACAAAGCCCTCTTTGGCGTAGATCACCCGGTTCTTTGGCTTAAAGACCAGGGACAGGGC
>CAVIFY010000012.1:0-12194 GCA_963642245.1 Bifidobacteriaceae bacterium | reverse complement strand
GGACAGGGCGATCCCCAGCACCAGGGCAATGCCGATGGTGATGAGAAAGGGCAGCGGCGTTTCTTTATAGAGGAGCGCCACCACCAGCGGCAGCAGCAGCATGGCCGCCTCCGCCTGAACGATCTTGCCGATCATGTAAAATACCATTTTACGGTTCATGGTTTTTGTTCCTCTAATCCTTATTTAATAATATCCGTCAGGTCGTGCAGGCGGCGATTGGCAGCCAGCACCACTACTTTGTCCCCGGGCATGATCTTGTCCTCGCCGGTGGGGATAATGGTCTTTCTGCCCCGAATGATCCCGGCGATCAGGGTGTTGGGCTTTAATTCCAGGTCCTTTAGCGCCGTTTGGGTCACGGCAGAGCTGCCGCAGACCTTGAACTCCAGCGCCTCCGCCTTGCCGTCCATAATTTTATACAGGGTCTCCATATTGCTGTCCTGGGAGTTGCGCAGGGCGCGGGCGTAACGGACCACCACATCGGAGGTAATGTCCTTGGGAGACACCAGGCAGTCCAGCCCCAGTTTCTCCGCCATATCGCCCAGTTCGTTGCGGTTGATCTTGGAGATCACCTTGGGCACATTTTGGGACGCGGCAAACAGGGACATTAAAATGTTCTCCTCATCAATGCCGGTCAAGGCCACAAAGGCGTCCATAGACCGCAGCCCCTCTTCCAGCAGCAGCTCCTGCTGGGAGCCGTCGCCGTTAATGACCACCGCGTTGGGCAGTGCGTCGCACAGGTCCCGGCAGCGATCTCGGTTTTGGTCAATGATCTTTACATTGTTGCCGGTGCTGGAGAGCATTTTTGCCAGGTACAGCGCCGTACGGCTGCCGCCCAGGATCATCACATCTCTGGCCTGCTTGCGCAGCACGCCCAGGCGCTTGAGCAGCTTTTGAATTTCTGCCGGCGAGGCGGTCAGGCTGATCTTGTCGCCCCCGTGGAGGATAAAGTTGCCGTCGGGGATAAACACCTGATCCCCCCGGCGCACGGCGCAGATCAGCACCCGGGTGTGGTACTTCTTTTGCAGGTCGATCAGGCGAATGCCGTCCAGTATGGAGTTCTCCCGCAGGCGCAGCTCCGCCATTTCAAAGTTCCGCCCGGAGAAGTATTCGATTTTCACCGCAGAGGGCACCTTGAGGATGTTAAACAGCTCCTGGGCGGTGAGCAGCTCCGGGTTGATGGACATGGAAAGGTTCAGTTGCTGGCGCATAAAGCCCAGGGAGCGGTCGTTGTACTCCGGGTTGCGCACCCGGGCAATGGTGTGCTTGGCGCCCATTTTGCGGGCAAAGAAGCAGCACAGCATATTCATCTCGTCCGAGCCGGTGGCAGCCACCACCAGTTCCGCCTTGTCTACCGCCGCTTCTTCCAGGGTCTCGCAGTCGGCGCCGTTGCCGCACACGCCCATCACATCGTACATATTGGTGATCTGTTCCAGAACTTTGGCGTCCTTTTCCAGCGCCACCACATCGTGCCCCTCGGCGGCCAGGCTCTCCACCAGGGTGGAGCCGATCTTGCCGCAGCCAACAACAATAATGTCCATTCTTTTTCCTCTTTAATTTAGATTTAAGTAGAATTACAAACCTATACTGCCCCAAATCATACCACTTTCATACGGGATTTGCAATATACCTTTGCTAAAAAATGGAGCAAAAAACCGCCTGCCCGGGGGCAGACGGCTCTGGTTACTGATTTAAGGTGTTGCGGATCTCTTTGCGGGCGGCCCGTTCCAGGGTGCGGGCGTCTGTAATAACGGTCTTGTCGTAGCAGTAGCTGATGGACTGGGTCAGCCCCAGCAGCAGGAACAAAAAGATCATCTGCTTGGGGGAGTTGAAGATAAAGTCCGACAGCCCAAAGCCCAGGTACAGGGCCAGGGAGGTGAACACGCAAAAGACCAAAGTCAGCTTTCTGGAATTGTTGGTGTTGATCTCCAGCAGCTTGCCGGCGCTCCAGATCAGGAGAATGCCCAGCAGCATAATGCCGACCACTCCCAGCTCTACCCAAAATTCAATGACAAAATTGTGGGCGTGGGGTTTGTCCAAATTGTACATATACTTGAGAATATTGCCAGTCTCCTCGCAGCCAAAGCCGGTGCCGATAAAGAACGCCCGGGTGTGGGAGAGCACATAGTCGATCAGGCTTTCCCAAATATTAAAGTGCGCCACAGAGGACTTCTTGGCCTCGCCGTTACCCCCGGAGGAGAAGATAATGCCGTACCGGGTAAGAATGGAGGGCACGATCACCGCCACGGTGGGCAGGAAGATGGTGAGCATTTGTTTCCAGTACCGGCGGCACAGCACGATGAACATAAAGACCCAGCCTGCCAGCGCGATCACGCAGCCGGCGCGGGTCAGGGTAGAGCTAAGCCCGGCGCTGATGAGCACATTGGCAAGAAAGCACAGCCCCTTTTGCTTTTTGGTCTTGGCGTTCAAGAACAGGTAAATGGAAATGGGGTAGGCGATCACCATGTGGGTGGCCAGCAAATTGGGGTTGGAGAAAGTGCCGCTGGCGCGGGAGTCAAAGGTCTTGGTGCTGATGGCAAAGGGCAGGTGGGTGTAAACGAATTTGTCCAGTCCCTTGTACAGCGGGGTCACCAGCACGGCGCTGTCCGGAATATAATCGTAGCGGTTCAGGGTGTAGCCGCAGATCTGCAAGGTGCCGATCACGCCGTTGACGCAGGCGCTGGCGGTGCAGGTTTGCAGCAGGGCGTCGATCTTGTCCCGGCTGCGGGCCAGGTTGTAGATCATCACCTGGAGCAGGAACATACCCCACCACAGTGCAGCGGTGGCAAAGGTGGTAAAGGGCGTGGGGGACCACAGGGTGCTGAGTAGAGCGTAGCCCATAAACAACATCATCATTTTGCCGATGGTGCCCACCTTGGCCTTGCGCCCCTCTCGGCTCCACTGTACCTTAAAGACGATAAAGCCCGCAAACAGAATAAAGGGGCTTACATACTCCGGCAGCAGCGGAAAGAGAAACAATATGGCAATGAGCCAGCACCAGCCCGGGTTGGTGCGGTATTCGATTTTCAGCGCGGCAAGTTTTTCTTTCATATACACTCTCCGTGCAGGGGGCCTGCACTTTTCCTGGCGTTTTCTGCCCCTATATTACTACAAGACAGCGGATTTTGCAAGGGCGGGGGATTTACAGATTGTTTACACCTGGCCCGCAAAGAAAGGTTGCAACCGCAGCCCAAGTATAGTATAATTGATAAGACATTGAAACAAAGGAGCATTGTTCTATGGACGACGAGAAAAAATGGCCCGGCGATGAGCCGCAGCAGGATACGGCCCCGCTGGAAGCGCCAAAGCCCTCTGTGCATTACGAGGAGAACGACAACTGGGAGTTTGAGGCCCAGGCGCCCACCTTGGACGACAATTTCCTGGCCGATGATAAGTTTGAGATCCAAATGCCGGCAGAAAAGCCCCGCCCGGTAGAGCCTGCCCCCGCTGCCGCGCCTGCGGCAAACAGCGGCGAGAAGCAGATCACCGTACGCACGGCACCTATTAAGATCACGCTGTTTTGCCTGCTGTTTGCAGCGGTGGTGGCGGTACTGGCAGTGCTGGGCGTGCGCTACTACACCGTACCCAACGGCAAGGAGGGCGAAATGCTCAATCCCGGCGGCACGGCGCTGACGGTGGGCGAGACCAATGTGTCCCTGGGCGCATACAACTACTATTATTCCCGCATTGTCCAGAACTACCTGAACTATGCCAACTACGGCTACTATGACCTGGACTCCACCAAGGATTACAGCAAGCAGTATGTGACCGACTCCGACGGGGAGAAGATCACCTGGCTGCAAATGTTCAAGAACAAGACCGTGGACCAGATCCAGTATGTGACCTCTTACTATGAGGCCGGGCTGAAAGCGGGCATTACCCTGACGGCGGATCAGAAAAAGAGCATTAAAGAGCAGATGGACAGCTTAAAGTCCAGCGCCTCCGAGGCCAACCAGTCCCTGGACGCTTATATTGAGGAGAACTTTGGCGACTACTGCACCGCCGCCACGCTGGAGACTGTGCAGGAGCAGGCCTATATTGCCGAGAACTATTATCGCCACACGCTGGCCCGTTCCAACATCAGCGATGAGGAATATAACGCGTTCTACAAGGAGCACAGCAAGGACTACTACAACTGCGATTTTGCCTTTATTGAAATGACCTATGACACCACCAGTGCAGAGACCAAGGCGGCGTCGGTGAAAAAGGCAAAGGAATACCTGACCAAGATCCATTCCGTAAAGGATATGAAGAAGATGATCCCCACTGTGTGTGCGGACCTGATCAAGCAGTATGTGGCCGGCGGCTACTTTGAGAACGAGGCCAAGGCGGTGGACGGCCTCAGCGAGTATGTGGAGAACACCATGACCGCTAAGGACACCTCCTACGGCAAGGAGACCACCCAGTGGCTGTTTAACGACAGCACCAAGGTGGGCGACACCACTTATTACTGCGACGAGGAGAACGGATTTATCTATCTGTTCATCAAGACCGGCACCCCCAAGCTGGACGAGACCACCGTGTACTCCGTGCGCCACCTGCTGGTGATCCCCGGGGACGACAGCGAAGACAGCAGCACCTCTACTACCGAGAAGAAGTACACCAAGGCAGAGTGGGCAGCCGCTAAGGAAAAGGCAGAGAAGCTGCTGGCTCAGTACAACAAGACCGACAAGACCGAGTATGACTTTGCCATGCTGGCGGAGGACAACAGCGCCGACACCAACTCCACCTCCGCAGGCGGTCAGGGCATTTTCGGCGGTATGATCGAGGGCACCAAAAAGGGCGCCATGGTGGCCGAGTTTGAGAAGTGGGCACTGGACGACAGCCGCAAGTACGGCGATGTGGCCATTGTGAAGTCCAAGTACGGTTATCACATTATGTACTTCATTGATAAATGCCCCCAGTACCAGTACAACTGCAAAAAGGACATTCTCTCCGACCGGGAGACCCAGATGGTCGACGGCTGCGCCGTAAAGGAGCACAAGACGGTGATGAAGAAGGCCACCCAGGCTAAGCCTGAGGAGACCACCACTGCCACCGGCTCCACCACCTCCGGCACCACCGGCGAATAATTCCAAACCCAAAAGGGAACAGGCGCTCTCTCCGGAGAACGCCTGCTTTTTTGTATATTTTATTGAAAAAAAGCAAAAAACCCTTGTAATATTTTAGCAAGTAGTGTAAAATATCTTTGCATTGTTTTTAGTAAATTCTAACGAATTAAGGATGATTGACAAATGGCAAAAGACAAAAAAGAACTGGACGATGATCTTTTGACCGGCGGCAAGACCCTTTCTTCCGACGCCGACAACAAAAAGGCAGAGAAGAAAAAGCAGGCCGCTGCGAAAAAGGCAGAAAAGAATGCAGCTAAGTTAGCTGCCAAGAAGGAAAAGCTCTTAAAGGAGATCGAGGCTGCCAAGGCCGCCGTCGCTGCAGAGAGCGACCCGGAGAAGAAAGAAAAAGAGCAGCAAAAGCTCAAGGCACTGCAAAGCCAGCTGGCATCTCTGGGCAGCAAAAAGGCCGCCTTGCAGATGGCTAAGCGCACCAAGAAGATCGTGACCTCCGTGGTCGCGGTGGTGGTCGTGGTGGCGCTGCTGGTGACCTATGTGGCTACCGGCACCGTGCGTAAGGGCTTTATCAGCTACCTGGGCTGGCCGGCCCAGACGGTGACTGCCCTGACCGTGACCGACGGCAAGGACCAAAAGGCCAATATCAAAGTAGGTACATACAACTACTACTTTGCTACTACTTACAATAATATGCAGAGCCGGCAGAGCCAGTACGAGCAGTACGGCCTGGACCTGAGCCAGTACCACCTGGATGTGGACTTTGACAAGCCCCTGTCCAAGCAGACCACCAAGAATGACGACGATAAGGAAGTCACTTGGCTGGAGTACCTGCACGATGAGGTGCTGGACACCATTAAGTCCAACTATATGTACTACCTGGAGGCTGTAAAGGCCAACGACGGCAAAGAGCCGGAGATCACCGATGAGCAGCAGAGCGACATTGATGATACCATGAAGCAGTACAAGGAGCAGGCCCACAAGTACGGCTACACCCTGAGCGCTTATCTGGTAAAGGCTATGGGCCGCGGCGTTACGGAAAAGACCTTCCGCCAGGAGGCCAAGATCGCCTACATTGCCCAGAATTACCAGAGCGAGCTGTCTGACAAAAAGGCCAGCAAGACCTATTCCGAGGACGACTACAATAAGTATCTGAAAGAAAATCGGGACGACCTGGTGAGCGTGAGCATTCGCGCTTTTGAGTGCGACACCGAGGACGACGCCAAGGCCTTTGCCAAGGCGCTGAAGAGCGACGGCTCCAACTTCACTGCCCTGTGCAGCGAGTATGCCTCCTCCGATTTCTACAAGAAAGCTTACAAGGCTGCCGGTTACTCTACCCAGCTGGATGTGACCAAGACCACCTTGAAGAACCAGCAGATGGCCATTGCCACTGCGGACAGCAAGGACAGCACCAAGTATCCCGGTCTGGACTGGCTGTACAGCAAGGACCGCAAGGCCGGCGATGTAAAGCAGTACAGCACCTCTGTGGTGTATGTTCTGCGCCCGGTGGCCCTGTCTGAGACCAAGACCGTTAATGTACGCCACATTCTCATTAAGCCGGAGACGGACAGCGACAGCACCTCCGCCACCCAGGCGACCACTAAGCAGTGGAACGACGCCAAGAAGAAGGCGGAGAAGATCCTGGCCCAGTACAACAGCGGCAAAAAGACCGAGGACGCCTTTGCTCAACTGGCAAAGGACAATTCTGCGGACAACAACGCCAGCGACGGCGGCCTGTACGAGAATGTATATCCCGGCCAGATGGTCAATTCCTTTGGCAACTGGTGCTTTGACAGCAGCCGTAAGAGCGGCGATGTAGCCATTGTACAGACGGACTACGGCTATCACATTATGTACTTTGTGAAGCACACGGATATGCCCGCCTGGAAGTACACTGCCCAGCAGGCGATGGCTTCTACCGACAGTGATGCAGACACTAAGGCACTGGAGAAGTCCTACTCCATTAAGGAGCATTGGTTCGGCTCTCGCTACTTTGAGATCGACACCGATATTGATATGTAACAGATCATTGCAGGAGGCGGTTTATCGCCTCCTGTTTGTCCCTAAAGAGAGGGGGAGCGTCCGGTGCAAACGGATTTAGAGCGCCTGCAAGCGGAGATCTCTCGCTTGATGGCCGCGCTGGAAGATGTGAATTTTGAGTGCCAGCGACTGGAGATCGTCAACAAAAATCTGGACTTTCAATTAAAAGAAGCCAATCGGGAGCTGCGGCAAAATATTGCCGTGCTGGAAGCGCTGGAAAGCGAAAATCGCGCCCTGCGCGCCCGGTTGCAGGAGCAAGAGTAATGGAATATAAATTGAATTGCGCCCAGCTGCGCCAAATGGCCCCGCGGCTCCACGCCGGGGACCGGGTGTTGCTGTCCGGGCGTGTTTATACCTCCCGGGACGCGGCCCACAAGCGCATTGTGGCGGCTATGGACGCCGGGGAGCCGCTGCCCTATGATCTGCAAGACGCAGTGATCTATTACGCCGGTCCCACCCCTGCGCCGGAGGGCTTGGCCGTGGGCGCCTGCGGCCCCACCACCAGCAGCCGTATGGATCCGTATGCCCCTCGCTTGCTGGACGCCGGTGTGGTGGCTATGGTGGGCAAGGGCGAGCGCAACGCCGCCGTGTGTGACGCGGTTGTGCGCAACAAGGCTGTGTATCTGTGCGCCATCGGCGGCGCCGGTGCGCTGGCTTCCAAGTGCATTACCGCCTGCAAAGTGATCGCCTACGAGGATCTGGGCTGCGAGTCGGTAAAGGAACTGGAATTTACCGATTTTCCTTTAACGGTGGCCATCGCCTGTGACGGCAGCAATTTATTTGACCGCTGATCGGCTGTGGTGCTTTTTGCCGCTTTCTTCCGGCTGGACCGCCCGGCGAATGGCGGTGAGCACGCTTTTTTCAATGCGACTCACATAAGAACGACTGATATTTAACCGCTGAGCAACTTCTCGTTGGGTCAGCGGTCTTTTATTGTCCAGACCGTAGCGCAGCACCAGAATTTCCCGCTCCCGCCCCTCCGGCATAGCTTCAATATAGCGGCGCACCTTTTCCCACCGGATCTTTTGTTCCAGCTCCTGCTCCATATCCCGCTCATCACGGATCACATCTTGCAGGGTCAGGGGATTGCCGTCTTTGTCCATCTCAATGGCGTCGCCCAGGTGCACCTCGCCGCTGGTCTTGCGCTGGGCGCGGAAGTACATCAGGATCTCATTTTCAATACACCGACTGGCGTAGGTAGCCAGGCGGGTGCCCTTGGACGGGTCAAAGCTGTCTATGGCCTTGATCAGCCCTATGGTGCCGATGCTCACCAGATCCTCCGTATCGTTGGTGCGGGAATAGTATTTTTTCACAATATGGCTCACCAGCCGCAGGTTGCGCTCAATGAGCGTGGCCCGCGCCGCCGGATCACCGGCTTGCAGCCGTTCCAGTACCGCCCGCTCCTCCTTGGCGGATAAAGGCTTTGGAAAGCTGCTGCTGCCGTCAATATGTAGAATAAACAGCAGCACATTGGCGCTTAAAAAAGAGAGTAGCGCAGAAAACATAAATATCACCCCTACCAGTCTATGCGCCGACAGCGCGGGCGGTGACAATTTTATGCAGCAAAAAAGACCACCCATACCGGGTGGCCTTTTTCGTTGTTATTATTGGGTTTATGCCTTGGCCTTGCCGTCTGCAAAGGCGCGGCCTACCGTGTCGCCCAGCACCTTATAGGTGTTGTCCGCCGGGTCATAGGCAATGGGTTGCAGCTTGGCAGCGTCTATGTTGCCGTTCTCGTCCAGGATCCGCTCATCGGCGCTGATATTCTCGATCCGGCCCAGAATATTGCCCTCCTCTGTGGTGCGCACATAGGTGCACTCCAGGGTCAGGGGCAGCTGGTTAATAATAGGCGCGTTCACCTTGTCGCTCTTTGTCACCGTCCAACCGGCCCGGGCGATCTTGTCTTTTACGCTGTTGCCGCTGGCAATGCCCACATAGTCCGCCGGGACCACATTGGCTTTGTCTGCAAAGCTGACGGTAAAGGCGCCGGTGGCCAAAATGTTTTTGGTGGTCTTGTGACCGGCGCTCAGGCACAGCTCCACCATATCGCTCTGGTACAGCCCGCCCCAGGCGGCGTTCATGGCGTCCGGCGTGCCGTGCTCATCATAAGTGCCGATGATCAGCACCGGCAGGGGATAGAACCAGGGTTTCTTACCAAAATCTTTACGCATACTTGTCACTCCTTATTGTATGTTCAGGCTCTCGGCCCAAGTTTGTACATCTTTTTCATCTGCGCCGGAGGCAAAGCGCTTGCCCTCCTGCCAGTTGCCGCCCTTGGCTGCGGCTTGCAAATCGGTGGCGCTGCTGCCCAACTCTGAACTGGCAGAGGTGCAGTAGGGGATCACCGTCTTGTCGCCAAAGTCATTGGCCTTTACAAACGAGGTCACCGGCCAGGCGGCACCGCCCCACCAAATGGGGTAGCCGATGAGCACGGTGGTGTAGTCTGCCCAGCCTGCCGGGGTGGGGTCGCTCAGTTCTACCGTTTGCAGGGCGGGATCGTCGTGCTCCTTGCAAACCCGGCTGTTGCTGTCCCGCCAGTCCAGATCTGCGCTTGTGTAGGCGTCTTTGGGCGTAATGGCGTACAGATCGGCGCCCAGGGTCTTGGCCAGGGCCTCTGCCACAGCCTTGGTGCTGCCGGTGGCGGAGAAGTACACCACCAGGGTCTTGCTACTTTGCGTAGGTGCATTCTCAGTGGCGGCTTGCGTTGCCGGGGCGGCCGTGGTGCTCTCCGGCGCAGCGGTCTTGCTGCACGCGGCAAAGGCCACCATCAGGCACAGGGCTAAGAGGATGGATAGGGTCTTTTTCATATGGAATGGCTCCTTTCTTTTTCGGTTCATTCGTATTATAAACCCTGGAGCGAACTCTAAGTCAATAGGGAAATGAAAATTTTTTAGTAGACCGGGTGCGTGGCATAAAAAGCGGTGCGATATGGGCAAATAAATCAGCTCCCCAAAGAAAAGGGGAGCCGGTGTAGATATTTGTATGCTATTTTATGATCGTGCGTAGGGGCGCAGGGCGCGGGCCATGGCTGCGGCAGATTTGTACCGCTTGGAGATTTGGGTGTCCGTGGCCTTTTGCACAATGTGGCGAATGGGCCCTCGGGGAATATCCACTGCCGGGTGCACGCCGGTGATCATGGTGTTCAGCAGCACGCCCAGGGCGTACAGATCCGTGGCCCGGTTGCTTTGGGTCACGCCGTACTGTTCCGGCGCCGCATAGCCCACTGTGCCCAGACTGCGGGTGTCCAGCTGGTCGCTGCTGATTTCCCGGGCAATGCTCAGATCCAGCAGGACCGCCCGGTTCTCCGGGGTGATCATCACATTGGCGGGCTTTATATCCCGGTGGACGATACCCAGACCGTGCAGCTCTTCCAGTGCGTGGCACAGGTCGATGGTATAGGCTGCTGCCTGGGCCGGGGTCAGTTGGCCGCTGTCCAGGATCTTGTCCAGGGTGCGGCCCTCTATGTATTCTTCCAGTACCAGCAGGTACGCCTCATCGGAGCACACCTCCAGGATCATAGGCAGATTGCACAGTTGCTTGCCCCGCAGGGTGCGGTACACGCCGTCATTGCGGTTGCCGGAGCGGCGCAGCAGCACCTTTTGCTCGCTGTCTTGGTGGGCGTACAGGGCCACAAAGCTGTCTGCCCGGTCCTTAAAGGTAATGACCGGGGTGTAGTGCTCTGCCAGCGACTGCTCCATATAGCGGCGCAGATCGCTGATCTCCGTTCTCTTTGTCCCGCTCATCGGAGCACTTCCTCTCCGTGGGCGGTGAGCAGCTGGTTGGTCTCATCCACAGTGTAGCGGTTCTCGATCCCATAGATCAGCAGTGCGTCCCGCTGCACCTTGGGGTACAGGGCGGAGCGGCCGCTGATCCGCAGCGCCTCCTGGCAGTCGTCGGTGGTCAGGTGCATACTGAGGATCAGGCGGATCACCTTGTCCCGGGACGCGATCTTGCGCCCGTTGACAATATCGTAAAAGTAGCAGTAGTTAAAGTCCGCTTTGTTGATAATGTTGCACTTGGACATTCCGCTGCGGTCAATGGCTGCCTCCCAAAAATCCTTGGCTGCCAAAACGATCATATCGTCCCGGTTCTCTTCCAGGTAGTCGTCAATGGAGCAGTTGTTGTCTGCCAGCTGATCCAGCAGATCGTTGGTATTCTTTGCCATACAGTTCTCCTTAATATACGATCACCTTGCCGGTGAATGTGGTGCGGATATAATCCATGTGGGGGCTGCCTTTTTGCACTTTAATGGTCTCCAAATTGGGGAACAGCGTGCCCTGGCAAATGTATTTCAATGTGCTGTCATATACTGTGGCGCTCTTGGGGATCACCAGGGTCTTTAAGTGTTTGTTCTTCTTAGTGAATCCCATATTAAAGAATGCATTTTCCGGTATGGTATAGGTGGTCTCGGGCTTATTGCATGGATAAGCCACCAGGCGGTTGGCGTTCTTTTCTGACGCGCTGTAATAGAGCACGCCATCCTTGCTGAAGTATCGGCTGTTATCGTCTGCCACATAGATGGCCTGCAAGCACTCCGGCAGATTGTAATCGGGAGGGCAGCTGACATAGGAATTCAGCCGCAGCTCGCGAATATGGGTGTTGTTTTTCAGGGAATAGTCACAGTTGATGACCTTACAGTATTCCGCCACATTCCAGCGGGTGGCTGTGTAGCCCTCGCAGTAGTATTGGGCCGCCCAGAAATTGGTGTTGTAGTAGTACAGCACCCCGTCCTGCACTTTATATTGCCAGTTGTCGATTTCAATTTTGCTCAAAGCGGTACAGCCCAGGGCAAAGTCGAAATCAATGCCCAGGTCCGCGTGATTGGGGAAAACCACCTTTTTCAGCTTTTTGCAGTTTTTGAAAGCTGAGGTTCGCACCCACAGGGTGTGGTAGACTTCAAAATCCTCAAAAACGGCCAGTTCAATATCCTTGTCCGTAAAGGTGCCGGTACAGTAGTATTTTACCTGGTGGCCGTCAATGGCGGCAGGGAGCACCACCACTTTGGCGTTGCCGGTGTACTTGGTGATCTTGGCGTAGTCGCCCTCTAAGGTGTACTCGTAGTTGTTATATTCCGGCTTGGGCAGGGTGGTGCTT
>CAVIFY010000011.1:47388-60764 GCA_963642245.1 Bifidobacteriaceae bacterium | reverse complement strand
GTAATATTTCTTCTCTCCCAAAAGGCTTTTGCTTTTTTGTTTCTCCTCAATATCGTAGGGGCGGATATTATCCGCCCGCTAACTGTTGCAATAATGCCTTAAAAACTTCGTAGGGCGGGGGCTTGCTCCCGCCGCATTTGGGTTACCTTGCGGGTATTCAATTAAACAAACAAAAAAAGAGTTCCCGATCAAAGGGAACTCTTTTTGTTATTTTATTCGGCGTTAGCCCTCGTATTCGTCCTCGTTCTCCCAGTTGTGCCAAATGTTCTGCACATCGTCGTTGTCCTCGAACATCTCGATCATCCGGGCCATCTTCATCATATCGTCCTGGCTCTCCAGGCGGGTGTAGGTGGTGGGGATATACGCCGGCTCGGAGGAAAGGATCTTGTAGCCCTTGCCCTCCAGCTCGTCCCGCACGGCGCCCACATCGTTAGGCTCGGTGCGGATCTCAAAAATATCCGTATCATCGGTGAGAAAGTCGGCTGCGCCTGCCTCCAGTGCGTCCTCCATCAGCTGGTCCTCGTCCACATCCTCGCGCTCAATGACGATGACCCCCTGGCGGCTGAACATAAAGGTCACGGAGCCCTGGGTGCCCATATTGCCGCCGGCCTTATCAAAGTAATGGCGAACCTCACCGGCGGTGCGGTTGCGGTTGTCGGTCAGGGCCTCTACCACCACGGCCACGCCGCTGGGGCCGTAGCCCTCGTACACGATCTCCTCATAGTTGGCGGTGTCCGTCTCGCCGGCCGCCTTCTTAAGCATACGGTCAATATTGTCGCCGGGCACATTGTTCTGCTTGGCCTTGGCGATAATGTCCTTTAACTTGGTGTTCACGCTGGGATCCGGGCCGCCCTGCTTTACGGCAACGGCCAGCTCACGCCCGATCTTGGTAAAGACCTTGGCTCTGGCGGCGTCGTTGGCGCCCTTTTTGCGCTTAATGGTGCTCCATTTGGAATGTCCGCTCATCCAATCACTCCTTTAGTTACTGGTCTAAAATACCCATCAATTTTACCACAAAGCCCGGCCAATATCAAGTGCAAAATCCGCACCCTGCCGCCGGGCGGGCCACTTGTCGGTCAAAATCGCAACTTTCTGTTGTATATGCTGCTAAAATATGGTATGATAAGGCGTATAAGTTCTAAGGAAAAACAAAGAACGGAGGACGATTTTATGTATTCGGATTACTATGATTCCATTGCCCAGGTGGCAGGTGCGGACCCGGAAGTTGCTGCGGCAATGAACCAGGAACTGCAACGCCAGCGGGATAATATTGAGCTGATCGCATCGGAGAACCTGGTGTCTCCCGCCGTGATGGCGGCGATGGGCTCTGTGCTCACCAACAAATACGCCGAGGGTCTGCCCGGCAAGCGCTACTACGGCGGCTGCCAGTATGTGGATGTGGTGGAGAAGATCGCCATTGAGCGCGCCTGCAAGCTGTTTGGCGCCAAGTATGCCAATGTGCAGCCCCACTCCGGCGCCCAGGCCAACACGGCTGTGTATTTCGCTCTGCTGAAACCGGGCGACACGGTGATGGGTATGGCGCTGGACAACGGCGGCCACCTGACCCACGGCTCCCCCGTGAACATCAGCGGCAAGTATTTTAACTTTGTGCCCTACGGCGTCAATGACGAGGGCTTTATCGACTACGCGGCCTTTGCCAAGCAGGTGAATAAAGTAAAGCCCAAGCTGATCGTGGCCGGTGCCTCCGCCTATCCTCGGGAGATCGACTTCCAGACCATGGCGGATATTGCCCATGCCAACGGCGCTATGTTTATGGTAGATATGGCCCACATTGCCGGTTTGGTGGCAGCGGGCCTGCACCAAAGCCCGGTGCCCTGCGCCGATGTGGTGACCACCACCACCCACAAGACCCTGCGCGGTCCCCGTGGCGGCCTGATCCTGTGCAACAACCCCTATTTGATCAAAAAGCTGAACTCCGCCGTGTTCCCCGGCACCCAGGGCGGTCCGCTGATGCACATTATTGCCGCCAAGGCCGTGTGCTTTGGCGAGGCGCTGAAACCGGAGTTCAAGGCATATCAGCAGCGGGTGATCGACAATGCCAAGGCGCTGGCCAAGGGCCTCACCGACCGGGGGCTGAACCTGGTGTCCGGCGGCACGGACAACCACCTGTGCCTGCTGAGCCTGATCGGCACCGATGTGACCGGCAAGGAGCTGGAGCACCGGCTGGACGAGGTGCATATCACCCTGAACAAGAACACCGTGCCCAACGAGCCGTTGTCTCCCTTTATCACCTCCGGCGTGCGGATCGGCACCCCTGCAGCCACTACCCGTGGACTGAATACGGAGGATATGGACAAGATCGCCGAGTACATTTACCTGGCTATCACGGACTTTGACAATCAAAAAGAGAACATTGCGGCGGGCGTGGCAGAGATCTGCAAAAAGTACCCGCTCTATGCGTAAAACTTTATGAAAATTCTGTTTGTTTATCTGTTTCAGGCGCTGCTACAACTGATCTACCTGCCGCTGAAAGCCTTTTGCAAGGTGCAGGATCAGGTGGTCTATCTCTCTCGCCAAAGCAACGAGAAGAGCCTGGATATGCAGCTGCTGGAACAGGCCATAGAGGAGAAAGCCCCCGGCACCCGCCAGGTGTTTCGGCTGCAAATGATGGAGGACGGCTTTGCCGGCAAGCTCCGCTATTTCGGCCATTTGGTGGGGGATATGAAAGCCCTGGCTTCCTCTAAAGTGGTGATCGTAGACACCTACTCCATCGCCGTGTCCTGCCTGCGGCATAAGGCCGGTGTGCAGGTGGTGCAGATGTGGCACGCACTGGGGGCTGTTAAGAAATTCGGCTTGCAATCCCTGGGCACCAAGGAGGGGCGAGACGCCCGCCTGAGCCACGCTATGCATATGCACCGGGGCTACGACTATGTGCTGTGCCCCTCGGCGGCCACCGCTCGGTTTTATATGGAGGCTTTTGGCTGCCCGGCAGAGAAGATCAAAATTTGCTCCCTGCCCCGGGTGGACGATATTGTGACCCCCAAGGAGGGGCTGGCCCAGCGCTTTTATGCGGAGAACCCGGGCCTCAGCGACCGGCGGCTGGTGCTGTACCTGCCCACTTTTCGGGATCGGGAGGCCTATGTGGCCCAGGAGCTGAAATTGGCCTTTGCGGAGCAGGAGACTTACCGGCTGGTGGTGCGTACCCACCCGCTGAGCAAGGTAAAGCCGGACCCGGAATTCAGTATCAACGGCGACTACTCCACCTATGACTTAATGCAGCTGGCGGACGCCATAGTGACGGACTATTCCGCCTGCGCCTTTGAGGCGTCCCTTTTGATGAAACCCCTGTATTTCTTTGTGCCGGATTACGATCTGTATCTGCGGGACCGGGGGTTGAATGTGGACTTGCAGCAGGAAATGCCCGCCGCCACCTTTACGGACGCGGACGCGCTGGTGGACAGCCTGCGCACGGCGGCTTATGACTATGACGCCCTGTATGCGTTCCAGTCCAAGTATGTGGAGAATACCAAAAATAATAACGCAGCCATCTTGGCCAACTTTGTGCTGACTTTGCTGCAAAAGAAGGACAGCGATTCTTAATGGAATACACATTTTCAAACAAGATCTCCGCGCTGCAACCCAGCGCCATTCGAGAAATTCTAAAGGCCACTGCCGACCCGGCCATTATTCCGCTGGCAGCGGGCAACCCGGCGCCGGACGCTTTTCCGGTGGATGAGGTGCGGGCCATTACCGCCGATATTCTGCAAAAAACGCCTATTGACGCCTTGCAGTACGGCGTGTCCGAGGGGTATCAGCCCCTGCGGGACACGGTGCGGGACTGGCTTGCCCGGCGGGAGAAGATCGGCACCGATGGGGACGACCTGCTGATCGTCAGCGGCGCCACCCAAATTATGGACCTGGTCACCAAGGTGCTGTGCAACGAGGGCGACACGGTGATCTGCGAGGAGCCGTCCTTTATCGGCTCCCTGAACTGCTTCCGCTCTTACGGCTGCAAGCTGGCCGGTGTGCCCATGGAGGCAGACGGTATGGACACCGCCGCCTTGGAGCGGGTGCTGCAAGAGAACCCGGACGCCCGGTTTATCTATACCATTCCCAATTTCCAAAACCCCTCCGGCGCCACCATGAGCCTGGAGAAGCGGCAGCAGGTGTATGCCCTTGCCAAGCAGTACGGCGTGCTGATCTTGGAGGACAACCCCTATGGCGACCTGCGGGTGGCCGGTGAGCCGCTGCCTACCATTAAGAGTATGGACACGGACGGCATTGTGATCTACGCCGGGTCCTTTTCCAAGATCTTGTCCCCCGGGCTGCGGGTAGCCTACTGCGTAGGTCCCAAGCCGGTGCTGGCCAAGATGACCGTGGGCAAGCAGGCGGAGGATGTGCATACCGCTATGCTCAATCAGATGATCGTGTACCAGTGGTTCCGGCAGTATGATGTGGACGCCCATATTGAGAAGATCCGCGGCATTTACCGCAAAAAGCTGGAGCTGATGTGCAACAGCATTGACAGCGATCTGGGCGATTTTGTAGAGTATGTGCGGCCCCAGGGCGGTTTGTTCATTTGGTGCAAGCTGCCCGGCCATGTGGATATGCTGGACTTTTGCAAGCGCGCCATCGCCAAACAGGTGGCTGTGGTGCCCGGCAACGCCTTTATGATGAACGACAAGGCGGTGAGCCACCATATTCGACTGAATTTCTCCACCCCGTCCGACGAGGCCATTGTGGCCGGTGTGCACCGACTGGGTGAAGTGGCTGCCGATCTGCGCAGCAAATAAAGGAGCAAAGAATTATGTCTGAAGAAGTAAAAGTAGAACGGAAAAAGCGCAGCCTGTCGCTGATCCAGCCCACCTCCATTCCCACCCTGGGCAATTACCTGGGGGCTATGAAGGGCTGGAGCGCTTTTCAAGAAGAATATGACACCATTTACGGCGTGGCGGACCTGCACTCCATTACCGTGCGCCAGGATCCGCAAAAGCTGCGTCGGCAGACCACAGAGCTGTATGCCATGCTGCTGGCTCTGGGCCTGGACCCGGACAAGGGCATTGTGTTTATCCAGTCCCATGTGCCCACCCACTCCCAGCTGGGCTGGCTGCTGAACTGCTACACCCAGTTTGGCGAGCTGTCCCGTATGACCCAGTTTAAGGACAAGTCCAAGCAGCACGCCGACAATGTGAACGCCGGGCTGTTTACTTACCCCTGCCTGATGGCGGCGGATATTCTGCTGTACCAGTCGGATATTGTGCCGGTGGGTGCGGACCAAAAGCAGCACCTGGAGATCGCCCGGGATATTGCCGAGCGGTTTAACGGCATTTACGGCAAGGTGTTTACCGTGCCGGAGGCCTATATTCCCAAAAGCGGCGCGCGGGTGATGAGCCTGCAAGATCCCACCCGCAAGATGAGCAAGTCCGACCCCAACCCCAAGGGCACCGTGTACCTGACCGACGAGCCGAATGTGATCATGAAGAAGTTCCGCTCCGCGGTGACGGACAGCGAGATGAGCGTGCATTACGGCGAGGGCAAGGACGGTATCAACAACCTGATGACCATTTACTCCGCCGTTACAGGCAAGACGCTGGACGCCATCGAACAGGAATTTGCCGGTAAGGGCTACGGCGACTTTAAGACCGCCGTGGGCGAGGCGGTGATCGCCGAGCTGGAGCCGGTGCAGCAGCGCTTTAACCAGTTTATGCAGGACAAGGCGTACTTGCAGGAATGCTGGACCAAGGGCGCAGATCTGGCCCAGCGGGTCAGCCAGCGCACCCTGGATAAGGCTATGAAGAAGATCGGCTTTTTGATGAAATAAAGAAGATGTGCAAGGGCGCACACCGGGGAGGACCGGCGTGCGCTCTTTTTTATTTCCGGTGCCCGGAATTATGGGCAATTTCACCAATTTGTAAGCATATTTTTGGGCGGTTTGCCGTTGACCTGCCTATAAAATGTGTGTTATAATAAACTTGCATTGTATATATGTATTAAATATGTGCGTATATACCGGATTGCCGATACGCCCTGAGAGGGCGGGCGGCGTGTCATTTTTTGTACAAATGATCTCTGTCACCCGGCGGGTGCCCTGTGCAACCCCTGCAAGAACTCTGCCTATCGCAGGCAAAACACGAGGAGGAATTATTTTGAAAGAAGCAAAAGCAATGGCTTATGTGAACATGTACGGCGTGCTCGCAACGCTGGAGAACTTGTGCCAGATCGACGATGAGGCCAAGGCCGTGCTCCGTGAGCTGAAAAAGCCGGTGTCCATCTGCTTTGATGTGACGGACGGCCCCTGCTGCACATTCAACTTCACCCAGGACGGCTGCAAAATGAGCGAGGGCACTTACGGCTGCACTTGCAAGATGAATTTTGCCAGCCCGGAGAAGTTCAATGCACTGATCGACGACTCCAAGCCCGGCGTACCGGTGAAGGGCGCGGTGCAGGTGCTGGCTTTCCTGCTTGGTCCGTTCACCAAGCTCACCAACCGGCTGACCCAGCTGTTAATGCCCAGCGAGGCGGATCTGAAGGACAGAGCGTTCTTTGAGGAGTCCACCATTTTGACTTTCTACACCATTGCCGGGGCCATCTCCGCCCTTGCCAATACGGACAGCGTGTCCAAGCAGTCCGCTCTTTACACGGTAGACGGCGATGTGTCCATGGGCATTAAGGATGTGTGCTACGCCACCATTCGGGTCAACAACCACGCGTTCCGCACCATTAAAGAGAAGGCCCAGTCTCCCCGCGCGGTCATGGAGTTTGCCACCATTGATCTGGCCAACGGCCTGTTTAACGGCACTGCCTCCACTATGGCGGAGCTGTGCGCCGGTCATATTTACATGGCGGGCATGATTTCTATGGTGGATAATATCAACCGCGTTTTGGACAGAGTTGGCACATATCTGGGTTAAGGAGGTCTTTTAGAATGAGTAAATTTCCTGAATATAAGCATGAAAAGAGCCAGGAGTGGTTTAATCGGGCGCTGAACGCCATTCCCTCCGGCGTGTACGGGCACCTGGGCCCCAGCGAGGGTCTGTTCCTGCCCATTACCAAGTGGCCGCTGATGTCCCAAAAGGCCAAGGGCACCTATTTTTGGGATGTGGACGGCAACAAGTATTTGGACTTTATGTGCGCATACGGCCCCAATGTGCTGGGCTATTGCGATGAGGATGTAGACGCCGCTGCCATGGAGCAGTTAAAGACCGGCAACTGCACCACTTCTCCCTCTTACAAGATGGTAGAGTGCGCCGAGTTGCTGATCGACACCGTCAACACCGCCGACTGGGCGTTCTTTATGAAGAACGGCTCCGACGCCACCACCTTCTCCGTGATGTGCGCCCGTGCCCACACCGGCAAAAAGAAGATGATGTTCTTTAAGGGCTATTACCACGGCGACTTCCAGTGGGCGCAAAAGGTAGACTACCCGGGCATTCTGCCGGAGGAAGTAGAGAACAATGTGGTGGTGCCCTGGTTTGACCTGGACGCTATGCAGAAGGCCTATGACGAGGCAGGCGGCGACTTTGCCGGCCTGATCGCCCAGCCCTATGACCACGGCAACTTTAAGGACAATGAGTGCGCCACTCCGGAGCAGTGGAAAGCGGTCCGCAAATTCTGCGACGACCACGGTATGGTGCTGATCTTTGACGATGTGCGCACCGGCTTCCGTCTGGACCTGGCCGGTTCCGACCATTACTATGGCATTAAGGCAGACCTGATCTGCTTCTGTAAAGCCCTGGCCAACGGCTACAATATGTCTGCCGTCTGCGGTCAGGAGCATATGAAGAACACCGCTTCTTCCGTGGTGTACACCGGCTCTTACTGGATGAGCGCTGAGCCGTTCGCCGCCTGCCTGGCTTGTATTCCCAAGATGAAGAAACTCAACACGCCCAAGATGTTCCGCGAGATGGGCACCCAGCTGACGGACGGCTTTGTGGCCGCCGGCAAGCAGCACGGCTTTGACCTGGTGGTGTCCGGCGAACCGGCGCTGTTCTATCTGCGCATTGCCAATGATGAGAGCCTGATGCTCCACCAGGAGTGGATCGCAGAGTGCGTCAGCCGCGGGCTGTTCCTGGCGTCTCACCACAATCACTTTATGAATGCCGCGGTAACGCAGGATGATATTAAGCTGGCCATCGACATTGCCGAGGACGCCTTTGGCGTTGTGGCCGCCAATCATCCGGAGATCCCGGGATTAGTGAAATAAACCAATCATTTTTGCCGGGTCTGTGCAAGGGGGCACGGCCCCGGCAACAACAGAAAGGGAGGACTTTGAATGCCTGCTGATTTCAAGCCATTTGACAAAGCCGAGTGGCTCCGCCTGGAGAAAAAGGCGGACGAGTTAAGACGACTGACCGTGCAGACCACCGTTTGGGGCGGCTCCGGCCACATCGGCGGCGCCATGAGTGCCATGGACGCCATGACCATTCTCTATCACCGCTTTATGAAGCTGGATGTGAACCACCCGGATATGGAGGACAGAGATCGCTTTGTGCTCTCCAAGGGTCACGCCGCAGTGGGTTACGGCCCGGTGATCTGCGACTACGGCTTTATGCCGGTGGAGGGGCTGCACAACTTTAACCTGACCGGTTCCAAGTTCGGTATGCACCTGGATAAGAACAAGATCAAGGGCATTGACTGCTCTTCCGGCTCTTTGGGCCACGGCCTGTCCCTGGCAGACGGCTTTGCCCTGGCGGGCCGCGTTAAGGGCCAGGACTATATGGTCTACTGCCTGACCGGCGACGGCGAGCTGAACGAGGGCTCCAACTGGGAGGCTGCCATGACCGCTGCCCAGTTTAAGCTGTCCAATGTGGTGGTGCTTGTGGATAACAACAAGTGCATGATCGACGGCCGCGTGGACGATGAGATGAAAGTGGAGCCGCTGGATAAGAAGTTCGAGGCCTTTGGCTTTAAGGTCAAGCGCGTAGACGGCCAGAATATGAAAGAGCTGAACGACGCCATTGAGGACGCCATTGCCAACCACCAAAACGGCGGCGACCAGCCCTATTGTATCGTGATGGATACCTTTAAGGGCGCCGGTATCGACTTTATGGAGGACGATTATCACTGGCATTACGGCGCACTGGACGAGGCAAAAGAGAAGGCTTGCTACGAGAGCCTGGATAAGTATTACAAGAAACGCTGCGAGCGTGCGGAAAAGGAGGGCTAAGCCATGGCAAGCGGAATGACTTATACAATGACGGAGACCACCGCCCTCTCTACGGCGGAATATTACGGCAAGGCGCTGTGCGAGCTGGGTGCGGAGCACCCGGAAGTGGTGGCGCTGACCGCTGACCTGGGCAAATCCACCAAGATCGGTATGTTTGGCGAGAAGTTCCCGGATCGTTTCTTTAATGTAGGTATCGCAGAGCAAAATATGTTTGGCGTGGCAGCCGGGCTGGCCCAGAACGGGCTGATCCCCTTTGCGTCCACCTTTGCCATCTTTGCTTCTGCCCGCTCCCTGGACCAGGTCCATACGGACATTTGCTATCAGAATGTGCCGGTGAAGATCATTGCGACCCACGCAGGCACTTCCTTTGGTCAGGCAGGCTCTACCCACCACTCTCTGATTGATATGGCGTGTATGCGCTCTCTGCCCCACATGACCGTGATCTGCCCCTGCGACGGCGCAGAGACTTACCACGCAGTCAAGGCAGCGTACAGCTATCCCGGCCCGGTTTATATTCGTATCAACCGCGGCTTTGACCAGATCGTTTATCCCAAGTTGGAGGAGTGCACCTTTGAGGTGGGCAAGGCCAAGGTGATGAACGAGGGCACGGATATTACCGTGATCGCTTGCGGCTCCTGCGTGTATCAGGCTATGCAGGCTGCCCAGATGGCAGAGGCAGACGCCGGGCTGAAGGTGCGCGTGCTGAATATGCACACCATTAAGCCCCTGGATGAAGAGGCTGTGATGTCCGCCATTATGGACACCCGCCGGATCATCACCGTAGAGGATCACACCGTGATGGGCGGTCTGGGCACCGCTGTTGCCGAGGTGGTTGCCAAGAGTGGCAAGGCCTGCGTTATGCGGACGCTGGGCCATCAGGATGAATTCTCCACCATCGGTCTGCACGAGGACCTGATGTCTCTTGCAAAGATCGACGCCAACGGC
The DNA here is from genome assembly GCA_963642245.1 of Bifidobacteriaceae bacterium. Taxonomy (GTDB): domain Bacteria; phylum Bacillota; class Clostridia; order Oscillospirales; family Acutalibacteraceae; genus CAG-217. Next base: position 50,692 of record CAVIFY010000011.1, on the reverse strand, counting down.
ATTGCCGATACCATTGCCGAAGTGATGCACGCCGATTTTGAAGCGGACGACGCTTGGGACGACGAATTCTAATTCGCGCACAGATGTTAAAACTTCAAAATCAAGAAAGGATGTGCCAGTATGGCAAGTGATACCACACGCTACACCAATAAGGTGTTTATGACCGGCGCCTTGCCGCTGCTGAAGACCATCGCCAACGATGTGCCGGAGCTGAAGAAGAAATTTGAGGGCGTCAACGCCGTGTATCAGGTTTCTGCTATGGCCAACGCACAGGACAAAGAGGCGATCCACTTTATCATTGAAGATGGGGAGTGGACGGTCAAACTGGGCGAGTACCTGGGGCAGCAGAAGATCGACGCCGAATTGCAGTTCTCCTCTATGGAGAAGATGAATGCGTTTTTTAAGGGCAATATGAGCGCCCTGCCCAAGATGAAGATCAAGAGCTTTGGCAAGTTTATCAAATTTATGATGGTGCTGCTGAAGATGAGCTCCCTTTTGGGTATTAAAGAGCCGCCGGAAGATGAGCAGCTGTGCCTGCTGCTGACCAAGCTGTATTTCTATCTGCTGTCCTCCGGCATCAGCCAGCTGAACAAAATGGGCCACCCGGCCATTCGGGACTGGACTTCCAAAAGCCCGGACCGTGTGTACCAGTGGGCCGTGGAGGGCCACCCGGAGTGCACCGCTTACCTGCGCATTAAGGCAGGCAAGTCCCGCGCCGGCCGTGGGGAGTATAAGCGCTCCAAGCCGTTCTTCTGTATGAAGTTCGACACCGCCCAGCACGCATTGATGATCCTGCTTGGCACCGGCGATATGCTCCAGATGACCAAGGATAAGCAGCTCATTATGGAGGGCGCGCCGGAGTTCGGCGCCATGATCGGCGATTATATGATGATCGTGGGCGATCTGGCCTCTTAATTTCCTAAACGCCTTGCGGCACCCCTTTGCGGGGTGCCGCTTTTTTATTTTGATCGCCCTTTGTAAGGAATAAAAAAGCGGTCGGCAGATTGCCGCCCCTACGATAAACCTTTTTGCCTCCCTTTACAAGGAAGGCGGATTATACACAAAAAGGCTCCCCTTATTGTAAGGGGAGCTGTCAGCTTTGCTGACTGAGGGGATAAATGCGGCCTACATTGCTGACATTTAAGGCGGGCGGATCGTATCCGCCCCTACCTCGTCGACATTGACTCCATATTGCTTGTGGCGGATTTTTAACAAAATCCACCCCGCGCGCATTCCGTAATGTCTCCTCTTCCCAAAAAGGCAAAAGCCTTTTTGGGAACCCTACAATACCGTAGGGGCGGATAGTATCCGCCCCTACCGGTTATTTTATGGATTTATTGAATTGGATTTTGTAGGGTGCGATGCCCTCATCGCACCGCACATAAGGCCAAAATAACCGTAGGGCGGGGGCTTGCTCCCGCCGTTTGTAAAAGCGGATAAAACAAAACCGCCCCTATGCTGTATGGTAGCACAGGGGCGGCTCTTATTATTTTTAATTCTTCTTTTCGTTTTCCAGTTCCTGCTGTTCTTTATAGAACATATTGGCCTTGACATACACCTGGATATAGCCGTTGATCACCTCGGCCAGCTCGCCGGCAGAGTAGGGGTTGGGCAAAATGTGCTCGTCGTCGTCGATCACCACCGGCCCCCGCTCAAAGTCGTTAAAGGTGGGCATCAGGCTGTAATTCTCCGCCGTCTTGACAATGGAGATCAGGGTGTAGTCCGCTGTGGCGTTGACAAAGCCCTTTTTCTTGGTGTACTTCTCAATGGTGGACAGGTCGCTCTGGTCATTGTGCTTTTTGGAGTAGCAGGAGTCGATCACTTCCTCGATAAACTGCTCCAGCCGTTCCTCGCTGTACGGCGCTTTCAGCAGGTGCACCTTGTCAATGTCCGCAATGCCGTACTTGTCGCTCTCGCCGCAGGGAATACCGATCAGGTTCTCGTTCTCGTCCACATACAGGGAGATGGTATAAAATGCTTTTTCCATATACAAAAATCACCTTTTCCGTTCGTTCTCCCCTTATTATATCGGATTGCGTTGAAAAATACAACCGTTTGTGCTAAACTGGGGGCGGTGATTGTATGAAACAGGTTTTGATAACCGGCGGCGCCACCGGCATTGGTGCGGCAACGGCGCAGGTGTTTTTAGAAAAGGGCTATCGGGTGTTTGTGACGGTGCACCAAACGGCGGCGGAGCTGCCGGGGGTGACGGCGATCCCCTGCGATATTACGGACCCGGCGGCGGTGGAGCAGCTGTTTGCCGCGGTGGGCACGGTAGATGTGCTGGTGAATAACGCCGGGGTCAGCCTGATCCGCCAAATCCAGGACACCACGCCGGAGGACTACGACGCCCTGATGGGGGTCAACTGCAAGGGCGTGTTCCTGTGCAGCCGGGCGGCAGCGGTGGATATGCTGCGCCGCCACAGTGGGGCCATCGTCAATGTGTCCTCTATGTGGGGGCAGGTGGGCGCCTCTTGCGAGACGGTGTATTCCATGAGCAAGGCCGGGGTCATTGGCTTTACCCGGGCACTGGCCCAGGAACTGGCGCCGGAGGGCATTACCGTCAACTGTGTGGCGCCAGGGATCATTGATACCCGTATGAACGCCTGCTTTGACCGGGCGGAGCTGGAGGCCGAGGTGCCTATGGGTCGCCTGGGCACGCCCCGAGAGGTGGCGCAGGCGGTGCTATACCTGGCAGAAAGTCCGTATGTTACCGGCCAGGTGCTGGGGGTCAACGGCGGTATCGTATAAATTTGTATAAAATAAGCGTAGGGCGCAGGGCGTCGCGTAGGGAATGTGCGCGGCTTTTCTGCGCCCTTTGTCACACCTTTTGCCGTCTTTCATAGTATGGTTTAGAAAGGCGAAAGGAGGTACTACGGTTATGGGTTGTGGTTGCAATAACGGTTGTGGCTGCGGATCTTCCTGGATCGTGATCTTGATTATCATCCTGTTGCTCTGCGGCGGTTTCGGTAACTGCGGCTGCGGTAATGACTGTGGCTGCGGCTGCTGATTATCCGGTCGGCGCAAGGCGTGCCCGGCATGCCTTGCCGTACATAGTAAAGGTCAAAAAGCAGGGGACTCCCATAGCGCCGATGGTCAAAGATCGGCGCTTTTTTGTGTGCATTTTTGCAAAAGTCAAAGAAAGTCAAAAAATATTTTTGCTAAAATTTCGCATAACCAAGCCGAAAATCGGGCATACTCTCCGGGAAGGTCAAAAAAAGTCAAAAAAGTTCTTGACTTTCCCTGACCTTTGTGCTACTATGATGACAGAAGGTCAAAGAAAGTCAAAGTCAGAGTGTGAACG
>CAVIFY010000011.1:0-47378 GCA_963642245.1 Bifidobacteriaceae bacterium | reverse complement strand
GCGCAAGATCAACAACGGCTCCTGTATCCCTCCGGCCGGGCTTTCTGCCTTCATTAGATAGGAAGTGATTGGAAAATGAAGATCAGTGATGTGATCGCAGATATGATCCTGGATATGTTTGACGACAACAAATCCACCGTCCAGATCCAGCGCAACGACCTGGCGGCCCGGGTGGGCTGCGTGCCCAGCCAGATCAATTATGTGATCACCTCCCGGTTTACACCGGAGCAGGGCTACCGTATTGAGTCCAGGCGTGGCGGCGGTGGGTGCATTCTCATTACCCGCGCCGACAGCAAGGACCAGGCGCTGATGGCGCTGATCAATTCCATTGGCTCTGCCATAGATGAAAAGACGGCCAAGGCCCACCTGTACAACCTGCACTACCAGGGCTTGATGGACGCCCGCAGCGCCAAGATCATGGAGTCGGCGCTCACCGGGTGGAACCTGCACGGCGTAGACGAGCAGGTGCTGGACCGGGTACGCGCCCGTCAATTTAAGCAAATGCTGCTTGCATACATCAATTAGGAGGTTATTTGTTATGCGTTGTGAACATTGCAATCAAAACGAGGCAACCACTTATATTAAACAGAACATCAACGGCAAGGTGACTGAGATGCACCTGTGCCGGGACTGTGCCGAAAAGTTAGGCGTGTTGGAGCCTATGCACAGCAATATGGGCCTTGGGTCTATGTTTGAGGGCAGCTTCTTCGGCAACTTCCTGGGGGCCGGGCTGGCAGCCATGAACGCCCTCACCGGCGTGGACCGCTGCGACTACTGCGGCTCCACCTTTAACGATATTATCAACACCGGCAATGTGGGCTGCGCCCACTGCTACGACCGGTTTGCAGACAAACTGGAACCCAGCATTCGCAAGATCCACGGCGCCACTCGCCACATCGGCAAGAACATTTCCTACACCGAGGAAAAGGAACCGGTGAACAACGCCAAGGCGGAGGAACCGGCGGAGAAGCCCCAAAGTGAGCGGGAGCGCTTGCAGGCGGAGCTGGACAAGGCGGTGCAGGAGCAGCGCTACGAGGACGCGGCGGTGCTGCGTGACCAAATCAAAGAGTTAAAGCCGGAGGAATAAAGATGAATAAGTGGTACAGCGGCGAGGGCAAAAATTCAGATGTGGTGGTCGGCGCTACCGTGCGCCTGGCCCGCAATTTGGCGGACGCCCCCTTTCCCATTCGTATGAACAACGAGATCCGCAGAAACACGGTGAAGAAGATCTTTGCCGCCGTGAAGAACTCTCCCTATGCCGGGGAGTTTGATCTGGTGGATCTGAGCGCCGTGTCTACGGCCCAGGCGTATGCCTATGCAGAGCAGCAGCTGATCAGCCGCCGGTTTGCCCGGCAAAAGGACCAGAGCGCCTTTTTGCTCAGCAAAGACGGCAGCGCCAGCGTAATGCTTTGCGAGGAGGACCATATCCGCTTGCAGGTACGCGCCGCCGGGCAGGACCTGGAGGGCGCTTATGCCAAGGCGGATAAGCTGGACGACGCCCTGCTGGAGCGGCTGCCCATTGCCTTTGATGAGCGGCTGGGCTTTTTGACCGCTGTGCCCACCAATTTGGGCACCGGTATGCAGGCTATGCTGGATCTGCACCTGCCTGCGCTGGCGGGCCAAGGGCTGATCGACCAGCTGACGGTGATGATCGGCAAGCTGGGTCTGTCGCTGCAACCCCTTTATGACGGCCACGGCAGCTTTTATCGGCTGACCAACCAGGTGACCCTGGGCATTACCGAAAAGGCGGCCATTGATAATGTAAATGCCATTTGCGACCAAATCGTGCGCCAGGAGCGCAATCTGCGCCAGCAGCTGCAACAGCAAGACGCCTTTTTGGATCGCATCTACCGGGCGATGGGCACCCTGCAAATGGCCCGTACCCTGAACCAGGACGAATTTTTTGACCTGGTGTCGCTGCTGCGCCTGGGTATCTCTCTGGGCGAGAGCAGCAAAACATACAGCGATGTGGGCGAACTGATCCAAAAGGTGCAGAACGCCACCATTGCGGCTGCTGCCGGGGCAGAAGTGACTGCCGACGCAGTGGATAAGATCCGTGCCGGACTGGTGCGGCAGGCTTTGGCGTAAAAGGAGAGCGGAATTTCCTCTTGCGCCAAGGCAATAAGGAGGATTTACCATGTATAGATTTAATTACTTTACCGAAAAAGCAAACAATGTGATCAATCTGGCCATTACCTCCGCAGAGGAGTTGGGCCATAACTATATCGGCAGCGAGCACTTGCTGCTGGGCATTTTGAAAGAAGGCTCCGGCCTGGGCGCCCAGGCGCTGAATGAAAGCGGCGTGCAGACCCAGGATGTGGAAAAGCTCATTCAGGAGAACATCGGCGTAGGGGAGCCTACCCGGCTGACCCCGGAGGATTTTACCCCCCGGTTTAAGCGGATGCTGGAGCTGGCGTTCCAGATCGCCCGGGGTATGATGCACTCCTTTGTGGGCACGGAACACCTGCTGCTGGCGCTGCTCAAGGAGACGGACTCCTACGGCTACAAGTTCCTGCTGGCGCTGGGCGTGCGCCCGGAGGCGCTGGTGGAGCAGCTGTTCTCCGGTCAGGAGACCCAGCCGGACGGCAAGGCTGCCGGTAAAAAGGGCAAGACCAAGACCCCCACGCTGGACGAGTTTGGCCGTGACCTGACCGCACTGGCAGAGGGCGGCAAGATCGACCCGGTGATCGGCCGTGAAAAGGAAATCGAGCGGGTCATTCAAATCCTGTCCCGCCGCAGCAAGAACAATCCCTGCCTGATCGGCGAGCCGGGCGTTGGTAAAACCGCTATTGCCGAGGGGCTGGCGCTGAAGATCGTGAAGCACGAGGTGCCGGAGCTGCTGGAAGGCAAGAAGATCGTGGCGCTGGATCTGACCTCTATGGTGGCCGGTACAAAGTACCGTGGCGACTTTGAGGAGCGTATTCAAAAGGCCATGGACGAGGTGAAAAAGGCCGGCAACATTATCCTGTTTATTGACGAGGTACACACCCTGATGGGCGCCGGTTCTGCCGAGGGCGCAACGGACGCCGCCAATATCTTAAAGCCCGCTTTGGCTCGTGGCGAGATCCAGGTGATCGGTGCCACCACCATTGACGAGTACCGCAAGAATATTGAAAAGGACGCCGCTTTGGAGCGCCGGTTCCAGCCGGTGACCGTGGGCGAGCCGACCGAGGAGCAGACCGTGGAGATTTTGAAAGGTCTGCGGGATAAGTACGAGGCCCACCACAAGGTGAAGATCACCGACGCCGCCATTGAGAACGCGGTGAAGATGAGCAGCCGGTACATTGCCGATCGGTTCCAGCCGGATAAGGCCATTGACCTGATCGACGAGGCCTGTTCCAAGGTGCGCCTGGCCGCTTATACGGCCCCGCCGAACCTGAAAGAGATGGAAACGGAGATCAAGCGCCTGGCGGCAGAAAAGACCGCTGCCGTGCGTAGCCAAAACTTTGAGCAGGCAGCAGAGCTGCGAGATAAGGAAAAGAGCCTGCAAGACCTGCTGGATCAGGAAAAGGAGAAGTGGAAGAACACCTCCTCCCACGATGTAAAGGAAGTGACCCCTGCGGATATTGCCGCCGTGGTGTCCGGCTGGACGGGGATCCCGGTACAGCAGATCACCAAGGAGGAGTCCCAGCGGCTGCTGCAACTGGAACAGATCCTGCACCAGCGGATCGTGGGCCAGGATAAGGCCGTGTCCGCCGTGGCCCGTGCCATTCGTCGTGGCCGTGCGGGGCTAAAAAACCCCAAGCGCCCCATGGGTTCCTTTATCTTCCTTGGTCCCACCGGCGTTGGTAAGACGGAGCTTTGCAAGACCCTGGCCGAGGCTATGTTTGGTGACGAGAACGCCATCATCAAGCTGGATATGAGCGAGTATATGGAGAAGCACACGGTCTCCAAGTTGATCGGTGCGCCTCCCGGGTATGTGGGCTTTGACGAGGGCGGCCAGCTGACGGAAAAGGTCCGCAGAAAGCCCTATTGCGTGGTGCTGTTCGATGAGATCGAAAAGGCCCACCCGGATGTGTTCAATATGCTGTTGCAGATCCTGGAGGACGGTGTGCTCACCGACTCCCAGGGCCGCAAGGTCAGCTTTAAGCACGCGGTGATCATTATGACCTCCAATGTGGGCGCGTCTAAGATCACAGACAGCCGCCAGGCACTGGGCTTTGGCGACGGCAAGGACGCAGCCAAGTCCATTGAGGACCTGGTGATGGAGGAACTGAAAAAGACCTTTAAGCCGGAGTTCCTGAACCGTGTGGACGAGATCGTGGTGTTCAACCAGCTGGAGAAGCAGGACATTGAGGAGATCGCCCGCCGGATGTTAAAGACCCTGAACAAGCGCCTGGCAGACCTGGATGTACAGGCTACCTTTACGGACGCGGCAGTGGACGCGCTGGCAGATAAGGGCTTTGACAAGGTGTATGGCGCGCGGCCCCTGCGCCGGGCCATTCAGACCCAAATCGAGGACCCGCTGTCCGAGTTGCTGCTGGAGGATAAGATCCACGGCACCGTGACGGTGGACTACAAGGACGGTGGGTTTACCTTTGACTCCCCGGCCGATACTGACAAGAAAGAACAGCCTGCGGCACCTGCTGCGGACTGATCCGAACAACACAAAAGCCCCTTGCGGTCAAAGCCGTAAGGGGCGATTTTTTATATTGCGGTTTGTTTTTATTCCTGCGGGGGAACGGCGGATCTGCGGCGGCATTTCTCCTGCAATTTAAGAATATAATAGAACACCACGGCGGCTGCCACCATGCCGGTGACCATACCGAATGTGACCAACACGGTGGTGGTGCCGTTCTTGGTAAACAGGGCCCGATCCCCGCCTACCAGTCCGGCCATGGTGTAGTACAGTGGGCCGCCGGGCAGCAGGGGAATGATGCCCGGGATCAGGTAGGTGTTGGACGGTGCCTTGAGCACCCGAGCCATTGCCACGGACCAAAAGTACACCACTGCCGCGGCCACCACATTGGCGGCAAACACATTGCCCCACAGGTGGAAGCACAGCAGATACACACCCCAGCCCAGGGCGCCGCCAAAGGTGGCTGCCGCCACATTGCGCTCGCTGACTCGGAAGTAAATGGAAAAGCCCAGGGTGCCGATGGCACCCATAAGAATTTGAATAAGCGCTGCTTTCATACCGCTGCACCTCCCATCACCAGGAACGCCAGGGCATAACCCCCGGCAATGGCCAGCGCCACCAGCACCGCCTCGATCAGTCGGTACAGCCCGGTGACGATATCCCGGTTGAACATCTCTTTAATGGCGTTCACCAAAAGCAGACCGGGGATCAGCAGCATAATGTCGCCGATCATAATTTTATCTGCCTGGTGACCAAAGCCCAGGCGGGTGAGCCCCAGGGCCAGCAGCCCGGAGACGAACCCGGCCACAAAGGTGTAGATCACATTGTGGATCTGCCGCAGCTTCAAATGATAGTCCATCAGGTAGATCACAATGGCAATGGCGGCTGCGGCCAGCCCGTCCCACAGATCACCGCCGTAAAAGACGGAGAACCCGCCGGCGGCCAGCATATACCCCAGGCACTTGAGCACCGGCTTGGGCTTGCCTTTTTTGTACTGGCGGATCTGCCGGGTCAGGTCTTCCACATCCGGCACCTGGGTGCAAATGCGGCGGGAGAAGGCATTGAGCTCTTCCAGTCGCCCCAGATCCGTGCCATAGCTTTGCACCCGCACAGACTGGGTGTAATGGTTGCCGTCTTTATCCCGAATGGTGGCCACGATCAGGCTGGTGACCGCGTAGACCTCGCAGTCGGTAAAGCCGTAGGCAACGCAAATGCGCCGCACGGTGTCCTCCACCCGCTTGACCTCTGCGCCGGTCTCCACCAGGCGGCGGCCGATCTCCAGCGCGTCCTCTAAGAACAGCTCGCAGCTGTGTTTGTCCATGGTGTCGATCATAGAAATCCCCCTCTACGGCTATTATCGCAAAAATGCCTGCTCCGGTCAATAGATATTGGTAAAAAGGCGAAAATTTGGCGCAACCAAGCGAAATGCAACCGCCGGTTGCGAAGATTTTTTCAAATGCAAAGCAGAGTATGTTGCCGCAACCGGCCAAAATGGGTATGATGAAAGTGTCCTCAGGGGAAAGCCCGGGACACCAACACAGTCAGCAAGATCCCACAGCGGATCTCCGCAATACAATTTGAAAATACCGAGACTAAAGGAGATGCACAAGTATGAAAACCACAAGAACCGAACACTTCGACATTCAAAGAAAGATCGTTGCCAATATGACCACCGAGAGCTGGGAGCAGATCCCCCATGTTGCTTATGTATATGAGGCGGATGTGACCGACCTGATGACCGAGTTCAAGAAGCTGCGCTCCACCAGCAAGACCAAGATCACCCTGAACACCGTTTTGATGAAAGCCATCATTGAGGGGCTGAAAGCGGCGCCGGTGATGAACAGCCACCTGAGCTACAACCGCAAGCTGGTGCGCGGCGAGTTGAAGACTTTTGAGGACATTAACATTTCTATGCCCATGCTGCTGCCGGACGGCCGGATGATGACCGTCAACCTGCGGGACTTCCAGAACAAGTCCCTGCTGGCCATGACCGATTACATTGCCGATGTGACCCGCAGAGCAGAGAACACCAACCTGAACGAGGTGATGTTTGATGTGTCTCTGGACAACACCATTACCGGGCTGAAGCAGGGCAAAGTAAAACAGACCGTTACCCGTCTGATCGGCTCTAAAACCGGCAAGCACAAGGTGCACACCCTCCACGGTTCTGCCAAGAAAGCCTATTACAGCATTCCGGAGAAAGACCGCCTGACCAAGAAAGATATTGAGCAGGGCACCGTCACCATCTCCAACCTTGGCTCTCTGTACAGAGGCCAGAGCGGCTACGGCACTTTGATCGAGATCGTGCCGCCCCAGGTATGCGCATTCGCTCTGGGCGCCGTGCAGGATAAGCCGGTGGTGGTCACCGACAAGTTCGGCAACAAGACCATTGAGGCCCGCCAGATCCTGCCCATCACCGTCGTGTTTGACCACCGTGCGCTGGACTTCGGCGATGTGATCCCCTTCCTGAAGAAGATGGACAGCATCTTTGCGCACCCCCAGGTGATCCAGGAGTGGAAAGGCCAGGAGCGCGTCAAGGCCGTGATCGCCACCGAGGGCGAGGGCGTTGCCTAAATAAAATGAAAACATAGAGAGCGGTCCTGCTGCGGCGGGGCCGCTCTTGCACTTTATCACCGGCTTTGTTACAATAAGAATAAAAGGGGGCGCGGATATGAATAAAAAAGTGGATTTTTGGGGCGGCGTGTGTACGGCTTTGCTGGCGATCGGCACCGCTTGCTTTTCTCTGATTTATGTAAAAAGCAATAATGCGGTCTGTTTTTCGCTGGCCATCACATTCGGCACCTTTACCTACCACACAGCCATGCGCTTTGCCATGGGCTGGGTCATTGGTCGCCACCGGGTGCCGGTGGATCCCCAGGGGCGCTGGTTCGGTGCACACCCCTGGGAGCCGGGGCTGTATGCCCGCTTGCGGGTGAAACAGTGGAAGCACCGGGTGCCCTCCTATATGCCCTATGATATGCACGGCGATCTGCAAGGGGTGGTGCTGCAAATGTGCCGCAACGAACTGGCCCACGAGGTGATGGCGGCACTGAGCTTTGTGCCCCTGCTGTTTTGCCTGTTTTGCGACGACCCGGTGGCGAACCTGCCGGTGTTTATGATCACCTCTGTGCTGGCGGCTGTGGCGGATTTGATCCCGGTGATCCTCCAGCGCTACAACCGTCCCCGGCTGCAACGGCTGCTGCAGCGCCGGCAGCAACGGGCAGAAAGTCAATAAAGATCCTGCGGCAGACACTTCCCGGTGTCTGTCGTATTTTTTATTTTGGCAGCTGGTCATACCACGGACCAAGCGCCAAAAATCAAAAACACTTTATCTAAAAAATCACCGCCCAATGTGGGCAAAACGGCAAAAAAACGCCGGGGCATTGTGAATGGATTGACAATCTCCGGCGTTCATATTATATTATACATAATATATGCGAAATACGGAGAGGTGTTTATGGAAGCGTATAAAGTCATTGAGATTAAAAAAAGCGTGTTTGAGAGCAACGACCGGGAGGCGGAGAAACTCCGGGGCGAGCTGAAAGCGGAAAAGACCTTTTTGGTGAACCTGATGTCCTCCCCGGGCAGCGGCAAGACCACCACCCTGCGTGGGATCATCAGCCGCTTGCAGCAGGAGCTGCGCATGGGCGTGATGGAGGCGGACATTGACTCGGATGTGGACGCCAAGACGATTGCCCAGACCGGGGTGCGTGCCATTCAGCTGCACACTGGCGGTATGTGCCACCTGGACGCGGGTATGACCCGCCAGGGGGTGGAGAACCTGGGCACCGCAGACCTGGATCTGGTGTTCCTGGAGAATGTGGGCAATTTGGTGTGCCCCGCCGAGTTTGACACCGGCGCCGCCAAGAATATGATGATCCTGTCTGTGCCGGAGGGGGACGACAAGCCCCTGAAGTACCCGCTGATGTTCACCGTGTCCGATGTGGTGCTCATCAACAAAATCGACACCAAGAGTGTATTTGACTTTGACGATCAGGCGGTACAGGAGCGGATCTTAAAGTTGAACCCGCAGGCCAAGATCTTCTTTATCTCCGCCAAGACCGGCGAGGGTATGGACGCGGTGTGCGATTGGCTGCGGCAGCAAGTACAGGACTGGAACGCCTGAGTACGGAGGGAGAAGACGATGGCAGAAGAGAGAGAATTGATCATTAAACTGGGTCAAAAGATCACGGACCGGATCGGTCACAAGGTGACGGTAGAGGACCCGGAGTATTACGGCCTGGCCTGTGTGGTCACCGACGAGATGGCAGAGATCGCGCTGAAGATGAAGGTGCGCAAGCCCATGACTCTGGACCAGGTGGCAAAGGCCACCGGCAAGAGTAAGGACTACCTGGAGCCGCTGCTGCAGGAGATGAGCAGCATTGGCCTGCTGGAGTATAACTGGGAGAACCCCAGCCGCACCAAGCAGTATGTGCTGCCTATGTTCGTGCCCGGCAGCGCCGAGTTCTTTAATATGAAAAAGGACCAGATCGACGCCCACCCGGAGTTGGCCAAGTTCTTTGAGCGCATGACCTTCCTGCCGCTGGAGAAGATCACCGCCATGGTGCCCCCCGGCGGCGCCGGTATCGGTATGCATGTGATCCCGGTGGAAAAGGCCATTGAGACGGAAAATCAGTCGGTAGATGTGGAGCATATCTCCCACTGGCTGAAAAAATATGAGGGCAAGTACGCTGCCGGTCCCTGCTCCTGCCGTATGAGCCGCGCAAAGCTGGGCGAGGGCTGCGGTGATGACGCGGAGGACTGGTGTATCGGCGTAGGCGATATGGCGGATTATTTGGTAGAGACCAACAAGGGCCATTATGTGACCTATGACCAGGTGATGGAGATCTTGCAGCGGGCCGAGGACAACGGCTTTGTGCACCAGATCACCAACATTGACGGCGAGAACAAGATCTTTGCCATCTGCAACTGCAATGTGAATATCTGCAACGCCCTGCGCACTTCCCAGCTGTTTAACACCCCCAATATGTCCCGCTCCGCGTACATTGCCAAGGTGGACAAGGACCAGTGCGTGGCCTGCGGTCGCTGCGTGGAGTATTGCCCCGCCGGTGCGGTGAAGCTGGGTCAAAAACTGTGCACCAAGGACGGCGGCACGGTGACCTATCCTCGCCAGGAACTGCCGGATAAGATCAAGTGGGGCCCGGAGAAGTGGAGCCCCGATTACCGGGACAAGAACCGGATCAACTGCTACGACGCCGGTACGGCGCCTTGTAAGACCGCTTGCCCGGCGCATATTGCCGTGCAGGGGTACTTAAAGCTGGCTGCCCAGGGGCGCTACAAGGACGCTCTGGCGCTGATCAAGAAAGAAAATCCGTTCCCCGCCGTTTGCGGCCATGTGTGTAACCGCCGGTGTGAGGACGCCTGCACCCGCGGCACCATTGACCGTGCGGTGGCTATTGATGAAGTGAAGAAGTTTATTGCCCATCAGGATCTGAACGCAGAGCACCGCTATGTGGCGCCCAAGGTGATCCCCTCCAATAAGGGCGGCTTTGATGAGAAGATCGCCATTATCGGCGGCGGTCCGGCCGGTCTGTCCTGCGCCTATTATTTGGCAGAGAAGGGCTACGCCCCCACCGTGTTTGAGAAGAACGAGAAGCCCGGCGGTATGCTGGTGTACGGTATTCCGTCTTATAAGCTGGAAAAAGATGTGGTGGCTGCGGAGATCGATGTGATCCGTGAGATGGGCGTAGACATTCGCTGCGGCGTAGAAGTGGGCAAGGATATTACCCTGGATGAACTGCGTGCCCAGGGCTACAAGGCCTTTTATATCGCCATCGGCTGCCAGGGCGGCCGCAAGGCAGGCATTCCCGGTGAGGACGCTCAGGGCGTGATGACCGCTGTGGACTTCCTGCGTACCGTGGGCGGCGACCCGGATTACCCGGTAGAGGGTGACGCTGTGGTGGTCGGCGGCGGTAATGTGGCTATTGATGTGGCTCGTTCCTCCGTGCGCTGCGGTGCAAACAGCGTGTCTATGTTCTGCCTGGAGAGTCGGGACACCATGCCCGCCTCTGATGAAGAGGTGGAAGAGGCCCAGGCCGAGGGCGTGGCTGTCAACTGCGGCTGGGGCCCCAAGGAGATCTTGACGGAGAACGGCAAGGTCACCGGCATTGTGTTTAAGAAGTGCCTGTCCGTGCTGAACGAGAACGGCCGCTTTGCCCCGGTTTATGACGAGAGCCAGACCAAGACCGTGGCGTGCAGCCATGTGTACCTGAGTATTGGCCAGGCCATTGAGTGGGGCCACCTGCTGGACGGCTCCAAGGTGGAGCTGGGTCGCGGCAACGGCGCTGTGGCCGACAGCCTGACCTATCAGACGGCACAGGAAGATATTTTTGTGGGCGGCGATGTGTACACCGGCCCCAAGTTTGCCATTGACGCTATCGCAGCGGGCAAGGAGGGCGCCGTGTCCATTCACCGGTTCGTGCAGCCCAATACCAGCCTGACCATCGGCCGTAACCGCCGGGACTTTATTGCGCTGGATAAGGAGAATATCTCCGTGGCCCAGTACGATACCGGCGATCGCCAGGTGCCCGGCGTGGACAAGAGCATTGACCAAAAGCATTCCTTTAGGGACGCCCACCTGACCTTTACGGAGGCCCAGGTAAAGGCGGAGACCGCTCGCTGCTTGGGCTGCGGCGCCTCTGTGGTAGACCCCAACAAGTGCATTGGCTGCGGCGTGTGCACCACCAAGTGTGCCTTTGACGCCATCCACCTGCACCGGGAGCTGCCGGCTGCCAGCAAGATGGTGCGCTCGGAAGATAAGATGAAGAGCATTTTGCCGTATATGCTGAAGCGTGAGATCAAAATTCGCTTTAACAAGGAGTAAGTATGCACGAGTTGGGCATCGTATTCCATATTATTGATACTGTGGAGCAGGTGGGGCGCGAGAACGGCGTGACCCGGGTGCGCTCTGTTACGCTGGATGTGGGCCAGGTGTCCGGGATCGAGGATCCGTATTTGATGGACTGCTGGCGCTGGGCGGCGGATCGGTCGGAGATGCTGCGGGGCGCCCGGTTGCAGATCGAGCCGGTGCACGCCGTCACCCTGTGTGACGCCTGCGGCAAGACCTATGATACCGTGCCCCAGGGGCGCACCTGCCCCTATTGCGGCAGCGGGGACACCCACTTGCTGCGGGGCAATGAATGTAGTATTCGAGAAATCGAGGCGCGATAGAGATGCACGAGCTGAGTATTGTGTACGAGCTGTACCGCACGGTGACCCAGCTGGCCGCAGAGGCCGGGCTGCACCGGGTGGATACGGTGCGCTTGCAGGTGGGGGAGCTGTCCGGCGTGGAGGGCCCGTACCTGCTGGAGTGCTGGAACGCCGTGGTGCGAGATACGCCGCTGCGGGCCACCCACCTGGAACTGACGCACCTGCCTGCCATCGCCATGTGCACGCGCTGCGCCCGCTTGTATGCCCATTTGGCCTGCGCCCGCACTTGCCCCCATTGCGGCAGCCACGACCATCTCATCCTCTCCGGCCGCCAATTCCTCATCGACCGGATCGAGGGGTATTAAAAACAAAACAGCGACTGTAGACCTTAGGCCTTGCAGTCGCTGTTCTTTTTTTGAGTTTACAACTTTTCCAGCAATCCCAGCAGATCCGGCAGGTGGTGGATCTGGTATTCCACGGTGCCGTCGGTGGGGAGGGGCAAGTGGTGGGGGTTGTACCAGCAGGTATGCATACCGGCGTTTTTGCCGCCCAGCATATCGGAGGTCAGGCTGTCGCCCAGCATTAGGCTTTCGCTGCGCTTTACCCCCGGCAGGCGGGCAAAGCAGGCGTCGAAAAAGCCGGGCTGGGGCTTATCGGCGCCCAGGTACTCGGAGATGAACACCTGGTCCAGCAGGGGCAGAATGCCGCTGCTTTTCAGTCGTCCCTCCTGCACCCAGCCGGTGCCGTTGGAGGCCAGGCACAGGGTGTAGTGCCCGTGCAGAGCAGTGAGCAATTCCTCTGCCCCGGGCAGGAAGAAGTGGCGGCTGCTCAGCCGTTCCATATAGTAGCGGTTCACTTTCTCTCGGTCCAGGTCGCTGCCCAGGCGGGTCAGCAGCAGGTCAAAGCGGCGGTAGCCGATCTCCGCCCGCCGGATCTTGCCCTGTTCCAGCAGCTTCCACTGGGCGTCGTTACCGGCGCTGTACAGCGCCAAGATCTCGTCCGAATAGGGCAGGGCGTAGTGGCGCATGGTCTCCTCCAGCGCCACCTGCTCCGCCTGCTGAAAGCTGAACAGCGTATCGTCTAAATCTAAAAAAATCGTGGTGATCATAGCGTGCTCCTTTGGCTCCAGTATAGCACAGCCGCCGCAGGGTGCGCAAGTCCCAAAAAGCGGACGGCAGCTTGTATGCAGGCGCATTTTATGGTATGCTCTTTACCAAGGAGGTAGAAGAATGGAACCTATCAATTTGATTTTATTTGCGGTGCTTATTGTGCTGCAAGTGGCGATCATGATTTTGCTGTTGCGCCGCCGCAGTGGGGACGCAGGGCACCAAACGGAGCTGCTGGCACGGCAGCTGCAAACCCAGGATAATGAGCGGCGCGCCCAAATGGAGCGGCTGGAAGCGGCGGTGCAGACCCTGCGGGAGGATAACTACCGTCAGCAGGTGAAATTGCTGGAACTGGTGCAGAACCAAAGCGACAGCCAAACCCGGCGGGTGGGCGCCTTTATGGCAGAAATGCAAAAGAGCAATGAGCAAAAGCTGGACCAAATGCGCCAAACGGTGGACGAAAAGCTCACCGGCACCCTGAACACTCGGCTGAACGCCTCGTTCCAGACTGTGTCCCAGCAGCTGGAGAGCGTGTACAAGAGCCTGGGCGAAATGCAAAAGTTGTCCTCCGGGGTGACGGAGAGTGTCAACGGGCTGAACCGGGTGCTCACCAATGTAAAGAGCCGGGGCACCTGGGCGGAGGTGCAGCTGGGCAATATTTTGGACCAGACGGTGCCGGGTATGTACGACACCAATGTGGCCACCAATCCCAAGTATAACGGTCGGGTGGAGTTCGCGGTGCGGATCCCGGCGGCAGATGGCAGCGGCCACGCCTGGCTGCCCATTGACTCCAAGTTCCCTATGGAGGACTACGCCCGTCTGACCGCAGCGGCTCAGGCCGGGGATCGGCAGGGAATGGAGAGTGCCCAAAAGGCTCTGGAGCAGCGGGTGCGGGACGAGTCCAAACTGGTGCGCCAGTATATTTCCGCGCCGGAGACCACGCCCTTTGCGGTGCTGTATTTGGCTACCGAGGGGCTGTATGCGCAGATCCTGGGCAGCCGCAGCGGACTGGCGGAGAAGTTGCAGCAGCAGGGGATCTTGCTGGCCGGGCCTACCACGGTGACGGCGCTGCTCAATGCGCTGGCAATGGGCTTTCGCACCCTGGCCATCAACCGCAAGGCCACGGAGGTGTGGCAGGTGTTGGGCGCTGCCAAAATGCAGTACCAGAAGTTCGGCGACCTGCTGCAAAAGGCCCGCAAAAAGGTGGACGAGGCCGGTAAAGTGCTGGACGAGGCGGATCACCGCAACGACATTATTCAAAAGCACTTGCGCCGGGTGGAGACCCTGGACGATCCGGCTGCGGCAGAAGCGTTGCTGGGTCAGAGCGAATAGCAGAACGCATATCATATATAGTATAGGGACCAAAAAACGCCCGAGACTTTGCAGTCCCGGGCGTTTTGCTGTGTGTTATTTGGTTGGTACGGTGTAGATCTTGCCGCTTTGGTCTAAGACATAGTAGGCGGTGCCAATATAGGTGCAGCGCACCGGCAACGCATTTTTTGGTAGTTTGCCCAGCGTGCGGGTTTGCAGCTTGCCGTTTTTCTCTTTGATCTGCAACACGCCGGCAGGGGCGTTGTAAGACCAATAAGAGAGGACCACGGCGCCGTCCCTTTGGTTGTAGCAGATGGCGTGGGGGTCGTACTGCGCCTCGCTTTCCCAGTCGGCAAAGGTTTTGCTGTCCAGCACCTTAGGCGCGCCCCTCTGCACATCAAACAGCGCCAATTTGAGCCCGGCGATCTGCTCGCCGCCTTGCCCCCATTGGGTGGCGTAGCCGATCCCCAGTAGGGTGGTTTCGTTCAGGGGCAACAGGTGGCTGGAAAAGCCGTCGATTTTTACGCTGCCGGTGATTTTTGGCGCCGTAGGCGTGGTTAAGTCCACGCAAAACAGCGGGTCTGTTTGGCGGTATGTGATCACATAGGCAAAATCATCTGTAAAGCGAACAGCCTTTACAGTTTCGTCTTTGGCAAAATCGGTCACCTTGCCCAGGGCTTGCAATTTCTCATTGAAGATGTACAATGTGTTTTTGTACGCTTTTTCGCCGGTTTGACGGGTAGTGACCACACGAAATTGGCCTGCTCGGGCGTCCATAGCGTAACTGTCCGGCACTTGGCCGTCCACTTCACAAGTATCTGTAAAGGCAATTTCCTTGTCAGATAAAGTGGCGCAGATCAGTTGGGTTTGCCGGCCGGATCGGGCGGCGCTGCCATCCCGGCTGCTGTCTGCTGAATTGGCGGCAATGTACAGTCGGTCCCGGTTGCAGTACACCACAGTGCCACAGCCCAGTACAGCCTTGGGCGCTGCGGTGGCGTTGCCGGTGGTGAGGGATACGGCGGTGATCACCAGCGTGTTTGGGTCGGCGGGGTTTTCTGTGCGGCCAATATGCTCTGCCGGCAGCAACTCGGTGTGGTCGGTAGCGCCTGCATAGGGCACATAGTCCTCTGCGCGCTTGCAGGTATGATCTTTGGGGACAGTGTTGCTGACGGTGTAGATCGTATTGCCGATCCGGCGAGAGGTCAAGTATTCGCCGCTTTGGCTATAACTTTGCAGCAGCTTGGGGGCCTTGCGGTTGGTGATATCGTAGGTCTCCGTGCGGCTTTCGCTGCGGTTCTCTTCAAAGTACAGCACGGTCATTTGTACCGCCAGCCGGTTGCCGGATTGGTAAATGCCGGTCAAGAGGGCGGCGGTTTTTTCCTCCGCATTCAGGGCTTTGCAAGGCTCCAGGGTGGCAATTTTTTGGGCCGTGCTTTGGGCGGCGCTATATACCAGTATCCGCTGCCGATCGCTGTCGATTGCGTACAGATAAGTGCCGTCATTCTTTAGCAAATCGCTTTCGTCCACGCCGTCTACTTGAATATATGTGCTGCCAGCGGCGCTGCTGTCTGTAAGGGTGTCTGCCTTTACAGTGTCGCGCACATTGGCAAAGGCGGTGCTGTCCATACTTTGCAGTTGGGCTTTCAGCTGGGCATAGTCCGTATAATGGGGCAGGGCGCCGGTTTGGCTGTATGCCGCGGAAGTATCGGCTTTGGTTCCACTGTCGACTTGCGCATTTTTGTTGTGGGGTGCAGCCGCATACAGGCAGGTGAGCACCAGTGCCAGACAGGCAGCAGCACTGACAATTCTTGTAAAGGCAATGCGCTTTACACTACTTTGGCGCAAAGTTGCCGTTTGCTCCGGCAGGCGTTCTTGCAGATTTTCCGTTTCCAGCGCCGGGGGCAGAGCCAAACCGTCTTGGTCAAAGCGCTGTTTCAGGATTTTTTTCGTATTCTTTTTCATGGTTCATCACTCCAAAAAGGCTCTCATCTTTTTCAAACTTCTTGCGCATTTGGAACGCACGGTGCCGGGCTTGCTGCCGGTGAGGACGGCGATCTCGCGGCTGGAGAGTCCGGCCACAACGCTGAGCAGCACAATGTCCTGTTCCTCTTTGGTGAGGGTAGCCAGCGCCTCTTGCAGTTCCAGAGCGGTGGAGCTGACTGTGTCCGGCGCCGCCAGCGACACCGCCGCTGCTTCCGTCTCGGTGTGCGCCGCTTGGGTCGTGCGCCGGGTCAGGTAGCGATTGCACACCCGGTGCAGGATGGTAAAGATCCAGCTTTTGAACGCCGCCGGGTCCCGCAGCGTGTGCAGGTGGCTGTAAGCCTCCAGCACAGTGTCGGCTACGGCGTCCTGGGCGTCTTGTACATTGTGCAGGCGGTAGTAGGCGTAGCGGTACAGTGCCAGATCGTGCCGGGCATATAGTCGGCAAAAGGCCGCGCGGTCCAGTTTTGTTTTGTCCACCGGGGATCCCTCCTTTTTGACGCGTCATTTGTTCAGTGCAGTTTGCCGGGCAAAGTGTTGCACAGGGCGGCGATTTTTTTGTATTGCAGTGAGTTGCGCCGGGCGGCGCTTTGTGGTAGAATAAAGCCGAGGTATTTGATTATGGAGCAACTTTGGAAACAGAATTTACGGCAGATCCAGCCGTATGTGCCCGGGGAGCAAAGCAGCGACCCGGATCGGATCAAGCTCAATGCCAATGAGAACCCGTACCCCCCGGCCCCCGGTGTGGAGGCGGTGCTGCGCAGCTACGACACGGCAGCGCTGTGCCTGTACCCGGACGCCAACGCCGGACTGCTGAAAGCGTCCATTGCCCGCCACTACGGTGTGGCACCGGAGCAGGTGTTTGTGGGCAACGGCTCGGACGATGTGCTGGCACTGGCTTTTCAGTCCTTCTTTAACAGCGACAAGCCCATTGCCTTTCCGGATATTACTTACAGCTTTTACCCGGTGTGGTGTCGGCTGTTTCACATTCCTTTTGTGACCCACCCGCTGACGGCGGACTTTCGCATTGACCCGGCGGATTACGCGGCGCCCAACGGCGGCGTGGTGCTGCCCAATCCCAACGCCCCCACCTCCATCGGTGAGGAACTGCCCTTTGTGCAGGCGCTGCTGGAGGGCAACCGAGACGCGGTGGTGATCATTGATGAGGCCTATGCGGACTTTGGCGGCGTCAGCGCCGTGCCGCTGCTGGCGGACTATCCCAATTTGCTGGTGTGCGGCACATTCTCAAAATCCCGCTCCCTGGCCGGGCTGCGGCTGGGCTTTGCCATTGGCAGCCCGGAGCTGATCGGCGTGTTGGAGGCGGTGAAGAATTCTTACAACAGTTACACGGTGGACAATCTGTCCCTGCTGTGCGGCGCGGCCGCTATGGACGATGAGGCGTATTTTGCCAAGACCACCCAGGCGGTGATGGCCACCCGGGAGCGGGTGCGCCGGGCGCTGGAGCAGATGGGCTTTTCCGTACTGCCCTCCCGCACCAACTTCCTCTTTGCCACCAAGGACGGCGCGTCTATGCGGGAGCTGTTCCTGTATCTGAAAGAAAAGCATATTTATATTCGCTATTTTGACCTGCCGCGGATCGACAATTATGTGCGCATTACCATTGGCACCGATGAGCAGATGGACGCATTCTTGCAGGGAACGGAGGCGTTTTTGCGTGGAGAATAAAAAAGTTGCACTGATCTTCCTGTATTTTATCGGCGCCATTCAGCTGGTGGCCGGTGTGTACACCCAGCTGGTGGGTCTGTTCCATTGGGACTTTATGGCCCTGTTCCCGGTGGTGGAGATGGGCACCCAGCAGATCTTGTATCTTAACTTGCTGGCGGTGTTCCTGGTGACCACCTTGATCCACATTGTGGTGGCGGCGCTGGTGAATGACGGCAGCTACGGCCCGGTGGATGTGCTGCGGGCTTGTCCGCCGCTGACCGCCGTGGTGCCGCTGGTGCTCTTTGGCATTTCCATTTATACCACCCTGGGCGCCACCTCGGTGGGGGAGCGGGTGTTCTGCCTGGCGGTGTCCGCCCTGTATATTTTGGCTTGCTATATCAGCGTTGGCTGCATTGCCGCCGTGCGGGATATGGAAGATTAACGAAAGACAGATAGAAAAAAGACCTCTGTGTTCGGTGCACAGAGGTCCTTTTTTATATTTTATTTGCCGAGAAAGAGTACCAACAGCAGGGCCACAACGGCGATACCGCCCAGGGCGGCAAAAATTTTGACCGCGCGGGACACCGCGTCGTACACATTGGTGGGCATAATTTGGAAGAACGCAAAATGCAGCGGCTCTTGCAGCTTTTTGCCTACCAGGTCCCGGTAGCGCAGGTCCCGGGTGGACAGGCTGCCGTCCCGGTGCAGCTCAATGGTGCGCACCCCACGGTCCAGCCCCGGGCCGTACACATGGAACCCGGCACCCTGGGTGTAGCCCACATCAATGCCGCGAATGTTGCCGTGGAAGGCGTTGTTGTGGTCGTGGCCAAAGTACAGGCCCTTCACCTCGCCCTTTTCGCAAAAGGCGTCAAACTCGCCACTGTTCTCCTGGGGATCGGCGGGGGACTCCTTCATAAAGCCCTCTTTATTGACCCGCTTTCTGTTCAGCACGAACCATTCCTTGGCGTGGGTACGGAAGCCCTGCACCGCGCCCTTGGTGGACTTCTTCACCTGGGTAAGCAGGTCAAACACCTCGCACACGGGAATATGCTGGATCACCACAGAGGGAATGGTGTGGCCGTACTGCTTTTCGTAGCTGTCACGCACGCCGCGATACCAGTCGATCTGATTTTGGTGCACATGGTCGTAGCCCACCTTTAGGCTGGTGTGGCTGTCAATCAGATACAGTAGATAGCCGGGTCGGTCGCCGTCGGCGATCTCCAGCACGCAGTTGCCCACCCCGTCCACGCCGGGGGTATCCTCCCCGATAAAGCCGGGGATCTCCTTATAGATCTCAAACTGGGCGCGGTTGTCCAGCCCCACCTGCCGATCGTGATTGCCAAAGCAGATAGCAAAGGGCAGGTGCCGCTCCACCACCGGGGCGGTCAGCTCTTTCAGCACCCGGCGCACCTCCTGCACATCACCGCGGAACCCGCGGCCCCAGATCTGGTCGCCGCTGTACACCACCAGGTCCGGCTTCTCCCGGTCTAAGGCGGCACCAATCAGCGCCAGGGTGTCCGGGCTGACCTTGCGGCCCTCCTGGGTGTCTGCGATTTGCAGGATCTTAAAGGTGTCGTTCTTGAATGTCAACTTCATATTTGTTCTCCGTTCTCAGGAATTTTGCCTTTTTTCTAATTTTAACACAAGAAAGCCTTGACGGCAACGCTTTTTCAAATTATAATATGAAGTGCTGTTACGGCAAAGACATCCGCCCGTGGCGAAGCTGGATATCGCAGCAGATTCCGATTCTGAAGGCCGGGGGTTCGAATCCCTCCGGGCGGACCAAAAAGCGGCAAGTATCTTTATGGTGCTTGCCGCTTTTCTTTTTTTGCTTTTTTCCGTGTTGCGGGCCATGCGGCATACTGCGTGCTCCGGGGTCATACAATGCCCCGGGGCTTTTTTGCGCCCGTTTTGCCCCAATGGGGGTGAAAATCGGGTGCGTGGACGGAAAATTTGACCGCTTGAGCCGTTTTTTTACCGCTTGAGCCAAATGGATTGCGCATTTTTTGCCAATTTTATATGATAACTATATATAGATAGGCCCGGGGCAGTTCGTCCGGGTGCAAAAGCGAAAAGGAGCAACAAGATGCGCAACGGGATCACAGGGAAAAATGCGCTGCAAAATAATCAATCGGCGGGACGGTTTTGCCAGTAGGCTGTCCCGCTCTTTCTTACATTATATATAAAGGCGTTCTTGATTTTACCTACGGATCATGTTATACTTATTATAAACGAACGGTCGGTAAAGTTAGCCGTCAATAACATTTAGATCAGGCAGGACTGCCCGGGTGCCGTTCTTGCCGATTTTGCCCCCCTTTTTGAATTTTGAACGGAGGTATGCAAGATGAAAAAACGGATACGCTGTCTGCTGCTGGCTGTGTGTATGCTGCTATGCCTGGCGCCCACCCCTGTCGGCGCCATGACCATGTATGTGGACTTGGCGGTCACCGGCGCGGCAACGCTGCAACTGGAGCTGGAGTCCGGCGACAGTATCGGCAATATTAAAGACAAGATCCAGGCGGAGACCGGTATTCCCAGCGGCAAACAGGCGCTGTATTTTAACGGCAAAGTGCTGGATAACGGCCGGTCGCTGATGGATTATAATATACAAAAAATGTCCACCCTCACTTTGGCACTGAAAGACCCGGTGGAGGTGGGCACCGCCGCCCAGCTGGCGGCAGCGCTGGCCGATGAGAAGAATACCTACTTCAAATTAACGGCAGATATTGCACAGGCAGCGCCCATGCCCATTGCGGTGATCGACACGGCGGTTTTGCTGGATCTCAACGGCTATGTGCTGCAATTTGCACCGGGCAGCGGTGCGGCTGTGACCTTGCGGCACGATCTGACGGTGGAAGACAGCCGCCCCGGCGCCACCCACCCAGACGCGGCGCTGCCCAAGGGCGGCGTGATGGACGGCAGCGGGCGAGAGCAGGCTGTCTATATCGAGCCGGAGAATACCCTGCGTATGACCGGCGGCACGGTCCGCGGGGCGGTGTATAACCTGTCCGGCACCATCAGCGGCGGTACTTTTGAGAACACGGTGTACTGCTACGGCGGCCAGATCACCGACGGCACCTTTCAGGGCGCGGTGACGGCTCGGGATCGGCATAAGGAGCTTGGCCCGCCGGACTATGACTATATTCATTACGAGGCCTATGTTCGGGGCGGCACTTTTACAGAGACTTCCGCCGTGTCCATAGAGGGCGGCCATTTGGAGGACGGCACATTCCAAGGGCAGGTGACTGTGGACGGCAGCAATGAGGAAGGAACGCAGGCAATTGGAGGTATCAACGGCGGCACTTTTACGCAGACCAGCGTGGTGTATTGTGTGCGGCGTGAAAATTTGGGCTGCATTCGGGGCGGTGTGTTTGCCGGTACGGTCCATGTGACGGACGGCGGCCAAATCAACGCCGAGAATGCCCTGCGGTTTTTGGAGTCGTCCGAGGTCTATGTGCGTTCTTGGCTGGCCGGTGGCGAATACTACGGCACAGTGCATTTGGAGCCGAACGGCAGGATCAACAGCGGTACTTTTTATGGCACCCTCCACCAAAACGGCGGTGTGTATAGCGGTGGCTATCATACCGTGCAGTTTGACGCGGACGGCGGCAGTGAGGTGGACACCCAAAGCGTGATCCCGGGCCAAAAGGTCACCCGGCCTGCCGTTCCGGTAAAGGACGGATACACCTTTATGGGCTGGTATAACGGTAATGGGCGCTACGATTTTTCTGCGCCGGTCACCCAGTCATTGACATTAACGGCCAAGTGGGCCAGGGGGATCACCGGCTCCGGCACCGATCGGGACCCGTACCGTATTTCTACGGCAGAGGGGCTCACCGCCTTTCGCGATGTGGTGAACAGCGGGCAGTATGACGCCTGCGCCGTGCTGGAACAGGATATTGTGCTGAACGACGGCACCTTTGACGACAAGGGCAATTTTACCCCCACAAACGGCACCGACCCCCGGGTGGAATGGTCGCCGATCGGCTTTCATGAGAGACAAAGCCCGTACAGCGGCACCTTTGACGGCGCCGGGCACACGGTTTACGGCCTGTACGCCGACGACGGCACCCCGGCCAGGAGCGCCAGGGGCCTGTTTGGCTACTTGGAGGGCGCCACGGTAAAAGATGTAACGGTCACCGGCTATCTTGACGCCATTTGGTATAAAGGCGGCATTGCCGGGTATGCCAAAAACAGTACCGTCACCGGCTGCCAAAATTATGTAACCATCAGCCAAACGGACTATGGGCTTTGCGAGTCCCAGGCCGGCGGTATCGTGGGCGTGACAGAGGACAACTGCGTGGTGGCCGACTGCGCCAATTACGGCAGAATTTTGGCCTTTACCGAGGGCGAATTCTCCTATGCCGGCGGGATCGTGGGACTGACCTTTTCGTCACAGATCCGCGGGTGCTTGAATGCGGGCACCATCATCGGCGGCCTGGTGGATAGCCGGTACGGGTACGGATACAGCCATGGCGGCGGGATCGCAGGGGTGGTATCCGGCACCCGGGTCACCGATTGCTACAACCTGGGCACCGTTACCGGCACTGTGAACAGCGACCACCTGCGGTTAGGCGGCCTGGTTGGGTTTTATCGCTCCGGTGCGCTGAAAGACAGTTATAACGCAGGCTCGATCATTGCCGATACCGCCGTCTGCCGGGGCAGTATCGCTGGTTGGATCGAGAGCGATATAGAGAATTGCTATTATCTGACCGGCACGGCGGACCGGGTGGTGAGCGAGAATTCCGGCGGTCACCGGGTGGGGGCACAGGCCAAGACGGCCGCGGATCTGGCAGACGGCAGTGTGCTGGCCGACCTGATCCACGAGAGAGAAAACGACGCCCACCCCTGGGCCAATGCCTGCCAATACCTTGCCGTGACCGGGCGCACCCAGCCGGTGTTCCGGGGCCAGGGCGATGACCATACCCACAGCGGCGATTGGCAGCTGGATGAGAACGGGCACTGGCGGGTGTGCGCCTGCGGCGTGGTCTTTGACCGGGCGACCCACAGTGGCACGGACGACGGCGATTGCCGTACAGCGGTGGTCTGCGCTTGCGGGTATGAACTGACGGCGGCGCGTGCCGACCATACCTTTGGCAGCTGGGCGCCCGGCAGCAACGGCACCCACACCCGCCACTGCACGGTGGCGGACTGCACGGCAGGCACCGAGTCCGCGCCTTGCACAGACGAAAATCAAGATCATCAATGCGATATTTGCGGTGCGGTTTTCAGCACCTGTACAGACGACAATAAAGACCATCAATGTGACATTTGCGGCGCAGTTTTAAGCACCTGCACGGACGAGAACAAAGACGGCCGGTGCGACCTGTGCGGCAAGGTCTTGTCAGACACCACCGGCATCACGGTCCCGCCCAAGACGGACCCGGCGCCGAAAAAGCAGCCGGTTCGGCACGCAAACACAAAGCGATCGCCCCAAACCGGCGCAACGGACCCGGCGCTGCTGTGGCTGGCGCTGCTGCTCATCAGTGGCGGCTGCACAGTATGCACTGTAAGACGCAAAAAATCCCATCTGCACGGAGGTCATGTAAAATGAAAAAGCGTATGCTCAGTATTCTACTCGCTCTATGTATGGTGATTTGCTTTTTGCCCACGGCGGCCTTGGCGGGGGAGGGAGATCAGGATATTACAGAGGTGAACCTCCTGGGTGTATCGAATGAGCTGTGGTCGCACACGGATGTGACATTTGCAGCTGTTGATGAAGGCACAAATTATACTATCGTAAGTCAAAAATGGTTTTCGGATACTGCGGCAGCAATCAAGCCCGACAGCGCAAACCTCAAGCCCAAGGCGCGCGCAGATTATACTTTTACCATTACTCTTGAAGCCAAAGACGGCTATGTATTTCCGATAAAGAGCGAGTCCGCCGTGTTTTATAACGGAACGGTAAGGCTCGACGGGACAGAGTATGACGGCGGTGTAACCACGGTTTCCTCGGATGGGAAAATGCTCACAGCTATCCTGTTCCCTTTGACAACAGCCAAGGGTATCACCTCGCAGGAGGCGGATGTCAGCACTGAGGACGAACTGGCTGCCGCCCTGAGCGACACCTCGATCGACATGATCCGCCTGATCTCCGACATCGATCTCACCGCATGGAATCCCGGCACCGTCGGTGGATTCTACATCCACCTCGCCATCACCCGTAAAGTCACCCTCGACCTCAACGGCTATGTGCTGAAGGGTACCGGCGCCAACAGCAGAATCGGAGTTTTTGAGATCATGGACGGCGGCGACCTGACCGTCATCGACAGTCGTCCCGCTGCGCCCCACAAGTTTACGGACAACGACGGTCTGTGGGTGCTTGATGAGCAAAACGGAGACAAGACCGTAAACGGCGGCATCATCACCGGCGGCAGGACCAACGGCGGCGGTGGTGTGACAGTGTGCGAAGGCGGTAGGCTTACCATGTCCGGCGGCAGCATCGTAGGCTGTTTGTCGGAAAATGTAAACGGCAGCGGTGGCGGCGGTGGTGTGTACCTCAGAAACAACAGCACATTCACCATGTCCGGCGGCGGTATCATCGGCTGTGTCGCCCAGGATAGCGGGGGCGGTGTGTTCTTCTATAAGAATGGCACATTTACCATGACCGGTGGTGTTATTCAAAACTGCACGGCGAACGATGAAGGCGGCGATGCATTGTTCCTGTATGGCGGCACAATGAACGCCGGCGGCGGCACGGTGGACGGTACGGTGGTGGTTGATGTGGCTTACGATTCTGCCAGCTATAGCTACATTCCCGGCGTTATCCAAGGCGCTCAAGGTAGCACCGCCACCCTGTTCAACGGCGATGTGACCAATGCTGGCGAGATCAAGTGCGGCACATTCAACGGCGCAGTGACGGTCGGTTACGGTAACTTTCCCGGCACGATCAGTGGCGGCATATTCAATGGACCGGTAAATATGACCGGTGATACGGTGGATGATGAAATAAAGGGCGGTATATTCAACGATACCGTGACCGTCGATCGGGGGAAGATCACCAATGGCACATTCAACGGATTGATCAAGAATAACAGCACGGACGCCCGGTTCGCCGGCACATACAGCCCGCTGGGCATTGTTGGGGAAGAACCCACGGCGGGGGACAGCAGTGTGTACCACCGGGTCAACTTTGACCCGGCAGGCGGCAAAATGGACTATCCGGAGCGCTATTTCCTGGATAAAACGCAGATCTCCGATCAGATCAAACCCGACGACCGGGTAGGCTACTTCTTTGACGGCTGGTACAAGGCCGACGGTACGGCGTGGGATCACAGGGACGATAAAGTCAATGGAAACCTGATTCTGACGGCCAAGTGGACAGCCTGCGACCACTGCGGCCACACCGGGGCGCAGCCTGACTGCACCACCTCGGTGACCTGCACCGCCTGCGGCGGCACCATCGCGGCGCTGGGCCACGATTTTTCCGTGCAGCAGCATGACAATAACGAACATTGGAAGAAATGCGCCCGCTGTGACGCAACGAACGGCAAAAGCGAGCATGATTGGGACAACGGAACGGTGACTGTACCGGCGTCCTGCATAACATCGGGTGAGAAGAAATATACCTGTAGAGAATGCGGCTTTGAAAAAGCCGAGACCCTCGACGCCAAGGGACATATCTACGATGATGCGTGGCAGCACGATGCAACGCAGCATTGGCACGATTGCACCAACTGCGAGGAAAAGCTGGATGCACAAGCCCACACCGGCGGCACGGCCACCTGTACTGAAAAGGCAAAGTGCGCGGTTTGCGGCGCAAGCTATGGCAATCTTGACCCCGACCACCATGCGCCGGACGGCCAGCAGGAATGGACCAGGACGGCAACCGCTCACCGGCAAAAATGGAGCTGTTGCGGCGCTGTGACCGTGGCAAGTGAGAGCCACGAGTGGACCGACGGCGTGTGCAGCCGGTGCGGCTATGTGTGCACCCATGACGATACGGATAGCGACCACATTTGCGATCTGTGTGGCCAGGTGGTCTCCGATCACCAGGATACGGACAACGATCACATTTGCAATCTTTGCGGCACGGTGATCTCCGATCACACCGGCGGCAAAGCCACCTGCAAGGCACCGGCGGTTTGCGCAGTTTGCGGCAAAGCCTACGGTGAAACGGATGCAAACGCGCACGCCGATCTAAAGCATATTGCGGCAAAGGCCGCCACCAAAACCGCCACAGGCAATACGGAATACTGGTACTGCGCAGACTGTGGCAAGTATTTTGCCGACGCTGCCGCCACCAAAGAGATCCAAAAGGCAGATACCGTAACGGCCAAGCTGCCGGAGGCGCCAAAGTCGCCCCAAACCGGCGCCGCTGACCCGGTGTTGCTGGGACTGGCGCTGCTGCTCATCAGTGGCGGCTGCACGGTATGCACTGTAAGACGCAAAAAATCCCATCTACACGGAGGTCATGTAAAATGAAAAAGCGTATGCTCAGTATTCTACTCGCTCTATGTATGGTGATCTGCCTTGTGCCAACAAGTGTATTTGCCGCGGGCGAGACAACTAAAAAAGTTGAAACGGAACAGGAATTGGTTGACGCGCTGGCAGACAGCACCGTTGACATCATCACGCTGAAAAGCGATATTGCAGTCAGTTCCACGCTGATCGTTAAGCGCGCTGTCACATTGGATATTTACGGCTATATGCTTGAAATTTCCGGCAGCGGCAGTGTTATCAAGGTCGAAGACGGCGGTCACCTGACGCTGGAGGACAGTGATCCCAAAGCGCTATATAAGTTTACCCCCGATGCGAACGGTCTGTGGAAGTGGGTCGCCAGCGGCGGCACAAAGGCCGTCCGCGGCGGTGTTATCTACGGTGGTAACGCCGTCTACGGCGGCGGTGTGCATATCGAAGCGGGCGGTCGGTTCACCATGAACGGCGGCAGCATTGTGGGCTGTCAAGCCAGCAGAGACTCCAGCGGCAACGGCGGCGGTGTGTTTGTCGCTAAAGGCGGCGCATTTGAGATGAATGACGGCGCGACTATCATCGGCTGCGTCGCTGTTGATGGTTATGGCGGCGGTGTGTACTGCGAAGACGGGTTCACCATGAACGGCGGCACGATCCGGGATTGTACGGCGTTTAATGCCGGCGCGATAGACTATCGGGGCGAAGCTCCGCTTACCCTCAACGGCACGGTCATTGCCGGAAGCAAAGATATTACCGGCAATCCGAATCCTGCTATTACCGGCACGACTATAAATACAGACTCTTTGCCCAATAGTAGTAAGGTCGGCGATCTTATCCTCGGCGATAAGGCGAATATACAGGCGGATATGAGTATATCCAGGGGTACCGTCCACGCCAACGGCGGCGTTGTCAGGGGCAATGTGCACTCTTATAGGGAATTGACATTCTCCGTGGACGAGGGCGTGACCGGCAGCACGATCATCTACGGCCAGATCAGAGGTTGGTACATCACCATTGACGGGCCTGCCATGACCTATCAGGTCAACGGCAAGGACTACGCCACGCAGATCCTGCGGTCCGGTGCTGCGGCAACAAAGCCCGACGACCCCGCCGCTGAGGACGGTTATGTGTTTGCCGGTTGGTACAAAGGCGATACGCCGTATGACTTTACAAGTCCTGTAACAGAGGATATTACGCTGGCGGCAAAGTGGGCAAAGCTCGTGGACAAAACGGCTGATTTTACTGCTTCCGACGGCGGCGCGGAGGCCATCGCTCTGCTCAACAGTGCCAAAAACGGAGCGGAAGACTCCACATGGGATAACGGCACCAAAACGCTTACACTGAAAGGTGTTTCTATGGCGACCACGGCAACGACCGCGGTAAAACTGCCCGACGGTGCGACCGTTATCTTGGCAGACGGCACGGAAAACCACATCATCGGCGGCGGTGCAGCTGCAGCGGAAGACGGTGATTATAATAATAAGATTTATGTTTACGGAATTTACGCCGCAGGTGCGCTGACGGTGCAGGGCGAAGCAAACGGCACGGGTACGCTCTTTGTAAATTCCGGCGATCATATCAACAGCGGTGATGCGTGGACATATTCGGCTGCCCTTTATGCAGACGGCAATCTTACGGTAAAGGGCGGTGCGTTGACTGCGCAGGGGGGCAAAACATCTTCTGCCGATTGCGCGTTTTCTCTCGGCGTTCAGCTTTCGGAAGGGCACAGCCTGTCGGTTTCGGGCGGCACGCTCACCGCCATCGGCGGCGAATCGTTTGATACCGAGGATCCGAACGATGTTACTGAATCCTTTTCTGAAGGTATTGAAATCTACCGCGGCAATGTCACAATTTCCGGCAGCGGCAAGCTGATTGTCAAAACCGTTTCGGATATGATGGAAAAGGGTCTATCCTTTGGTTTATATATCATGCAGGGAAGTCTTTCTGTATCCGATAGTGCTGCTCTTACGGCAAAGACAAGTCAGGCAATTCGCATTTCCGGCGGCGATCTGAAACTTTCCGGTGGGAAAATCTACTCTTACGCAACAAGTGACAGCGCTGCCGTTTCGGTCGTAAAGGAAATGTTCCAAAACAGCGGTAACGGAAACATCGAGATCACCGGCGGAGAGTTTGAGTGCGTCGGCGGTATCTATATGGATCAATCAAGTCCTGCAAATAATCAAGGCGTGTTCTCGGTTACTGCCGGCGAATTGACTGCCAATTCTATTTACGGTCCTGCCAAGCTGACCATATCGGGCGGCACGGTGACGAGCGGGCACATCGACGCAGATACCGTGGAGCTGCAAAACGGCAGCCTGACGGTGCGCGAACTGGTATATAAGAATGAATATACCAATGTATTGTATGCTTCCCGTGCCATTTGCTGCAAGGAACTCACCGTCAGCGGAGGAACGCTTGACGCGGCGTGGGACTGGGGCGAGCATACGCCCACGGTATTCCCGGCTGACTCATATTGGGATTACGCGGAGCCTCTGATAAAAGTGCTTAACGGTACATCCTCCTTCAGCGGCGGAACTGTGATACTCGACACCGGCTGTGCCGGAAATACTGCGATTAAAACAGAAAAGCTGAATCTTTCGGGCGGTGTCAGGGGAAGCGGCTATACAAATGAGGACGGCAGCGACACCTACATTCAAAGTGACGGCAGCACGCCTGTGAAATTCACCGTATATCCGGCGGATTACAGCAAGGTGGACGCAGCCATCGCCAAAGCAAATGGGCTGAATAAAGATGATTACAAGGACTTTTCTGCGGTTGAAGCGGCAGTAAATGCCGTTGCTCGCGACAA
This sequence comes from Bifidobacteriaceae bacterium, assembly GCA_963642245.1. Lineage (GTDB taxonomy): Bacteria > Bacillota > Clostridia > Oscillospirales > Acutalibacteraceae > CAG-217. Next base: position 18,346 of record CAVIFY010000011.1, on the reverse strand, counting down.
AAATCTCGACGAGCAGGTAGATGTTGATGCTATGGCTAAGGCTATCAATGACGCTATTGCTGCGCTGGAATACAAAGACGCGGATTACAGCAAGGTGGACGCAGCCATCGCCAGGGCGAACGCACTGAATAAAGATGATTACAAAGACTTTTCGGCGGTTGAAGCGGCAATAAGCGCTGTGGTCCGTGGCAAGAACATTACGGAACAGGCAGCGGTGGACGCAATGGCACAGGCCATTGAAGATGCGATCAACGCGCTGGAATACAAAGACGCAGATTACAGCAAGGTGAACGCAGCCATCACCAGGGCGAACGCGCTGAATAAAGATGATTACAAAGACTTTTCCGCGGTTGAAGCGGCAATAAGCACCGTGGTCCGTGGCAAGAACATTACGGAACAGGCAGCGGTGGACGCAATGGCACAGGCCATTGAGGACGCCATCAACGCGCTGGAGAAAAAGCCTGTGGTGCCCGATCCGGAACCGGGCGAACCGTCTGTTGAACCCGGTGAACCATCTACGCAGCCTGACGATCAACCGCGCAAAACGGACGATTCGGCGCCCAAAACCGATCATAAATCCGCTAAAACTCCGGTGCAGTCACCCAAAGCCGAGGCGAAATCACCCCAAACCGGTGCCGCTGACCCGGCGCTGCTGGGACTGGTGCTGCTGTTCATCAGCGGCGGTGCCTGCACGGTATGCACAGTCAAACGCAAAAAATCCCATCTACACGGAGGTCACGCAAAATGAAGAAACGCCTACTCAGCATTTTACTCGCCTTATGTATGGTGATCTGCCTGGTGCCCACCGGTGCTTATGCCGCGGGCAGTACGGCAGGAGAGACCGCCGCTATCCGCAAGGGGATCGGCTCCATCAGCGGCTATGACGCAACCAACGGCTATAACTATATCTATTACGGCACCTGGAACAATAAGCCCATTAAGTGGCGGGTGCTGGACACCAAGGCAAACACCGGCGACACCGGCGCGCTGTTCCTGCTGACGGACGAATGTATGGGTAGCAATGCCGGCGGCTACACACAGTTCAACCCGCCGGATAAAACAGACAGATACCTGTGGCAGGGCAGCGCAGCGCAAGCGTGGTGCGCCAACTTCTACAGCAGCGCTTTTACCTCGCTTGAGCGGGGGCAGATCCCTGCGGTCAGCGAGGCAAGCAGCGAGTATTTATACAAAAGTCCGGGAACGCCGTCCTATTATCCTGCCTTTAAGTATCAAACCGGCAACCTGGAGGGGGAATATGTGTTTGCGCCCTCCATTCGGGATGTGCTTAACTCGGACTATGGCTTTACCGATTTTAACTCGCGTATGGCCGGACCGCCCTTTACTGCCGATTTGGGAACGCGGTATTGGCTCCGTTCCTATTATAATAGTATGCCGGTTTATGTGGGCGAGGACGCCAACCTGATCGGCGATCAGATGGGCACGACGGCTGCGATCCGCCCGGCTATGAACCTGCGCACCACCGGGTCCGATATTCTCTATATTTCCGCGGCCCAGGGCGGCAAGTCGGCAGAGGGGACGGACGGCGCCCTGACCCCCGTTCCCGCATATAGCGGCAATGCGTGGAAGTTGACTCTTTTTGACACCGGTCGCCAGGCGTTCAGCGTAACCACCCGGTCGGTGACCGCCTCTACCAAGGGCGATACCGTAAAGATCGACTACACCGGTGCAAAGACCGGTGCCAACGAGTATATCTCCGCTATGCTGGTGGATGAGAGCGACGGCACCCCCACCTATTACGGTCGCTGCACCGCCGCCCTTACGGAGGCCAACGGCACGGCAGAAATTCGGATCCCCGCCGGGTTTGCCGAGGGCAACTATCAACTGTATGTGTTTAACGAGCAGTATAACGGCGACTGCAAGACCGATTTTTCCAGCGGTTATACAGCAGTTGATCTAAAGGTGGAAAAGCGGGTCAACGAGCAGTTCAACCTGACCCCCGGCGGCAGGTACTATTTTGACCTGTCCGGCGTGGATATGCCCGGCGAGCCGAACAGTGGCAGCGACAGCGGCGCGGCCCCGCTGCCGGACACCAGTTTGCACTATGTGCCCTTTACCTATGTGGGCACGGTGGACGCCTATGCGTTAGAGGGCAAGTACGATACGGACACCCAGTCTTACGAGCACAGCCTGTTTATTGCCGATTACAATGTAATGCACAATATATTTTGGAACGCCTTAAACAGAAAAGGGGTGATCTATGGCAAGGCTTACACCAGCGGCGGCATAGATTACACCCTGCGCGCGCCGTCTGCGGGGAGCAATTATTCCGGCTCCGGCAACACAAAGCAAGGCACGCCCGCCAACAATGAGTGGGACGCCATTTTGGATAAAGCGGGGCAGGACAACAAGGACGATCAGACCGGCTATATTAAGAACTGGAGCAAAATATTCAGCTGGGGCCAGGACCCCTACACCGGGGAAAGCGGCGCCTGCGCCAACCGTGGGTTCAATTCCGCCCGCTATTATTACGGCCGCAACGCCGCCGTCTCCGGCAAGGATATCGGTTACCGCCCAGTGCTGGAACTGCCCACTGACCTGGCTGCCGACAGCCTGAAAGCGGTGGAACTGCATTTGGGCGCCAATATGCCCGGCGAGAACAGCGATGTGATCCAAATGATCGTGAAAAAGGGCGGGGACTTTACCGCCCCCGCCACCCAGGGACTGCCCCGCCCGGACAGTTTGCCTGCCGATATGCCGCTGGGCTGGACGGACGACAGCGGGAATTGCTACGCACCCGGCGATACCGTGCCGGCAAGTGTGTCTAAGCTGTCCGTTACCGCCGGTTACAGTGTGACCTACCAACCCGGCGCATACGGCACCGGCGATACGGTAACGAGCATTAAGTTTATCGACAAGGCCCTTACCCTGCAGGGCGCTTTGTTCACCCGCGAGGGCTACACCCAGACCGGCTGGGCCGCCATAGACGGCGGCGAAAAGGTGTACGGCCTTGAAGCCGTTTATACCGAAAATCAGCCGCTGACCCTCTATCCTGTGTGGACCGCCAATCGGTACACCGTCACTTTTGACGGCAATGGCGGTACGGTGCCGCAGAGAACCATGCAGGTCACCTATGGCGAAGAGTCGGATCAGATGCCCATACCGCGGTACAAGGGATATTTCTTCCTTGGCTGGTATGACCAGAAGTGGGGCGGTAAGCGATACGGCGACAAAAACGGCAACAGCACAGCCCGGTATGACAAGGCGGGGAACTGCACCCTGTATGCCATGTGGGAGGAGGCGCCCCTTTGCACGGTCACTTTTGATCCCAACGGCGGCACGCTCACCGGTCCGGCAACCTGCCAGGAGAAACAAAACGAGTGTATCCCAAGACCCGATGAAGAGCCGGTAAGGGAGGGCTATAACTTCACCGGCTGGTATCAGGACGCCGCCTGCACCCGGAGATGGGACTTTGACGATCCGATCCCCGGGGATATGACCCTGTACGCCGGGTGGCAGATCCTTTCGTATGTGATCAGAGTTCAGCCTGCCAACGGTGAGCCGGACATTATCATCGACCAGGATTACGGCACGCCGGTCACCCCGCCCACATTGACCAGAACCGGCTATACTTTCATAGGCTGGGATCAGGAATTCCCCGCCACCATGCCCGCAAAGATCCTGACCATCACCGCTCTGTGGAAGGTCAATGCCTATACCATCACTTTTGATACCGCCGGCGGCAGCCAAATCGCGCCGATCACCCAGGACTACGGCACGGCGGTCACGGCGCCCGGGGCGCCTACCAAACCGGGTTACGCCTTTGCCGGCTGGGACCGGGAGATCCCTGCAACCATGCCTGCGGAGAATGTGACCCTCACTGCCCGGTGGAAAGACAACGAACTGCCCACCGGCGAAATCAAAATCAGCGAAAACAGCTGGAAAACCCTGCTGCATACCATCACCTTTGGCCTGTTCTTTAAGGACACGCAGACGGTAACGATCACCGCCCGGGACAACAGCGGCGATGATGTGTCCATTGAATATCTGCTGTCCGATGGAGCGCTGACCCAGGCGGAACTGGAAAGCGGCGCCTTTGCGGCGTATGCGGAACCACTGCATTTGAACCCGGACAATGCCTATGTGATTTATGCCAAACTCACCGACACGGCGGACAATGTGTCTTATATTTGCTCGGACGGCATTGTGCTGGACGGCACCGCCCCGGTGATCGCCGGTGCGGAGAACGGCCGGACTTACTGCGCCGCTCAAACTGTGACGGTGGTTGAAAAATATTTGGACACGGTGACCGTCAACGGCACGCCGGTAACGCCGGACGAAAACGGCGGCTTTATGCTCTCTCCGGCACAGGGGGCGCAGACCATCGTTGCTACCGACAAGGCGGGCAACACCACTACCGTCACCGTCACCATTAACGACGGCCATACTTTTGCGGAATGGACGCCAAATGGCGACGGCACCCACAGTCGCAAGTGCACGGTAGACGGTTGCGGCGCCCTGGAGACAGGGGACTGCACCGGCGGCAAAGCCACTTGCAAGGCACCGGCGGTTTGCACCGTTTGCGGCGCAGGCTATGGCGCGCTTGACCCGGCGAACCATGGGCAGCTAAAGCATTTCCCTGCCAAGGCAGCCACCAAGACCGCCGCAGGCAACACGGAATACTGGTATTGCGCGGACTGCGGCAAGTATTTTGCCGACGCCGCGGCTACCAAGGAGATCAAGCAGGCAGATACCGTAACGGCCAAACTGCCCGGCACGACCAAGTCGCCGAGCACCAAAAAAGCGTCGCCCACTGCCAAATCGCCCCAAACCGGTAGGGACGGCAGCGTTTTGTCCGCATTGCTCCTCAGCGGCGGTGCGTTCATCTGCCTGGTCTCCCGCCGCAAAAAGCGCGACCGCACCGAATAAACCACACAAATCATTGCAAAAAAAGAGCAGACTTCTTGTCTGCTCTTTTCCTATGTATTCGCTTTCTATTCGGTTGTTTTTAGGCTTGGGCGCGGGCTTGCAGCGCCCGGTGCAGGGTCTTGCCGACGGATAGCAGCTGCGCGTCTGTGTACCGGGTGGTCGCGGTGTGGGGTGCGGTCAGGCAAAAGGTGGATGTGTCGTCCGCATAGGTCACCCGGCTGTATGTGTCATAATTGCATACCCGGTAGGGTCCGTCTGTCAGTTCGTCTTCTTCCACATCGGTAACGGCAAAGGCGGTCTTAAAGCTGTTTTCCTGCAAGCGGCGGCCGGTGGGGTCTTGCAAATAATAGTAGGTCAGTACCGTTTGGCCGTTGCTTTGGTCCCAGGTGCTTTCCTCTTGGCTCTCTTTTGGGGCGAATGTAAAGCGATCGCTGCCGCCGCACCAGTAGCTTTTGCCCAAGCGCACCTGTTTGTAAAAATACACTTTCTCTTTGGGCACCCGGTCAAAGCTGAGTCGGTCAATGGGGCACAGCTCCGGCGCTGCCGGGTCCGCCTTTGCAGCCATATAGCCGGTTGTGGTGGGTACGCTGGCGGCCACGGCGCCGGTGACACCGCAAAGGACAGCCGCCGCTATAAGGAAGCACACCAGACTTTTGGTGCTTTGCATTTTTGCCTTTTCTCTGCAAGCCAGGGCGGCAACGGTCAGCACCAGGCACACCACGGCCAGCGCGGTATAAGCCGGGGCGTGCTCCGGCCCGGCGGCTTGAGAAACGGTAGACACGCTGGCGTAATTCACCAGCAGCCGCGCCAGGGCGCAGCCGACGCAGGCCAGCCCGAACAGCACCGCCAGCAGAATGTACCGCTTTTTCATTTTATACTTAGCAGTCATTGGGTTCATCTCTTTATCTCCTCGGTTTTCTTTTTTGCGCAGAATGACTCTAATTTTATTATAGCACAGGGTAGGAGAAAAGGGAAGAGATATGCCCTTTGCGCTCTTTACAGAGAACGGCGGGTATGGTAAAATGCAGGGGAGGTGAGCGGAATGTATGAGCCAAGCGAAACACGCTACGAGACCATGCCCTATAACCGGTGCGGCAAAAGCGGCCTGCGGCTGCCGGCGCTGTCTGTGGGGCTGTGGCAGAACTTTGGCGTGAACGATGATTACGATACCATGAAAGAGATCATCCTGACGGCCTTTGACCACGGGGTGACCCACTTTGACCTGGCCAACAATTACGGACCGGAGCCGGGCCGTGCAGAGATCAATTTTGGCCGGATATTCAAGGAAAACCTGCGCCCTTACCGGGACCAGCTGATCATCAGCACCAAGGCCGGGTACGAGATGTGGCCCGGCCCCTACGGTGGTCGGGGCGGCAGCCGCAAGTACCTGACCGCCTCCCTGGACCAGAGCTTGCAGCGGATGGGGCTGGAGTATGTGGATATTTTTTATCACCACTGTATGACCCCGGACACGCCGCTGAAAGAGACGGCCCTGTGCCTGGCGGACCTGGTGCGCCGGGGCAAGACCCTGTATGTGGGCATGAGCAATTACGACGGCAAGACCATGCACCGGATGTACCACAAGTGCGACGATGTGCACGCACCCTTTGTCATCAACCAAAATCGCTACTCCATCTTTGATCGCACGGTGGAGAAAAACAAGCTGCTGAAAGAAGCCCGGGACAAGGGCAAGGGTGTGATCTGCTTCTCGCCGCTGGCCCAGGGGCAGCTGTCGGATAAATACGCCAAGGGCATTCCGGAGGGCGCCCGCCTGTTTGGCAACGAAAAGCTGCAAGCCCATGTGGGCTACGACCAGCGCCGTGCCCAGCAGATCGAAAAGCTCTATCAGCTGGCCCGGGATCGGGGCGAGACCCTGTCCCAGCTGGCGATCCAGTGGCTGTGGCAGCAAAAAGGGGTCACCTCCGTGCTGGTGGGTGTGCACTCCAAGGCCCAGTTGCTGGAGAATTTGGCTGCGCTGGAGCAGCCGCCCCTTAGCGAGGCGGACCTGATCCGGATCGACACTTACAGCAAATAACGGCGCTTTATACAGAATAAGAAAAACAAAAGGAACGCGGCTGAGCAGTCGGGTTCCTTTTCATTTGACAGCACCGGCGGAATATGCTACCCTTTTACCAATGACGGCGGGCGGCGGCCTGCGATTTGGAGAGAAAAGAATGCCCTATATGCAAATGACAGAGGAGCAGTTCAAGGTTCCTGTGCTGAAAAATGTGATCTACGCCCTGCGCCTGGTGTGGCAGACGGACAAGCGCCTGCTGATCGGCTATCTGCTGCAAGAGGGGCTATATGCGGTATTTTCCCGCTATTTGCAGAATATTTTGTTCTTAAAGATCTTGCTGGATGTGATCACCGGCAGCGGCGACTTTCGCACCTATGTGGGGGAGTTGGCGGCGTTTGCCCTTTTGGCGCTGGCCGTAAAGGTGGCCCAGTGGGAGGGTATGCGCATGGAGAAGTGCGCCACCAAGCGGGTGCTGAAACTGCTCAACGACCGCATTTTTGAAAAGGCTTTGTCCGTGGATGTGGCCTGTTATGAGAACCCGGAATTCTACGACAAATACCAGCGGGCCACCATGGTGACCACCAACGGCTTTTTTGACCTGATCTGCTTTGACTTTTCCGCCTTTGTGGCGGATGTGGTGGCGCTGGTGTGCGTGATGGCTACCGTGGCGGCGGTGCACCCGCTGTATCTGCTGTTTTTGGTGCCGGTGTTTTTCGTCTTTGCCGTAGAGGTGTATAAGAGCAAGTGCGTCTATCGGCGGGATATGTCTATGACCGCCAACAATCGAATGAAAGCCTATGTGCAGCGCACGGTGTACCTGCGGGAGTATGCCAAGGATATGCGCACCTCCAATATCTTTGCCGTGATGGTTCGGCGTATGGAGGCGGCCACTAAGGCCAATGTGCGTATTCTTAAGGACTACGGCGTGCGGCTTTTTTTGTACAGCGTGGTCAGCAGCCTATTGGGTGAGCTGCTGCCGGTGCTGGGCACTTATGCCTTTGCCTGCCACAGCTTTGTGCAGGGCAGCGGGCTGACCGTGTCCGGCTTTAGCGTGGTGGCCTCCGGCATTAACGCGGTGCGGGAGTCTACCCTGGACACCACCGAGTGCTTTGACGAAATGACCTTGATGGCCCTGTATTTTCAGAATTTGCGGGAGTTTTTGGACTATCAGCCCCAGGTGGTGTCCGGCGCGCTGCCGGTGCCGCCGCTGGAAACGCTGGAATTTCGCCATGTGGACTTTACCTACCCGGGCACCGATCGCCAGGTGCTCCACGATGTGAACTTTACCCTGCGGCAGGGCGAGACCCTGGCGGTGGTGGGCATTAACGGCGCCGGTAAGTCCACGCTGGTCAAGCTGCTGCTGCGCTTTTACGATCCCACCGGTGGCCAAATTCTCTATAACGGCAAGCCGCTGCCGGAATACGATCTGGAGCAGCTGCGGGGCGCCTTTGGCACCGTGTTCCAGGATTATAAAAACTTTGCCCTGTCCGTCAATGAGAATGTGATCGGCCACGCCTGTACCCCGGCGGAGAAAGCCCTGGCAGAGCAGGCGCTGCGCCACAGCGGCGTGTGGGACAAGATCGCCTCGCTGCCCCGGGGGGCAGACACGGTGCTGACCCGGGAGTTTGACGACGCAGGCACCGGCCTGTCCGGCGGCGAAAATCAAAAGGTGTCCACCGCCCGGCTGTTTGCCCGTGACTTCCAGATCGCGGTGCTGGACGAGCCAAGCTCTGCCCTGGACCCGGTGGCGGAATATAAAATGTATGAGAATTTGCTGCAAGTGACGGAGAACAAGACGGTGATCTTTATTTCTCACCGTCTGTCCAGCGCGGTGCTCAGCGACCGGATTTTGGTGCTGGCCGATGGGCGGGTGCAAGAGAGCGGCTCCCACCGGCAGCTGATGGAGCAAAACGGACTGTATGCGGATATGTTCCGCCTGCAAGCCTCCGGTTATAAGCAGGAAGGGGGTGCCGCCGGTGCGCAAGCCTAAGAATGCGGGGGAGCACTCCATGTTCTCCAATTTGTTCTACTTTTTGCGGCTGCTGTTTGCCGCCTCTCCGGCGCTGGTGATCGGCGAACTGGTGTGGGGCGTGCTGACGGTGCTGCCCGGCCAGCTGGTTAGCGTGCTGGGGGTCAAGTATGTGATCGACATTGTCACCTCCGGTCGGGACTTAAAGCGGCTGTACGCCGTGGTGGCCGGGGTGGTGGCGCTGCTGGCGCTGTGCCGGTTGGCGTCCTATCTGTATCGGGAATTCTTTTGGAATGTGCAAAGGGAAAAGGCCTATTACCGGCTGAACCGGCGGCTGTATGCCAAGGCGGCGGAGCTGGACCTGGCGTCCTATGACGACCCGGATTTCTACAACCGCTTTATCCTGACCATTGAGTCCTCCGGCGATAATATCCAAAATCTGCTGGGGCTGGTGCGCCGGTACTTTGGCAATTTGATCTCGCTGATCGCCATTTCCTCTGTGCTGCTGACCATTGACCCGCTGTGTTTGGTGATCATTTTGGCGTCCATTTTGCTGTTTTTGCCCCTAAGCAAGGCCATCAGTAACTTGCAGGTGCAGCGCCAGGTGGAGAACACCCGCTACCATCGGCGGGCGGACTACTTCCAGCGGCTGTTTTACTTGCAGGATTATGCCAAAGAGGTGCGTATGAACGGCATTGCGCCCCTGCTGATGGAGCGCTACGACCAGGCGGCGGACGATGTGATCGCCTGCCAAAAGAAATACTACGGCAAGATCACCCGCCGCTATCTGCTCCAGGAGACCGGGGTGCAGGTGCTGGGTTTTATGTTTGTGCTGCCCATGTATCTGGGCTACCTGGTGCTGGTGCGCCACCAGATCAGCCCCGGGGATTTTGTGGCCAGCTTTAACGGCGCATATGCCATTGCCATGAGCCTGAATTTTCTGACCGTGTGGGGCGTGGCCCAGTTTGACGAGCGGGCCAAGCTCATTGAGAAGTACCGGGCCTTTCTCCACGCAGAACCCACCATTCGGGACGGAGCGCAGACAGCGCAAAAGAACCGGCCCGGGGAGATCCGGCTGGAGCACCTGACCTTTACTTATCCCGGCGGGGCGGCGCCCACTTTGCAGGATATTGACCTGACCATTCACCCGGGAGAGAAGATCGCCCTGGTGGGCTACAACGGCGCCGGCAAGACCACCTTGACCAATCTGCTGCTGCGGCTGTATGAGCCAACCGGCGGGCGGATCCTGATCGGCGGGCAAGACATTCGGGACTGCACTTTGCAAAGCCACCGGGATCGGTTCGCGGCGGTGTTCCAGGACTTCCAGCTGTTTGCCTGCCGGGTGGGGGAGAATGTGGCCCTTAGCCCGCAGTTTGACCCGGAGCGGGTGCGCCTTGCGCTGGACCACAGCGGCTTTCAGCGGCCGCTGCCCCGGGGGGTGGATACCCAACTGCTGCGGGAATTTGACGACGACGGACTGATGCTCTCCGGCGGCGAGAGCCAAAAGGTGGCAGTGGCCCGGGCGTTTTACAAGGACTGCCCCTTTGTGATCCTGGACGAGCCGTCTGCCAACCTGGACCCGGTGGCGGAGTACCAGCTGAACCGGGCTATGCTGGAGGCTGCCCGGGACAAGACGGTGATCTTCATTTCTCACCGGCTGTCCACCACTGTGCAGGCCGATAAAATTTATGTGATGGAGCAGGGCCGGATCATTGAGAGCGGTTCGCACAGCGAACTGATGGCGGCAGACGGCACCTACGCCTATATGTTCCGCCTGCAAGCGGAGAAGTATAAGAACGCCAAAAGCGAATAAGAATAGAAACAGCGAACGGCTTTTTGCCGGCGCCGCATAAATCAAAACGAGTGAAAAGAGAAGTCCTTTCACTCGTTTTTTATATTTATGATTTCATTTTTCACACCCGGAATATGCGGAGAAATTTACAAATTGCCCACCAATGCGCAAAGGTATGTATGCGCCTGTTCCTTGGTGCAGTTGGATTTTTTGAATGCCGCCCACTGCCACACAAGAAATAATGTGTTGCTGTAATGGTCTGCCAGCAGCGCATTGGGAATATCTTTTTGTGTAGCCTCCGTACAATCTTTGAATATTTGGCGCATTGTATTATTTAGAAAATTCCTGAAACTGGAGAACATATATCCCACCTCGCTGTTATGCGAAAGCACCTTGTGTATCACAGCTTCATTTTCCTTTGTAAAGTCATAAATGCGGTCAAAATAAAGGTACAGCATTTCATTCTCTGCGGCGTGATGATAATCGCTAAATCCCAGCTGCCCGGCAAGGGTTTGCCAGCAGTAATCAAGCAGATCATACTTATCGTCAAAGTAATTATAAAATGTTGCGCGGGGATATTGTGCCACTTCGCATAACTGACCGACAGTGATCTCCTCAAAGGGTTTTTCAGACAAAAGCATAAGCATTTCCTTAGTGAATGCCCCAAGCGTGCGCTTTGCGCCCTTTGTTAACGGCTTTGTGGTATCGTATTTCATAGCTGCCCTCTTTTGCAAATTTCAATATTTGTCCAACTTTGAACAGGCGGGTCCGTATGTTACTTGTTTTGCTGCCGGTTACAGTATAGTATGAAGTCAAGAATTTTGCAAGTGTCTAAATTTAGTCGCTTGTGTAATAAGGAGACAGGCTATGATTTTATATTTTTCAGCCACCGGGAACAGCGCATATGTTGCCAAAAGGATCGCGGCAGAAACAGGCGACATTGCCGTTTCTGTTACAGACTGCTATAAAAAACAAATCTTCTCGTTTGATGAAGAATGCAAAACGCTGGGTATCGTAAGCCCCACATACTCTTGGGGATTGCCGGTTATCGTAACCGAGTTTTTACAACGACTTGATTTCAGCCACAAGCCGGATTATATATATTTTGTTGCGACCTACGGAACAACACCGGGACAGACCGGGCGATTTGCAGATGATATTCTCGCGCCCAAAGGCTTGCCGTTGGCTGCCACATTCAGCGTCAAAGTGCCGGATACCTGGACGCCGATTTTTGATTTGAGCGATCAGGAGAAAGTGCGGCGCATAAACGATCGTGCGGAACCGGAAATTGATCATATTATCAAGCAGATCAAGCATTTTGCCAGCGGGGATTTTATGAAAAACAAGCTGCCTTATCCCCTTGCCAAGATCGGGCATAACCTGGAATATGACTCTATGCGCAAAACAAAGCATTTTTCGGTTGAAGACAGCTGCGTTGGGTGTGGACTCTGTGCCAAAAACTGCCCGGTCTCCGCTATTCAGATCCGGGACCGCAAACCCGAATGGGTCAAGGAGCAATGCGTGATGTGCCTTTCCTGCTTACATCACTGCCCGAAATTCGCGATCCAGTACGGCAAAAAAACGAAAAACCACGGGCAGTACAGACATCCGTAAAACCGGCACCGCAAATCGCAACGGCTATTTCTTTTTATTATCAAAACCGAATTACACTTAAAAATAAGCACAGCAAGCGGAGATAAAGTCCGTGGGCTGTGCCTTTTTTATGCTAAAAAATATTGCCCACCGTTACCTTGCTGTCGTCGTAGATCTCGGCCAGCTCCGTTTGGCACTGGCGAATGGTGGGGCGCAGGTCGTCGCTCTCGTCCCGGGCCAGGGGTTGCAGCGTGCCCAGGGTCACCCCCGCCTCCTGCAAGGCGCTGTGCTCCATAAGCACGCACAGGGTGGGGTAGCGGGCGGTCCAGATGTTTTGCAGCTGGCGGGCCTTGCGCTCCGCCTCCGGGTAATTCTCCTCTGCGGCGGCTGCGTCCATGCTTTGCAGCAGGGTCTCCATATTCTCAAAGGTGGTCTTGACCGTGTGCTGCTCAAAGATACACAGCCCTGCGGCCAGCAGCAAAAATAAAATGGCAAACCAGGTGCGCTTCACTTTTTCTTCTCCTTTTTTACGGCAAAGACGGTGCCGCTGTCGTCTATGGTCACCACCAGCTGCTCGCCGGGGCGCAGGTTCTCCTTTTGCAGCGCCTTGGCAATGGCCGCCGCGTCCAGCACCTGGTCGCCAAAGTATTCCGGTACAATGTGGCCGTCGGTGACCACCGGTATGGGAAAGCCGTCGTCCGGCGCCGGTACGCCCAGCTGTTTGGGGGTCACCGGGCTTTCCTCCGTGCGCAGCCGCACAGACAGGTTACCGTTGGTCTCTACTACCGCTTCCTCCACGGTGGATAGGTCGAACACATCCTTTTGCCGCAGGGCGTCTACCAGGTCGTCTACGGTAAAGCGCAGGCGGCGCATTTGCTTTTCGTCCGGCTTGCCGTGGCGGATAAGAAAGATGGGCCGCCCCTGCAAAAAGTTACGCAGTCGCAGGCTTTTCATAGAGGCTACGGAGGCGAGAATTTCCAGGCTCACCAGTAGCAGCATGGGCAAAAAGGCGTTGGCCAGGGGCATGGCGTTGTCTTGCAGGGGAATGGAGGCGATCTGGCTCACCAAAATGGTAATGACCAGCTCGTGGGGGTTCAGCTCGCCGATCTGGCGCTTGCCCATCACCCGTACCGCCAAAATAACGGCAAAGTAGATCAGCAGCGCGCGAATAAGAATGACAGTCAATAGGATCACCGCTTGTATTTTGTGAATAAATCCACCGGTTATGCCAAAATTAGTATGGGTGATAGAAATTGGAAAATTTACGACGGCAATACGATTATAATGTGCAGAAGTTCCAGGCGGATTTTGCGGACTGCTCGGATTTTTTGCTCAAGGAGGCGGAGACCGGCGGGCGCAAGTGCTTCTTTGCCGTGATGGACGGGCTGGTGGACTCCCTGCAACTGGGCCAGATGATCATGGGCCCGGTGCTGGGGGCGCAGGTGGAGGCCCGCACCCCCGGCGAGCAGTTCCGGCAGCTGATGCGCACCTGCGTGCAGTCGGTGGAATTGAGCCAGGCGGAGACCTTTGAGGACGCCTATTACTATTTAATGAGCGGCTTTTGTGTGTTTGTGCTGGACGGCTGCCCCCGGGCTATGGTGATGGGCATTCAGGGCTGGACCAAGCGCAGCACCGACGAGCCGGAGAACGAGACCAATGTGCGGGGCGCCAAGGAGTGCTTTGTGGAGTCTGTCAACGACAACAAGGCCCTGCTGCGCAAGCGGATGAAGACTCACCACTTAAAGCTGCGCCAGATCCAGCTGGGTACCGCCGCGCCGACCCCGGTGGTGCTGGCCTTTTTAGACGACCGGGCCGCGCCGGAACTGGTGGAGGCGGTGGAGCAGCGGCTCAAGGACGCAGACCTGAACACGGTGGCGGACTACGGCGAACTGCTGCCTTTTTTAGACACGGATATGCGCTCTTTTTTCTCTGCCGTGGGCACCACAGAGCGCCCGGATGTGCTGGCGTCCAAGCTCTATGAGGGCCGGGTGGCGGTGCTGGTGGAGGGCACGCCCTTTGTGCTGTATGTGCCCTATCTTTTCAGCGACAATTTCCAGTCCCTGGACGATTACGATTATCCGCCGTTTTTCGGCGGCTTTGTGCGGCTGCTCAAGTATTTCAGCTTTGGCATTTCCGTGTTTTTGCCCGGGGTGTATGTGGCACTGGGCACTTTCCACCAGGAGTTGATCCCCACCAATTTGCTGTTTACCATTGCGTCGGCAGAGTTCCGCACCCCGCTGTCCCTAATGAACGAGGCCATTATGACCCTGATTTTTTATGAAATTATGCGAGAGGCGGGCCTGCGGCTGCCCAAGGCCATCGGCCACGCGGTGTCCATCATCGGCGCCATTGTTATTGGCGAGGCCACCGTGTCCGCCGGGCTGATCGGCGCGCCTATGCTGGTGATCATTGCCATTACCGCCATTGCCTCTTATGTGGCGTTCCCCCTGTATGACAGCGTGGCGGTGCTGCGGCTTTTGTTTATCCTGGCCGGGGGGCTCACCGGGCTTTACGGCCTGATGCTGGGTATGGCGGCGCTGTTTGTGAATATTTGCAGTCTTAGTCCCTACGGGGTGCCGTATGCCGCGCCCATCGCGCCGCTGAATGTGCGCTCCCTGGGCGATGTGTTTTATCGGGAAAGTTGGACCAAGCTGGCCCGCCGTCGGGTGCGGGTGCAGGATCTGCGAGGTGCGCATATTGATGAGAGCGAATAAGGGCAAGATCTCGGCGTTCAGCCTGTTTGCCATGCTGTATATCAGCCGCCTGGTGGTGAGCCTGACCCATGTGCAGTCTATTATGGCCGGCAAGCTGTCCACCCAAATGCTTATGAGCGTGGGGGTGGCGCTGGTGCTGTCCCTGCTGTTTGCGGTGCCCACCCTGCTTTGCGTGCGCCGGGGCTGCTCGCCGCTGGATAATGGGGCGCTGGGCACGCTTTATGCCTGTAATTTTATCTTTCTGGCGGGGATCAATGTGTGCCGCTTTGCCTATTTTGCCTCTGCCCGGCTGAACCCGGAGGCCAAAAGCTGGGGCTTTGCCCTGCTGATCTTCCTGTTTGCCGTGTACGGCGCGCTGCTGGGTCTGCAAGGGCTTTCTCGCTTTTCCGGCTTTGCCTTTTGCCTGATCGCGCTGGTGGTGGCGGTGGTGCTGGGCTTTAATGTGCAGCACTTTCAGTGGTTCAGTCTGTTTCCGGTGGGCAGCAACACCGCCGGTGAAGTGGTGTGGAACGGCGTGGTGCTGGCAGCCAATACGGCGGAGATCAATCTGTTTTTGGTGCTGGCGGACCGGGTGGTGCCCGGCGGGCGGCGCTTTGGGGCTTTTTACGGCGCGCTGGGGTGCTCGTACCTGACCACCTGCCTGCTGTTCCTCTTTGCCATCGGTGTGATGGGGGACGCGGCCGGGTTGCAGGCGTTCCCGGTCTATACCCTCTCCCAGCTGGCGGGCACCGGCTCGCTGGTGCGTATGGACGCGCTGTACACCGGCTTTTGGATCTTTGCCATCTTTATTAAGGCGGCGCTGCTGCTTTACTGCGCGGCGGTGACCCTGCCGGGCAGCGGCGGGTACAAGGGCAAGTGCCTGGGCGCCGGTTTGGCAGCCTTTGCCGTCAGCTGCGCCCTGGGGCGGCTGATGACCGTGGGCCAGCACTCCCCGCTGATCACGGTGGTGCCCTTTGTGGTGTTCTCCACCCTTATTCCCCTGGCCTGGCTGCCGGGGCACAGAAAGGCGCGTGGTACAAATGAGACGAACGGTTAGGATCCTGCTTTGCCTGCTGCTGGTGGCGGCCACCCTCTCCGGCTGCGCCGGGCGGCGCACCCTAAGCAATTTGGCGGTGGTGGAGGGTATGAGCATTGACCGGGCAGAGGACGGGGTGTCCGTCTCGGTGCAGACGCTGAATATGACCAAGAGCGGCAACGGCTCGGAGGCTCTGTCCGGCAATATTACCATCAACACCGCAGAGAGCGGCGCCGGTATCTCCCAGGCGCTGTCCAAGCTGTCCAAGGACTTGTCCCGCAATCTGTTTTTGGGGCAGAACAAGATCACCATTTTCAGCAGCAGCGTGGCCCGGCAGGGGGTGGGCGACAATATGGACTACTTTGTGCGCAGCGCCGCCAGTCGGCCGGATGTGCTGCTGTGCGTGGCAGACGGCGACGCCAAGGACCTGCTGGAGAGCAAGGAGGACGACGCCCTGGTGCCCAGCGAGAATATGGTGCGCCTGCTGGAGAATGGGCAGGACAGCGGTATGGGCGCGGTGGTGTCCGTCAATGACGCCCTGCGCCGCTTTGCCGCTCCCACCTCGGATATTTATTTGCCGCTGCTAAAGAGCAAGGGCGCCCACACGGCTTTTGTGGGGCTGGCACTGTTTGACGGTGGCAAAATGACCGCCACGGCGGATATGACGGACACCTTTGGTATTCTCCTGCTAAACGGCAAGATCAAAAGCGGGCTGCTGACTCTGCAAAATGACCGGCTGGGGCACATTGGTGTGGAGTTGGTGTCCTGCAAGGTGAGAGCAGAGAGTGCTATGGAGGACGGCCGCCTGGCGTTCCGGGTGGCGGTACAGGCCCAGGTAATGCTGGACGAGGTGCAAAAGGGCTATATCAGCACCATAGACAACCGCTCCATTGCCGCCATAGAGCGCCTGGCAGAGCAAAAGCTGGTGGAGCTGTGCACCGGGGCTTACGCCTGTTTGCAGGCCGCCGGTTGCGACGGCGTGCAGGCCGGGGCGCGGCTGGCTATGACGGACCCGGCTGCCTACGCGGCGGCCAAAGGGGACTGGAACCGGGTGTTCTCCGCCTCTGTGATCCAGGCCAGCTGCCGCTGCCGGATCACCAAGATCAATGATAATTCCATCAGAGAATAGGCGCCGTCAGCACCGCAGAGTGGAGCAGGCTCACCAGATCGCTGCTGCCCTGGGTGTGGAACGCGGCGAACATGGGCACCCCGAATGTGAGCAAAAACAGCAGGGCAAACAGGATCAGCACTTTTTTCAAATCGGATCTCTCCTTTCAGATAACTTGACATTTGTCTATTATAATTGTATAATGATTGTTCTAAATGTATGTTTGAAAGGAGCGATTTTGTGGCTTCCAATTATATTTCGCCCATCTCTATGGACGCACTGTCCAATTTGTGCCAGGAGCTGGGGAAGAATAACTATATCAATGCCCACGATTTTGAGCGCTATCAGGTGAAGCGGGGGCTGCGCAACAGCGACGGCACCGGCGTAATGGCCGGGCTGACCCGTATCTGCTCGGTAGAGGGCTATTATATTCTGGACGGTGAGCGGATCCCCACGGAGGGCAAGCTGTCTTATCGGGGTTATGACATTCGCGATCTGGTGGACAACTGCATTGCCGAGGACCGCTTTGGCTATGAGGAAGTGGTGTGGCTGCTGCTGTTTGGCAACCTGCCTACCGCCAATCAGCTGTATTCTCTCCACGAGGTGCTGTCCGAGTGCCGGGCATTGCCGGACGAGTTTGTGGAAGATGTGATCATGAAGCACGCCTCCAAGGATATTATGAACAAGATGGCGCGTTGCATTTTGTCCCTGTACTCTTTTGATGAGAACCCGGACGATACCTCCATTCCCAATGTGCTGCGCCAGTCCTTGCAGCTGATCGCCCAGACCCCTACCATTATGAACAGCGCCTATCAGATCAAGCGCCGTACATTCTACAATAAGACCATGTTCCTGCACCCCATCAACAAGGAGCAGACCATGGCGGAGTATATCCTTAATCAGCTGCGGGTGGACAAGAACTTTACCCGGGAAGAGGCCAAGCTGCTGGACATTTGCTTAATGCTCCACGCAGACCACGGCGGCGGTAACAACTCCACTTTCTCTACCCGCGTGCTCACCTCCAGCGGTACGGACACTTACTCGGCCATCACTGCCGGTTTCGGCTCCCTGAAAGGCCCCCGCCACGGCGGCGCCAACATTCGGGTGACCCACATGATGGAGGATATTATCGCCAATGTGGCCGATCCCACCAAGCCGGAACAGGTAAAGGATTATCTGGTCAAAATTCTCAATAAAGAAGCCGGCGACGGCTCCGGCCTGATCTACGGTATGGGCCACGCAGTCTATACC
>CAVIFY010000010.1:15756-66120 GCA_963642245.1 Bifidobacteriaceae bacterium | reverse complement strand
CATCGTTCCGCTGCTGGAGGCACTGGAGTGCCCCGGCGTGAAGACCTACAAGCAGTACAAGGCAGACATTAAGAAGTCTACCGACAGCGTACTGACGGATGTTCTCAATCCCATCGTAGGCTTCCTGAACAAGGTACTGGACGCTCCGTTCGATACCCTCACCGCGGTACTGCCCAATGTGGCATACTACATTGATAATAATGGCCTGGCACAGCTCGTCAACAATCTTCTGTCGCCGGTAACATCTCTCCTCCCGGTACTGAAGAAGAACGGCGTAGATGTTGAGGTCATTATCAAGGCGCTGGCCGGCAAGTCCCTGAACGACCTGGTTAAGGACGCACTGGGTGTGAACATTCACCTGAATTTGAACAACCTGAACAAGTGCGACATCCAGAACGCCATCGTTCCGCTGGTGAACAAGCTGCTCAAGTCTAAGAACATTAACATTCAGCTGCCCAAGATCGACTGGGGCGCCCTGGCAAGCCACGGCACCGTTAGCACGGTCAAGAGCGCTGCAAAGAACAGCGAAGGCTATTATAATAGAAAGCATGTCACTGCCAACCAGGGCGAGACGCTGATCGCCGTGCTTCGCTATGTAGCCAACCTGCTGACCAAGAACATCAGCGGTTTGAAGTCCATTCTGGGCGGTATCGACGCGATCAAGGATTACAAGTCCATCATCAACGCGGTACTTGACCAGATCGGCACCTCCTCCGCAGACCAGATCATCCGTGCGCTGTTCTATCTGCTCCAGGAGAACCCCACCAACGCGTTCTGGAATTACAGCGACTACCAGACCAAGGACTACAAGTTCTCTTATCCCTCCACTGTGGACCAAGACTTCTTGAAGAACATCCCGCCGATGCTGGATGGCCTGATCGGTAGCTTGGCTAACCTGAACGAGCTGATCTCTAAGGCTGCCTTTAAGGACAGCACCATCAATGCCATGATCACCGGCATTGGCAAGGCACTGGACGGTGTGAAGATCAATGACTCCACCAACCTGACCGCCCTGCTGGCCCAGACCGGCATTGACTATTCTACCAAGACCGTTGCCAAGCTGCTCACCGATGAGTCTTATGGCAAGACCTACGCGAATGCGGCTGCCGTGATCGGCTCCGCCTCCTCCTGGTCCAAGGTCAACACCTCCTCTTTGAAGTGGGGCGTAAAGGATAAGGATAGCTTCTTTAACGCACTGGCTGCTGCAATGCGTCCGTTCTACGGCGTACTGGATGTACTGCTGAACGATGCTTCTCTGGGCATCTTCAACATCGTCCATATCCCCGGCTCCAACGGCTACACTTCCGTAGTTGTTCCGCTGCTGGAGGCATTCGGCTGCTACAACATTAAGACCCAGTATCAGTACAGAGAGGACATCAACAAGGCCTACGACAACATCCTGCTGGATATTGTCAACTCCCTGTGGGATAAGGTAGAGGACATTCTGAATGCGCCGCTGCAGACCCTGATGTCCATGCTGCCCAACCTGGCACTGTTCATTGCCAACGACGGCCTGCTGCAGCTGATCGAGAACCTGTTTACTCCGGTTTCCGCTCTGCTGGATGCACTGAAGCCCATCGTGAATGTGAACACGGTACTGACCCAGGTATTCAAGGCCTTCAATGTGGATCTGAACGGTATGCTGGCTAAGGTTGGCCTGAAGTTGGATCTGAACATTGACCTGTACGATCTGACCGCTATGCTGAAGCCCATCATCGGCGTGGACAACATTGTTCCGCTGCTGAACCAGGTGCTCGGCATCATCAAGATCAAGGGCAAGCCCCTGGGTCTGGAGCTTAAGGACATTGACTGGTTCCAGCTGGCAAGCCACGGCAAGGTATTGACCGACGCTTCTCAGGCCGCCACTTACGGCACACGCGTGTATGTAAAGGGCGACTCCTCCGAGACGCTGATCGCCGTACTGCGTTACCTGGTTGAGACCGTCAACTACAAGGATAACTACAACACGGTGGCCAACCTGGTTGGCTCCCTGATCGGTGGATCTGACAACAGCTCCATTACCGATGTAGTGGGCACCGTGCTGAAGATGCTGAAGGGCAACACCGATGATGTGATCGGCGAACTGTGCAACCTGCTTCAGCAGCTGGGTGGTTAATCCCCAATTTCCAAATGAAAATGGCGTACCTTCGGGTACGCCATTTTTGTTGCCCACCGCCGGACAGGCACCTTTATATAATGTATATAATATAAAGCGCCCTTTGGGTACAGGCTCTTCCCTGCCCCGGAGGGCTGCTTTTTTTCGCCAAGTTTTACGGCTTTTTGAATTTTCTTTGAGAAAGCCTTGTATTGCTTTTGCAATTTATATATAATAAGTGCATAGTAACTTTTATCTCGGTGGTGAATACAAATTGCTCGGTAAATACGCCAGAGTCAAGGTCGTTATGCCCATTGGCTCTACGGACGGTACGGGCTATCGGTATCCGCTGAACTACGGCACAGTATATGGTGAAAAGGACCAGGCTGCCTATATTATGGGCATCCACCACCCTGTGCGTAACTTTGACGGGCGTGTGATAGCCGTCCTCCGAAACAAAAAAGAAAAGAAAGCCATTTGGATCGTGGCGCCCAAGAGCACCCGGTTCATTGTCAACGACATTTTGGAGTACCTGGACCCGGAGCGGGACTTCCCCGGCTACCGGCTGGAGTGCCTGTATGAGAGCAGCTGCGGCGCAGTGATCTTTCACGACATTCGGGGCGAGGTGCGCTACCTGCTGATCAAAAACAAGCGCTCCGCCCACTGGGGCTTCCCCAAAGGGCATATTGAACGGGGCGAGACCAAGGAGCAGACCGCCCTGCGCGAGGTGCAGGAGGAGACCGGCCTGCGGGTCAAGCTGATCGAGGGCTTCTCCTGCCTGTCCAAGTACCGTATTCGGGATCGGATCGAAAAGACGGTGACCATCTTTGCCGCCACCACCCCGAGCACGGTGATCCATATGCAAAAGGAAGAGATCGAGGACTACATTTGGCTCACCTACGATCGGGCGCTGTCGCTGCTGCGGTTTGACAACGACAAGAGCATTCTCATTGCCGCCCACGATTTTCTGGACCAAAACAACATTATTTGACGATGGAACCCATGTGTGCTGAAACTGCCTATTTAATTGAACTGACCGCCGCCTTTTTGCGAGGCGAGACGGTGACCTTGCGCGCAGATATAGATTACCCCAAGCTGTGCGGCATTGCCAAGGCCCATAATCTGATCGCCGTGGTGTACGCGGTGTGCAACAAAGCGCCCAATACCGGTGTGATCCCGGAGGACTGCCGCCTGGCCGTCAGCGAGCACTTCTTTAGCAGCGTGTTCCTGTACGAGCACCAAAAGCAAGGGGTGGAACAGGTGTACCGCATTCTCAGCGACGCCGGTATCCCCCATGTGTTCTTTAAGGGCGCTATCTTAAAAGAGCTGTACCCGGTGCCGGAGTGCCGCCTGATGGGCGACATTGACCTGCTCATCGATCCGGCCAACCGCCAGGCAGCCAAAAAGGCGCTGATGAGCAGCGGCTTTGCCTGCACCGCCCAGAACGGCCCGGTGTATGACTACCGCAAGGGCGATGTGCTGCTGGAGGTGCACACAGCGCTGATCAGCGACGATCCCCGGTGCGAGACCGCCTTTGCAGACGCGATGGAACACGCCCAATTTGAGGGCTGCTGCGGCAAATTGGAGGACAATTACCACTTTGCCTACCTGATCGCCCACCTGGCCCACCACTTTCGCTTTTACGGCGCCGGGATCAAGCTGATCCTGGACCTGGCCGTCATGCTGCAAAGGTGCCGGATCGACGAACAAGCGGTGCTGACCCTGTGCGAAAAAGCCGGGCTGATGGCGTTTGCCAAGATCGTGCTCACCGTGTGCCACCGCTGGTACGGCGTGGGCACCCCCTATGTGGACGACACGGCGGACTGCGAGTCTTTCCTGGTCAGCTACGGCGCCTTTGGCAACGCAGACCGGAACAAAAGTGCCGTCATTGCCCGCCGCCAAATGGAGCAGGGCGAGAAAACAAGCCCCCTGCGCAGCAAGCTGCGCCTGGCGTTCCCGGCATACAGCCAAATGCGCCACATACCCTACATTCGATTTTTAGACGGCCACCCCTGGCTGACCCCATATGCCTGGTGCTACCGTCTGGTTTACAACACCCGGCACCGCAAGGACTTTATGGTGCGCACGGCCCGGGGACTGGACAGCGACGACGCCTACGCCGCCGCTAAGGAAGAACTGGAATTCTTTAAGGAGATGGGACTGTTATGATTTTTGGTATCATTCTGCTGGCGATCATCGCCATTTTGCTGGTGTGGTTCGTGGCCTGGTTTATCATTACCCGCGTCAACGGCAACTGCCCGCTGTGCGCGATGGAAAAGATCGCCCACCCCTCCAAGCTGACCATTGACACCACAGACGCACCGAATTACGGCGGCGCCACCGTGCCCCCCATGGGCTGGTCCAGCTGGAACACCTTTCGCCAAAACATCAACCAGGACCTGATCCTGGAGGTGGCAGAGGCCATGGAGGCCAGCGGCCTGGCGGAGGCGGGCTACAACTATATCAACCTGGACGACTGCTGGCACAGCTCCGTGCGGGACGAAATGGGCCGCCTGCAAGGGGACCTGGGCACCTTCTCTATGGGGATCCCGGCGCTGATCAAACAGCTGAATAAACAGGGCTTTAAGGTGGGTCTGTACTCCTCTAACGGCACCCTCACCTGCGAGGACCTGCCCGCCAGCCTGGGCCACGAGCGACTGGACGCCAAGACCCTGGCCAGCTGGGGCTGCGAATTCTTCAAGTATGACTTTTGCCACCACCAGGTGCTAAAGGGCGATGTGCCCATTATTGAAAATCTGCAACTGAACCTGCCGGGCACGGCAGAACCGGCACTGACCCTGCTGCCCGGCGAGGCGGAATTCACCGGCAAAGGCCGGGTGGTCAAGTGCAGCGACCTGCCCTCCGGCCAAGGCATTGGCCTGATCGGTTACGGCTCCGGCACCGCCGGGTTCCGCTTTAGCGTAGAGGCAGGCGGCACCTATGCCCTGACCCTGGCCTATAACAAATCCCTGTGCACCCACCGGCGCTACCTGCGCATTCGGGTCAACGGTGGCAAGGAGCACGAGCTGCTGTTCCCGGCCACCAAGGGCGCCAGTCCCACCGGCCGTATTCAGCTGACGGTAGAACTGCAACCGGGCGAGAACCACCTGCTGCTCTACAACCCGGTGGTCACCCGGGCAGACTCCTCTTACCTGCAATACGCCCGCATGGGTCGGGAACTGCAAGAGGCCACCAAGGAATGGGCCGCCATCACCGGCGAGGAGGAGCGCCCCATCATCTACTCCATCTGCGAATGGGGCTTTGCTTATCCCTACAAATGGGGAGCCAAGTCGGGCAATATGTGGCGCACCACGCCGGATATTCTGCCCAAGTGGCTGAGCATTAAGACCATTTATGAGCACAATGTGCGCCTGTATGACCACGCCGGCCCCGGCGCCTGGAACGACCCGGATATGCTGGAAGTGGGCAACGGCAAGCTGACGGAGGACGAGAACAAGGCACACTTCTCCCTGTGGTGCATGATGGCCGCGCCGCTGATCCTGGGCAACGATGTGCGCAAGTTTGTGGACGGCAACAACGAGCCGGTGCGAGAGAACCCCACCTTAAAGATCGTCACCAACAAGAACCTGATCAACATTGACCAGGACCCGCTGTGCAAGCCCTGCAAGCGCATTCGCCGCCAGGCCGGGCTGGATATTCTGGCCCGCCCGCTGCAAAACGGCGATGTGGCCCTGTGCCTGTTTAACAAAGGCACCTCCCGCCGCACCGTCACCTATGATATTAACGCCCTGGCAGACGATGATTACCTGAACTTCCGCAAAACGCCGGGCAAGTACGAGGTGCACGAGCTGTGGAGCGACGAGTGGTTCAACGACAACACCATCAACGCCACCGTGCCCCACCACGGCGTTAAGGTCTATCGTATTCACAATTCTTAACGGCATAGAAAAAAGGCTAAGCGATCCGATCGCTTAGCCTTTTCTTATTTGTTTTTATTCGTAGATCTGGTGTTCGCCGGCCATCATATCCGTTAAGTGCGTCTCCACCAGCGCCACCGCCCGGGCGGTATCGCCGTTGAGCAGCTGCACCAGCAGTTGCTGCTGGTAATGGTACAATCCCGCCTTGCCGTAGCGCTGCACATAGCGGGCGCCCAGCTGCACATTGGCGGTCTTAAAAGAGTTATAGATCAGCGGCGCAAAGGTGTTGCCGCTAAGAAAGCTCAATTCCTGATTGTAGGCATAGGCCAGCTCCGACACCTGCTGCGGGTCGTCCGTCTCGGCCATTTGGTCCACATAGTCCTCCAGCTTTTGCACCTCTGCCTCCGTAATGGCCCGGGCGGTCAGCTTGCGCACGGAGAAGCAGTCGATCAGGATCTTAAACTCCAGCAGAGAGCGAATTTCCTGGTCCGGCAGGGTGCCGCCGTTATAGTGCATAATGGACAGAAAAATATCCGACTTGCCCACCCGGCGGTAATCCGCCACAAAGGTGCCCACCCGGGGCCGCACCTCTAAAAAGCCCTTGTGGGCCATCTCTGCAATGCCACTGTTGACCACGCCACGGCTCACATCCATCATCTCCGCCAGCTCCCGCTCTGTGGGCAACTGGGCGCCGATAGGCAGCTCGCCGGACAAGATCTTATCCTCCACAGACGAAATAAACAGCTCCTTCAGACTGGCGGTCTGTAACTTTTCAAATTCCATAGGTTCCCCTCCTGTGGTTCTTGGTAATACCAGTGACATTGTACCATCTTTGCTACCCAATTTCAACAAAAAACCGCCCTTGTTTTTGCCAATATGTAGAAATGCGGAGCAGGGCTTGTTAAAAGATTGACAATCCGCAAAAATGGGTCTAAACTGTTGGGTGAAGCGGGCGGGAGACCGCCCACGGAAGGGTTGCGCTACGGCGCAAGATGATTTATTTTTAGGAGGAGATAACTATGTTATTCCAAATCTACGGCGATACTGCGCTGTGGCAGCTGCTGGGCTGGGCATTGGTCTTTGTGGGACTGGTGCTGGCCAACGAGATCGCGCGCCGCTCTAAGGCAGGCGGCATCTTCTTTTTCCTGGTGCTCCCGGCTGCGCTGAGCGTGTACTTTATCGTCATCAATGTGGCGGCCGCCAAAGGCGTTGACTGGGCAGTCAACAACGATACGGTGGTCCACATGAACAGCTGGTTCCATTACGCCAAGCTGTATGCTGCCACCGCAGGGTGCATCGGCTTTATGATGCTCAAGTACAAGTGGAGCATCGGCAAGACCGAGTGGTTCAAGGTGTTCCCCTTTGTGATCGTGGCGATCAACATTCTGATTGCTGTGGCCAGCGACTTTGAGTCTGCCATTAAGGGCATCAGCGCCGGCGGTGCTGCCGGTGGTTGGTGGCTCTCCAGCGAGAATGTGTGGCTGTTCGGCGGCTGGTGGAATATCCTCAACGGCCTGGCCGGTATCATCAACATTCTGTGTATGACCGGCTGGTGGGGCATTTACACCTCCAAAAACCACCAGGATATGCTGTGGCCGGATATGACCTGGTGCTACATTCTGGCCTACGATGTGTGGAACTTTGAGTACACCTACAACAACCTGCCCACCCACTCCTGGTATTGCGGCCTGGCTCTGCTGCTGGCGCCCACCTTTGCCAACGCACTGTGGAACAAGGGCGGCTGGATCCAGAACCGCGCCAACACCCTGGCTATCTGGTGTATGTTTGCCCAGGTGTTCCC
Source organism: Bifidobacteriaceae bacterium (assembly GCA_963642245.1). Taxonomy (GTDB): domain Bacteria; phylum Bacillota; class Clostridia; order Oscillospirales; family Acutalibacteraceae; genus CAG-217. Next base: position 58,346 of record CAVIFY010000010.1, on the reverse strand, counting down.
GCTGTTCCAGGATCAGGGCAAGTTCGCCGTGATCACCAGCGTGTATGCAGACGGGTTTATGAACCCGGCGGTGCACCCCACCGCTGCCGATCCCACGGCGCAGGGCGTGATCTCCGTACTGGCACTGGCCATCAATGTGGTGGTATTCGGCTTCATTATGAAGAAGGCCAAGGAGACCAAGACCAACCCCTATCGTCACGAGATCTTCACCCATCAAAAGGACTTCCAGCTGGCTATGAGCCGCGCAGAAGGCAAATAATCATACATAGGCAAAAGAAAGACCGTATCCCCTGTGGATACGGTCCTTTTTTATATGCTTTTTGGTTTAATACCCCAGTTCCTCGTCCACGATCAGCACCTTAATGCGGCCGATGTGGCGGTCAAAGGCAGTGGTCACATAGTTGCAGCACACCCGCTGGGGGCTAAGGCAGCCGTCGCACAGGGCAGGGTCCTCCTGATCCAGGCTGATACAGTGGCCGGTAACGGCGCAAGGGGTCTTGCAGCTGAGCCGCTGGGTATTGCGGGGGGCGGCAATGCGCTTGACCCGCTCCACCGCCTGGTCAAAGGTATCTACGATCTTGTTGCGCCCCACGATCATGATCACCTGGCGGGGGCCGAACACAATGCAGGCCACCCGATTGGAGTTACCGTCCACATTATACAGCACACCGTCGGTGGTAATGGCGTTGGAAGAAGTGAAATAAGCGTCGCAGCCAAAGGCGTCCTGGTAGCATTGGCGCAGGGCCTCGCCCTCCAGTCCGGCACGATTGATATATTTATAATCCCCACCGGCGAGCAGGTCGATCACGCCCACTTCCTTTAAGGTCTCCGACCCGCCGTGGGACACGCTGCTGCCCGCAGGCACCAGCTTTTGCACCAGGGGCAGCACCTGCGCCCGGTTCTCCAAATAATACGGCTCAAAGCCCCGCTTTTTTAAGTTCTTGATGGTTTCTTCTATTCTTGCGTCCATTGCAGTCGCTCCTTTCTTATCGGTTCCAGTATTTCCGGTCCAGCGCCCGGTATTGCAGCGCCTCCGAGATGTGGGCGCCGTTAATATCCTCTGCCTGCTCCAGGTCCGCAATGGTGCGGGCAATGCGAAGGATCTTGTCATACGCCCGGGCAGACAGCCCCAGTTTGTCAAAGCTGATTTGCAGCAGGGCGGAGGCGTCCTCCGTCAGGCGGCAGCAGTCCTTGGTCATTTGGGGCGGCATTTTGGCATTGCAGGTAATGCCGGTGCCCGCAAAGCGCCGAGCCTGAATTTGGCGTGCCCGGTTCACCCGCTGCCGAATAGCGCTGCTTGGCTCGCCCCGGGTAGTATCTGCCAGCTGGGCATAGTCCACGCTCTGCACCTCCACATGCAGGTCGATCCGGTCCAAAATCGGGCCGCTGACCTTGTCCCGGTAGCGGTTCACCGCCGCCTGGCTGCAAGTGCAGTCCTTGGTGGGGTGGCCCAAAAAGCCGCAGGGGCAGGGGTTCATGGCCGCCACCACCATAATATTGGAGGGATAGGTCAGGCTGCCCCCGGCGCGGGAAATGGTGATCACGCCGTCCTCCAGGGGCTGGCGCAGGGACTCCTTGGTGCGCCGGTCAAACTCCGGGAACTCGTCCATAAACAGCACCCCGTTATGGGCCAGGCTGATCTCGCCGGGCTTGGGCACCGCACCGCCGCCGGTAAGCCCCTGGGGCGACACCGTGTGGTGGGGACTGCGAAAAGGTCGGTGGCTGATCAGCCGGGTGCCGCTGGGCAGCGCCCCGGCAATGGAATAGATCTTGGTGGTCTCGATCTGCTCCTCAAAGGTCATCTCCGGCAAAATGGACGGCAGCCGCTTGGCCAGCATAGACTTGCCGGTGCCCGGCGGGCCGATCATCAGGCAGTTGTGGCCCCCGGCGGCTGCGATCTCCAGCGCCCGCTTGGCGTTTTGCTGCCCCTTTACATCGGCAAAATCCAGGTACTCCAGGTTGTCCTCCTCCGGGGAGAACGCCCGGTAGCAAGGCGCTACCGGCGCCTTGCCCTGCAAGTGGTCCAGCACCTGGCGCACATGAGCCACCGGCAACACATCTATACCCTCCACAATGCTGCCCTCGTCCCGATTGGCGGCGGGGACGAACACCGTGTGCAGCCCTTTCTCCCGGGCGCACAGCACCATAGGCAGCACCCCGGTGCAGGGCCGGATCTCGCCGTCCAGGGACAGCTCACCTAAAAAGGCGCAGCCGTCGGTGCTGCCGTGGATCTGGCCGCTGGCTTTCATCAGCGCCACAAACACCGGCAGGTCGTAGACGGCGCCCTCTTTCTTTACATCTGCCGGGGCAATATTCACCGTCATACGAGACACCGGGAACTGGTAGCCCCCGTTCTTAATGGTGGCCCGCACCCGCTCCCGGCTCTCTCGCACCGCCATATCCGGCAGACCCACAATGTCAAACCGGGGCAGACCGGTGCTGATGTCCGCCTCTACCGTGACGGAAAAGGCGTCCAGCCCATTCAGGCCCAAACTCTCCACCTTAGCATACATAATGATAACCTCTTCTCCTGATTTTCTGCTTCCATTATACACGACAAACAGCCGTTTGACAATGCTTATTGACACCGGTGCAAATTGGGATTAAAATAAAAGCGTGATGAGTAGCGGAAAGAGACAGACCCATCGTCAAAGAAAGGCAAAGGTGACAGTATGAATACCACAGAACTTTATACCCAGTGGCTGGAAAAGGCCACCGCAGACCCGGACCTGCACGCAGAGCTGCAAGCCATCGCCGGGCAGGACGAGGAAATTCGCGATCGGTTCTACCGCTCACTGGAGTTCGGCACCGCCGGGCTGCGGGGCGTGATCGGCGCCGGTACAAACCGTATGAATGTGTACACCGTGGGCCGGGCCACCCAGGGGCTGGCCGATTACCTGAACGCCAAGTACGACCACCCGTCCGTGGCCATCGGCTACGACTCCCGGATCAAGAGCGACCTGTTCTCCAAAGAGGCGGCCGCCGTGCTGGCAGGCAACGGCATTAAAGTGTATCTTTACGAAGAGCTGGAGCCTACCCCCTGCCTGTCCTTTGCAGTGCGGCAGCTGGGCGCCCAAAGCGGTATTATCCTCACCGCCTCCCACAACCCGGCCAAGTATAACGGCTACAAGTGCTACAACAAAAACGGCTACCAAATGACCGACGATGAGGCGGCGGAGACCTACGACTATATTGAAAAGGTGGATTACTTCACCGGCATTCAGAAAGCGGACTTTGACGCCGCCGTGGCAGACGGCACCGTGGAATACATTGGCGAAAAGATGATGACCGCCTTCCTGGACGCGGTAGAGACCCAGTGTATGAACCGGGGCGTGTGCCAAAAGGCAGACCTGAAAGTGATCTACACCCCCTTGAACGGCACCGGCAACAAGCCGGTACGGGCAATCCTCGACCGCATTGGAGTGCCCCATGTGTTTGTGGTGCCGGAGCAGGAGCTGCCGGACGGCAACTTCCCCACCTGCCCCTACCCTAACCCGGAGATCAAGCAGGCCTTTGAACTGGCACTGAAAATGAACGAAAATATCCACGCCGATCTGCTGCTGGCTACCGACCCGGACTGCGACCGGGTAGGCATTGCGGTCATGCAAGGGGGCAAGGTACGGCTGATGAGCGGTAATGAAGTGGGCGCTATGCTGCTGAACTACCTGCTGGAAATGCGCAAGCAAAAGGGCACCCTGAGCCAAAACAGCGTGGCGGTGAAGTCCTTTGTATCCACCGACCTGGCCCAGGCCATTGCCGCCCGGTACGGCTGCACGTTTAAGAACCTGCTCACCGGGTTTAAGTACATCGGCGAGGTGGTGACCCAGCTGGAGGCTCAGGGCCGTGCAGACGACTTTGTGATGGGCTTTGAGGAGAGCTACGGCTACCTGGCCGGCACCCACGCCCGGGATAAGGACGCGGTAGTGGCCAGTATGCTCATTTGCGAGATGGCCGCCTACTACAAGCTGCAAGGGCTGAGCCTGGGCGATGTGATGGATAAGATCTACGCCGACTACGGCTACTATGACAACGCGGTGGTCAGCTACACCTTTGAGGGCGAGGCCGGCATGGAAAAGATGGCCGGTATTATGGACCACCTGCGCCAAAACCCGCCAAAGGCCCTGGGCGGCAGCCCGGTGGTGGAGCACAGCGACTACCAAAGTTCCCTGTCCACCGACCTGGTCAGCGGCAAGTCCACCCCCATTGACCTGCCCAAATCCAATGTGCTGGAATACAAGGCGGAGAACGGCTGCAAGCTGATCGTGCGCCCCTCCGGCACGGAGCCGAAGATCAAGACCTATGTGACCGCCGTGGCCGCAGACAAGGCCGTTGCTCAAAAAATGGGGCAACAGCTGATCGACGAAAGCGCCGCCTGGATGGCGTAACAGAAAGGAAGTAGAGAGAATATGCAGCAAAAATGGGTCAAGGTGACCGCCATTATTCTGGCTCTGCTGATGGCTTGCAGCGGGCTGGGCGTTGGCATTTACGCCTTTGTATCTTAACAAAAATTCGCCCCGGCGCTGCGGTACTTCACCGGGCGGCGGGGTTTTTAGATGAAAAGAGGTGGGTCCCTTTATGTGGATCTTATTTGCCGTAGGCAGCGCCTTTTTTGCCGGCGCTACCTCTGTACTGGCCAAGGCGGGGATCAAATCCGTGTCCTCGGACTTTGCCACTGCCTTTCGCACCGGCGTGGTGCTGATCTTCTCCTGGCTGATGGTCTTTGTAGTGGGGTGCCAAAACGCCATCTCCACCATCACCCCCCGGGCGCTGGTGTTCCTGGCCCTGTCCGGGGCCGCCACCGGGCTGTCCTGGCTGTGCTACTTTAAGGCCCTGTCCATCGGCAACCTGAGCAAGGTGGTAGCGGTGGACAAATCCTCCACCTTCCTGACCATTCTGCTGGCGCTGATCTTCTTCCACGAGCCGTTTAACTGGCTCACCGGGCTGGGGATCGCCGTGATGATCGCCGGTACGGCCCTAATGCTGGAAAAAGGCGACGCCAAAAAGGGCGAAAAGGGCTGGCTGTTTTACGCCATAGGCAGCGCTGTCTTTGCCGCGCTGCAATCCATACTGGGCAAGGTGGGCGTGCAAGATATTGACTCCACCCTGGCTACCGCCCTGCGCACCGTGGTGGTGCTGGTCTTTGCCTGGGCCATTGTGCTGGGCAAGAAAGAGGGCGGCGACTGGAAGAAGATGACCCGCCGGGACGCAGTGTTCCTGGTGCTGTCCGGGATCACCACCGGGGCCAGCTGGCTGTGCTACTACCGAGCACTGCAAACCGGCCGCGCCAGCGTGGTGGTGCCCATTGACAAGTGCTCCATGCTCTTTGCCGTGGCGCTGTCTGCCATCTTCTTAAAAGAGAAGCAGACCCGCCGCAGTCTGCTGGCGCTGGCACTGGTAGTGGCAGGCACCCTGCTGATCGTCTTTGCCTGATCCGATATACATAGAATAGAAAAAGGACCGTATTCCCAAGATACGGTCCTTTCTTTTTTGCTGCTTATCCCAGAGCGTAGGCCAGGTCGTCTGTATTGGCGGTCACGCTCTGCCCCTCCTCATAGCCGTATGCGGTGGGCACAAAGTACATCTTGGTGGCCTTGCCGTCCCGGGTGATAAAGGCGACGGCGTAGCCCTGACCGGCCTTTTGCAGCCGTGCCATTTGGTTGACGCCCGGCTGCACATCGGCAAGGGTGCGGGCAATGGCCTTTTGGTCCGTTACCGTGCGGAACGGATCGCTGTAAAGGGACGCAAAGTCCTTGCGCACCACCTGGCCGCCCAGCAGGCTCTCCGGGCGGATCAGGTAATAGGCCTCCTCGCTGTCCGGCTCGCCCAGCAGGCAGCCGTCCCCCTCGGTATAATCCGCCGACACGGTGTAAATGGGCGACACCAGCATGGTCTCCACCTGCCGGGCAGCAGGCAGCGTGGTCTGCGCCTCATAAACAAAGCCGTCCTTTTGCAGCAGCTTTAAGGTGCGGTGGGCACCGGCAGACATATTGGGCAGGCACACCACCGAGCGCACCACCGGGCAGGGCGGGTCACTATCCGTATGGGTGCTGTAAAAGCGGTTATAATAGGTGCGCAGGGTCTCCGGGTCCATCTTTTGCAACCGGCGGCGGGTCTTGCTGTCCGTGCCCGGGCGCACCTGGTAAATGGTAAAGGACACAGTGCTCCAGGACGCGTCCTGCATATTCATATAGGTCCAGTCCGTCCGAGTCAGGGCCATAAAGTCCGCCCGAATGGCGGCGTAGTAGGCGGTCTTATCCACCTGCACCTCGCCCCGATCGTCCTCCAAGGTCTGGTTCCAGTACAAATTGCCCCGGTCCGTGCTGTTATAGGATACCAGCAGCAGGTTCTCCTTGGCGCTGTTCTCCACAAAGGGCTGTTGCAGCTTATATTCCTTGGTGGAGCGGATCACATTGGCGCCGTTATCCCCGTAAGCGGTATAGATCCGGGTTAGGATCTTGCCGTTCTTTAATTTATATTGGAAGCTGGACTTAAAGCCGCTGCTGCCCAGCACCTCCGTCTCTGCGGCGGTAATGCAGTCCCGGTGCAGCTGCACAATGGCAGCCACGGACGCCGGGTCCGTAAAGGTATAGCTGAGCTCCAGCTCTTGCAGCTCCGCCGTATCGGTAGCCACCAGATTGGTGGTGGGATCCAGCACAGAGTCCGGCAGATCCACCAGCGGGTCCTCCACCATAGGCTGCACCGTCACCTGCACCACATCCTCTGCCACCGGCACCTTGTTGCGGTAGTCGCTGCCCTGCACGCCCAACAGGCACACGGTGCCCACGGCCAACACCACTAAGGTGCTGCACAGTACCGCGGCAGTGGGGGTAATGGCTTTGCGGGCATACACCAGCGTGCACACCAGGGTCATTACGCCCACACCGGCGCCGCACAGCAGCGCATACACGCCGTACTGATTGGCCTGTAAGGACAGCAGCATAGGCAGGCACACCAAACTCAGCGCCGCACCGGCAGTGGCCAGCACATAGACCACCGGGGTGGACAGGGTCTGCTCCGCGCACTCGCCGGAGCGCCGCCGATAAAAGAACAGCCCGGCAAAAAAGCTGACTGCCGCCACCAGCAAGGCCGCCAGCAACAGATACCGAAAGCGGAACGCCCCCTGCACCCCAAAGGGCACATACGCAATGGGACTGGCCAGCGCCACGATCCGCACCGGCTGCTGGTTCAGCCCGGACAGGAAGGTGGGGAACAACTCGGCATAAGAGATCAGCCCAAAGGGCAGGCAGCCGCCAATGCCGATGAGCAGAGTCCAGTATTGCCACACCTTGCCCGCCGTAACGGCGCACAGCAGACAAATGCAGTAGAACGCCGCCGCAGCCGCAAAGGCCACCGCCAGCAGCCGCAGGCCGTAACCGGCGTTCAGCTGAATATGCCACTTGCGGGGGATCAGCCGCGGCAGCAGCCAAATACCGATCCCGGCACCGCAAAAGGCCAGCAAAAGCACCAACTCCCCGATCGCCCACTTCACAAAGTAAGAGGTGCGCCGGGTCACCGGCAGGGACAAATAGAAATCACTTTGCCGCCGACTGTACAGAAAGCGAAAGGCGGACATGGCAAAGAACGCCCCCGCCATCGCCGTGGCGGCGGACAACAGCAGCGCCATACTGCCAAAGACGCGCACCGTTTGGTCCTGCGCAGCGGCAGCGCCGATCTCTCGGTTCATCAGCGCCTGCAAAAGGCCGTGGCACAGGGCGTACAAAAAGCCCAAGAACGGAAACAGCGCCAGCCAAACCGACATACGCCGCACCTCCCGCTGCAAGGCGGAGAGCAGCACCCGCTTAGATGACCTTGTCGATGTCATAACCGGCCACCTCCATTTCGCTGATAAATAATTCTTCCAGTGTAATGGGCAGGGTCTCGCAAAACAGCGGGTGCAGCCCCTGCACCTGCGCCAAAGTCTCTGCCTCGGTGCCCCGCACCGTCACCTCAAACAGCTTGCCCTGCTGGCTGCATTTGAGCAAATTCAGCCCCGGGCGCACCGTTTCAAAATCCGCCGGGTCCACCAGCGCAAACTGCAAGCGGGTGATCCCCAGCTTCAGCCGGTCCAGATCGTCCTCGCACAAGGCACCGCCCCGATGGAGCAGCCCCACATGGTCGCACACATCTTCCAGCTCTCGCAAATTGTGGCTGGCGATCATCACAGACGCGCCGTTCTCCGCCACAAAGTCCACCAACAGCTTCTTTACCAGCTCCCGCACCACCGGGTCCAGGCCGTCAAAGATCTCGTCAAACAAAATACAGCTGGGCTGGGTGGACAGCCCCAGCAGGATCGCCGCCTGGCGCTGCATACCCTTGCTCATCTTGCCCAGCCGGGCGTCAAAGGAAATGGGAAACAGCTTTTCCATCCGGGCAAAATAGTCCTGGCTCCACCCGGGGTACACACTGCGGTACAGCCGTGCCAGCCGCCGCACGGTGGCGGTGGGGGCAAAATACGGAAAGTCCGAGATAAATACGGTGCTGCGCTTGACCTGCTCGTTCTCAAAAGGCGCCTGGCCGTTAATGAGCACTCGCCCGCCGTCCGGCCGATACACACCGGCCAAAATGCGCAGGAGCGTGGACTTGCCGGCGCCGTTAGAGCCTACCAGGCCGAAAACGGAGCCGTCCTGCACCTCCAGCGTCAAATGGCGCAGCGCGGTCACGCAGTCAAACTGCTTCGTCACATCTTGAATTTCAATCATCTCGGTCCCTCCTCTCCATCTGTTCTTCTACGATCTGCCCCAGCTCCTGCCGGGTCAGGCCGGAGTCTGCCGCCGCCTGTACCGCTGCGGCAAAGCGATCTGCCGCCAGCTTCTTAAACTGGGACAGCTGGTCCTCCTCCGGCGAAATAAAGGCGCCCCGCCCGGCCACTGTGTAGATCACGCCGTTCATCTCTAAAGCGGCGTAAGCCTTTTGTACCGTGTTGGGGTTAATGCCCAGTTGCTGTGCCATGGCACGCACCGACGGCAGCTGCTGGTCCGGCTGCAACAGCCCCAGGGACACATACCGCACGATCTGCGCTTGCAGCTGCTGGTGAATGGGCACCCGACTGCGATTATCTATATGAAACAACCGTGCACGCTCCTTTTCTTCGTTCTCTGTACTACACGCAGTAGTACACTATGACTATACCATACTCGCTGCCAATCGTCAACCACCGTTTACAGCCAAATTCCCGCACTTTCCGACAAAATACCCGGTCTTTTGTCGCAGAACATTTAACCCAAATTTAACATTGGCCGAATTCAAACTTAACAGACTTCCTATATGCTAAGTGGGAACAAAATAAAAGACAAAACAAAAACAAAAAACAGCGGGGTATATCCGATGACAATTTTCAACTTCTTAAGCCTGATCGGCGGCCTGGCCCTCTTCCTCTTTGGTATGAATGTAATGGGCGGCGGCCTGGAAAAAATGGGCGGCGGCAAATTCGAGTCCGTGCTGGAAAAAATGACCAACAACCGCATTAAGGGCGTGCTGCTGGGCGCCGGCGTTACGGCCGTTATCCAGTCCTCCAGCGCCGTGACCGTCATGGCCGTGGGCTTTGTAAACTCCGGCATTATGGCACTGAACCAGGTGGTGGGCATTATTATGGGCGCCAACATCGGCACCTGTATCACCTCCTGGCTGCTGTCCCTAACCGGGATCGAGAGCAGCAATATCTTCTTGACTATGCTGAAACCCAGCACCTTCTCCCCGGTGCTGGCGCTGATCGGCATTGTGCTTTATATGTTCTGCAAAAGCGAGAAGAAAAAGGAGATGGGCTCCATTCTCCTGGGCTTCTCTACTCTGATGTTCGGCATGGAGGCTATGAGCGGGGCTGTGGCACCGCTGGAGAGCGATCCGGCCTTTACCGGCGTGTTCACCATGTTCTCCAACCCCATTCTGGGCGTGCTGGTGGGTATGATCCTTACCGCCATTATTCAGAGTTCTTCCGCCTCCGTAGGTATTTTGCAGGCACTGTCCGCCACCGGGGCCATCTCCGTGGGCGCAGCATTCCCCATTATCCTGGGGCAGAATATCGGCACCTGCATTACGGCACTGATCTCCAGTATCGGCACCAACAAGAACGCTAAGCGCACCGCTGTGATCCACCTGACCTTTAACATTATCGGCGTGGTGTGCGGTATGGCACTGTTCTACGGCGCCAACGCCATCTTCCACTTTGCCTTTATGGATCAGGCTGTGAACGGCGCGGACATTGCCGCCATTCACACCGCATTCAATGTATTCTGCACCGTACTGCTGTTCCCCTTTGGCAAGCAGCTGGAAAAGCTGTCCTGCCTGATCGTGCGGGACAAGGCAGACGAGACCCAGCCCGCTGCCGCAGACAGCGACGCACTGGTGGAGGAGCGTTTCCTGATGTCCCCGTCCTTTGCCATTGAGAAGTGCCGGGAGCGCACCAACGATATGGCACGCCTGGCCCAGAAGAACACCTTGATGTCCCTGGGCTTTATCCGGGTATATAATAAGAAAGACAGCGAGACCATTCGCCAAAATGAGAAGGCGCTGGACGCCTTTGAGGACGAGTTGGAGACCTACCTGGTGAAGATCAGCAGTATGCAGCTGACCCTGGAGGACAGTATGCAGGTGAGCAAGCTGTCCCACGCCATCGGCAACTTTGAGCGGATCGGCGACTACGCAGTGAATATTCTAAAGACCAAGCGCACCATGCACGAGGACAAGATCCACTTCTCCAAGGAAGCCTCCAAGGAATTGGAAGTAATGAGCAGCGCCGTGCAGGAGATCATCACCAAGGCCACCAACGCCTTTATTGAGAACGATGTGGCCGCCGCCCGGACCATTGAGCCGCTGGAGCAGGTGATCGACAACTTAAAGGCAGAGCTGCGCGCCCGCCACACCAAGCGCTTGCAGGCCGGGGAATGCACCATTGAGAACGGTATGCTGTTCTTTGACATTATCAACAGCTTTGAGCGCATTGCGGACCACTGCTCCAACCTGGCCGTGTGCATTATCGAGTTGAGCCAGGGCAGCTACCAGACCCACCGCTACTTAAAGAGCGTGAAGAGCCAGGAGAATGCCCGGTTTATGGAAAGCTTTGAGGATTATTTGCGCAAATACGCATTGCGCTAAGGCCGGATTTTTGCTATGCTAAAAGGAGCAGGAGGTGACGGTGTGAGCCAAAAGATCTATATTGTAGAGGACGACGCCAGTATTCGGGAGCTGGAAAGCTATGCGCTGAAGAACGCCGGGTTTGAGACCGTGGGGTTTGAAAACAGCCGGGATTTCTTTGCCCAGATGGAGAGCCGCCTGCCGGATCTGATCCTGCTGGACATTATGCTGCCGGGCACGGACGGACTGAAAGTGCTGGAGACCATTCGTTCCACCCCCGCTTACAGCAAGCTGCCGGTGATCCTGGTCACCGCTAAGACTGGCGAGATCGACGCGGTCAAGGGGCTGGACTCCGGCGCCGACGACTATATTACCAAGCCCTTTGGGGTGATGGAACTGATCTCCCGGGTAAAGGCGCTGCTGCGCCGCATTGACCGGGTAAAGAAAGAAGACCTGACCTACGGCGCCATTCGCATTGACGAGAGCCGCCACACCGTGCAGGTGGACGGCAGCGAGGTGGAGCTGACCTATAAAGAATACGAAATTCTCAAGTACCTGGTAAAGAACCAGGGCATTGTGCTCACCCGCGACTCCCTGATGGAGAAGATTTGGGGCTACGACTTTGAGCACGGCAACCGCACGGTGGATGTACATATCCAGTCCCTGCGCAAAAAGCTGGGCACCGCCGGCGACGCCATTAAGACCATTCGCAATGTGGGCTACAAGATCGGTGACTGATCATGCGTAAGAAAGTCTTTTTCCGTGTATTTTGCTTTACCGCCCTGGCGGTGATCGCCACGGTGGTACTCATCACCCTGGCGCTGACGGTGGCCCACGGCAACACCGGGGCCTTTACCGGCGCCATTGTGCGCAAGGAACTGCCCTATGTGCTGGGCATTTTAGCGGCGGTGCTGGGGGCGTCCGTGCCCGTCAGCTACGCCATTACCGGCGCCATTATCCAGCCGCTGGAGCAGCTGGGCGAGCACATCGACCACATTGACCGGGTGCAAACGGACAAGGAACTGCGCCCCTTTGTGGAGAAGATCCAGGCCAATAATGAAAAAAAGCGCCAGCTGGAAAAGCAGAAAAAGCAATTTACCGCCAATGTGTCCCACGAGTTGAAAACCCCGCTGACCTCCATTGCCGGTTACGCCGAGCTGATCGAAAACGGTATGGCCCGGCCGGAGGATATACAGCCCTTTGCCCACACCATTCGCAAGCAGGCGCTGCGGCTGGTGTCCCTGGCGGAGGATATTATCCAGCTGTCCCAGTTGGAGGAGAGCGACGGCGAGATCCTCTTTGAAGAAGTGAATTTAACAGAGTTGGCAACCGACTGCGTGCAGTCCCTGCAGATCAACGCCCAAAGCCGCACGGTGGATCTGCGCCTTGCAGCACCGGAGGCGCCCATTTACATTAAGGGCAACAAAAGCCTGCTGGAGGAACTGCTCTATAACCTGTGCGACAACGCCATTCGGTACAATAAGCCCCGGGGCAGCGTCACCGTGACCCTGCGCCCGGAGCAGAACGGCGCCGCCTTGCAGGTGGCAGACACCGGTATCGGCATACCGGAAAAGTACCGGGAGCGGATCTTTGAGCGCTTCTTCCGGGTGGACAAAAGCCGCAGCAAGGAGACCGGCGGCACCGGGCTGGGCCTGGCGATCGTTAAGCACATTGCCCAGGTGCACGACGCACCGGTGGAGCTGGACAGTCGGGAGGGCCAAGGCACGACCATTACCGTCCACTTCCCGGAATAATATGGTATATAATCTATATAAAAGAGCGGACAGCCGTGGTAGCTGTCCGTTTTTTGCGCTTTTTTGCAGTTTTTGTACATTTTATTGCACTTGTCAAATTTTTAGGCATTTTGTCCCAAGTAACTAATTACAAATCGTTATCGCGGTCATATACTATGTGTAGAATTTTTGGAAAAGGAGTTTTAGTTGTGGCTACGAAGCAGAAAAAGCAAAAAAAGCCGATGGCAAAGACCATCATCAAGGCCGCTGTGATTATCGGCGTGCTGATCATTCCGCTGATGTACAGTTACTTCTATCTGAACGCATTCTGGGATCCGTATTCCCGCTTGCAAGATGTATCTGTGGCGGTGGTCAACCTGGACAAAGGCGCCAAGATCAACGGCAAAGACCGCAATGTAGGTAAAGAAATTTGTGATAACTTAGTGGAGGACGGCTCCCTGGACTTCCACTTTGTCAGCGAGGCAGACGCAAAGGACGGTCTGATGAACGACAAGTATTACGCCGAGGTGCTGATCCCGGCAGACTTGACCAGTTCCATCTCCACTGCCTCTAAGAACACCAAAAAGCAGCACGCCCAGATCCAGTATGTTGCCAACCAAAAGCGCAACTACCTGGCCTCTCAGATCCTGGAGAGCGGCATGATGCCCACCATTAAAGAGACGGTCAACGGCGCGGTAGACAAAGAGATCACCGCCACCCTGACCGACAAGCTCTACTCTGTGCCGGACGCACTGGAGATCCTGAAAGACGGCTTACAGCAGCTGTCTGACGGCGCCGGTTCCGTAAAAGACGGCACCCAGCAGCTGTCCACCGCCACCATCAGCCTGAATGTGGGCACAGAGAAGCTGGCAAAGGGCAGCAAGGACCTGGTCAGCGGCCTGTCCGTCTTTAAGGCCGGTACGGCCAAGCTGGCAGACGGTGCCACCCAGGTAGACACCGGTGCCGCCAAGCTGCAAAAGGGCGCTGCCGCATTAAAGGACGGCACCCAGCAGTTAAACGACAATGTACCCGCCCTGAAGAGCGGCGTAAAGAAGCTGGACGACGGCGCCACCGCTCTGGCAGACGGCTCCGCCTCCCTGAGCACCAACCTGAAAACATATACCGACGGCGTGGCAGGCGCGGCTGCCGGCAGCGACGATGTGATGGACGGCATTGCCCGGCTCCAGTCCGGCATTACCGATCTGGAAAACGGCCTGGTAGACCTGAAGACCCAGTCCGCAGACGGCGCCACCGACCTGGCTGCCGCAGAGAAGAAGCTGGAGACCGGCGTAGACCAGATGACCACCCAGCTGAACGCCTACACCGCCGGTGTAGACAGCCTGATCACCAACTTTGAGACCAGCGTAAAGCTGCTTACCGGCGCATATCCCTACATCAGCAACACCGCCGTGCAGCAGCAGGTGGGCCAGTATCTGCAACAGTGCAGCACCGATGAAAGCAAAGCGGAGCTTGCCAAGCTGAAACAGGGCAAGAGCCAGATCGACGCCGGTCTGACCGCCTTAAAGCAGGGCGTGCAGCTGCTGGAGACCGACTCTGCCAAGAGCATGGCAAAGCTGCAAGCGGGTATCGGCCAGGTACAGGCCGGTGTAAAACTGTTAGACGACGGCACCGTGGAACTGAACGCCGGCACTGCCAAGCTGCAAGCCGGTCTGCAAACCCTGGAAAAGAACAATACCGCGCTGAACGCAGGCGCAGCCGCCGTAGCCGCCGGTGCAGACCAGTTGGCAGACGGCACCGGCACCCTGCTGTCCTCCTCCGGCACCCTGGCAAACGGCGTGACCGCACTGGACAACGGCGCAGGCGACCTGCTGGCAGGCGTAAAGGCACTGAAAGCCGCCACCGCCCAGCTGGCAGACGGCTCTGACCAGATCAACACCAAGACCACCACCATTCAAAACGGCGCGACCCAGCTGCAAAGCGGTATCAACCAGCTGAACAGCGGTGCCTCTCAACTGGAAAGCGGCGCTGCCAAGCTGAACACCGGTGCCGCCGCATTAAAGGCCGGCACAGACACCGCCAAGGACGGCGTGGAAGAGAACCTGACCTCCACCAACGACCAGCTGAAAGCCCTGGACGGCCTGGCGGATTACAGCGAGGAGCCGGTATCCACCGACACCCAGCATGTGCAGCCGGTAGCCAACTACGGCTCCGCATTCGCCCCCTACTTTATGAGCCTGTCTCTGTGGGTCGGCGGTTTGATGATCTTCTTCGGTATCTACCTGGATTATCAAAAGAAAATTCGCATTCTGTCTAAAGACAGCGACCATGTGGTGCTGCGTGCATTCGTATTCATGCTGCTGGGTCTGCTCCAGGCAGTGCTGCTGGCATTCGTCATTCGCCACGCACTGGGCATTGAAGTGGCCAACCTGGGTATGCTGTACCTGTCCTGCTGCTTGGTATCGCTGACCTTTATCTCGATCATCCAGTTCTGCCTGGTACACCTGGCAGACGCAGGCAAGTTCGTTGCGCTGCTGCTGCTGATCTTGCAGCTGACATCCTGCGCAGGCACTTTCCCCATCGAGACCTGCCCCACCTTCTTCCAGAAGTTGTATCCGTTCATGCCCATGACCTACTCCGTGCGCCTGTTTAAGGAAGCACTGGCCGGCACCTGGAACGGCAGCGTCACCAAGGATGTGCTGATCCTGGTCGCCATTATGGTGGTATTCACCCTGGCAACCACTCTGCTCAGCGCCTACCGTGACCGCCACAAGATCAAAGAGATGGTGGCAAACGGCCCGGAGGCTGTTTTGAGCAAATAAATCCACAAACCCCTTTCAAGGAGCCTGTAGAAATACAGGCCCCTTTTTTTATCCCGCCCCACTGTTTATCCCGGGTTTAAGGGATTTTTACACCGGGTTTATCCCCCGGCGATACAGTAGGGACAGGAGATGAGACTATGTTACTACCCTTAATGAGCACCCTGGCCGGGCAGATCGACCGGGCGTTCCATCTGTTTGACCAACTGTTTTTCCGCCTGATGGGCAGCCTGCAAAGCGCCGGTATGACCGCCTTTGCCAAGGGGGTCACCTTCTTTGGCGATAGCAAGTGGGTGGCGCTGGTACTGGCAGCGGCAGTGGTGCTGCTGCTCTTTCGCAAAACCCGCAAGGCGGGGCTGTGCCTGCTGGGCGCGCTGCTGATGAGCACCCTGCTTACCAACGGACTGCTCAAGCCCCTGATCGCCCGCCCAAGGCCCTATGTGGCGCTGCAAGGCCATGCCGACTATATGGCCTGGTACACCGGCGTGGGCGCGCCGGTGGAGTCCGACTACGCTTTCCCCTCCGGCCACACCACCGCCGCCTTTTCCTACTGCACGGCACTGTTCCTGCTGCTGCGGGAGAAAAAGAAAAAGATCGCCTGGCTGCTGCCGCTCTTAGCCGTGCTGGTGGGCCTGTCCCGCATTTACCTGATGGTGCACTATGCCAGCGATGTGCTCTTTGGTATGTTGATCGGCACACTGTGCGCCACGGCGGCATACTTGCTGAGCACCCCGCTGCTGGCCGCTATTGACAAAACGCCCCTGGCCCGCATAGACCTGGGCAAGCGCCTGAAAAAGCAATAAACGCAAAAAAGCCCCGACGGTACAGTACCGCCGGGGTTCTTTCTGTTTTATGGGATTTTACAGGGTGCCGCTGGCCCGCTCCACCGCCACCTTTTGGCAGTCGGTCGCCAGGTGGCGCAGCTGCGCCGCCAACTGGTCCGGGGTCTTGCGCATACCGCCCCGCACCCAGTCCAGCACCGTGCCGGTAATGCCGTAGGCAAAGAAATCCGCAATAAAGTGCTGCTCCTCCTCGCTGATCTGCAAGCCGGAGCGCAGGTTCAGCTTGGCCACCGCATCCCGAAACAGCGCCGCCGCACTCAGGAACAAAAAGCGCCGGAACTCCTCGTCCGCGTGGAGCACTGCGTTCTTATAAAACACCCCGTCCGCCGCCATGGTCTCAAACATTTGCAGCAAATGGGCGTTCCAGTTCTCAAAGGTCAATCCCTCCGTAAAGGGATCAAAGATCTCCTGTTTATAGATCTGGCCCAGCAGGGCGTACTTGTCCGTAAAATGATAATAAAAGGTCTGGCGGTTGAGCTGGCACCGGTCCGTAATATCGGACACAGTGATCTTCTCAAAAGGCGTTTGGCGCATTAAGTCTTTCAGCGCCGTCTCCAACGCAGTAACGGTGATTTTCTTTACAGACACGGCATTCCCTCCCGGAATTCATCTTATGTAGTCGTGGGTAGTCGGCGGCGGATAAAATCGTCCACCGTGCGGTGATAGTCTTCTTCATTGAGCAGGCAGCTTTGGGCGTGCTTGGCGTTATCAAAGATCTTCAGTTCCTTTTTGTCCGCCGGGCACAGGTTATATAGCTCGTACACCATCTCCGTGGGCACAAAATCGTCCAGCGCACCGTGGATAAAGAGAATGGGCACCTTGGCCTCTCGCACGCTTTGGCGCACATCGGTCTTTTCCAGATCGAACCCGGCCAGGCGCTTGTTCATCTCGTTAAACAGCCACAGCACCGGCTGGGGGTGGCGCAGCCCGGCATTCCGCGCCACATAGGAGAACTCGTCCTTGGCGCTGGTGTAGGCGCAGTCGGAGATGATCAGCTTAACGCAGTCCGGGCAGCGGCTGCCTGCCAGCTGCAACACGGTGGCGGCGCCCATAGACACCCCGTGGAGGATCACGGTAATATCCTGCCCAAAGCGAGCGGTCAGGTACTCGATCCAGCGGAGCATATCCCGGCTCTCGTAATAATCAAAGCCCACATATTCGCCGCCGGAGGCCCCGGCACCCACATGGTCGCAACAGAAGAAGCCGTAGCCCAGGTCGTGATAATGCTTAATAAAAGTGTGCGGGTCCACCGTATGGTCCGCATGGAACCCGTGGGAGCCGAACACGATCACCTTGGAGTCGCCCTCAGGCGGCAGATAATACCCTCGCAGCAGGTCGCCCCGGTCGGAGGTGATGGTGCAGTTCTCCACCGGCTGGGTGTTGACCCAATCGGTGTACTTTTGGCGCCAGGCGTCCGCCATGGCGTAGTCGTCCTTGTCCTTCTTCTCCATCAGGCGGGTCATGGGGCGCTTGGGGCGATCCCCCCGGCCCATCACCTGCTTGTACAGATTGACCGTCTCCGCCGCGGCTAATCCCACTGCGGCGGCACCCAATGCCACTGCTTTCCACTTCATAATAAATCCCCCTTATCAGCAGACAACCGTCCGGGTTGCTCTGCTTCTGTCCCCTATTTTACCAAAAACCGACAGGCTTTTCAACTCCGGGAATTTATACGACACCCGGCAGTGCCTGTCTATTAAAACAGCCCGCTTACCGGAGCAAGCGGGCCGAATTTATACGCTTATTCTTCTACCGTTTTGGTCGCCACAAAGTGCACCCCGGTGCGGAAGATATTGTCTACCACCACATCGCCCACATGCACCGGCGCCGTGACCTCCACTTTGTCCAGCAGCCGCATGGCCTCCGCCATCATGTACTTGGGGATCTCACCGTCCGTCTTGACCGGCAGGCGGCAGGCGCTTTTGCTGCGCAGCCGCACGGTAGAGGTGATCACCCGGGTGGGGTTCTTCAACTCATTGTGGCCGTACTCCGCGCCACGGGGGCAGCGGTTGCCGGTGACCGTATAGCCGTGCTCCTCATCCACCTTTAAGTGGCAGCCCTTGGGGCACATAATGCAAATCAAGTCCTTCATGCCTGTACCTCCTCTGCTGCAATATGCAAGGTGTCGCCGTGGATCCGCGCCAGCAGCGCCTTGGGGATCTTAATGGTCTCCATCTCGCCGGGAGCCATATGCTCCCGCTTAAAGGACGCGATCACCTGATCGCCGCAGGTCACCTGAATACGGCTCTCCTTAAACACCCGGCGCACCCGGAAGTAGAACTCCACCCCGTCGCTGTCTGCACGAAAGCGCTGGGGCACCGTGTAGCCGATATTTGCGTTGGTGGTCACCTGCACCGTGCGGTCCCGCTCCAATTCGCCGGACTGCACATACGCCGCAGCCGCTGCACCGGCAGCCATACTCTCTGCGGTCACAAAGTCTACCAGATCGTGCACATGCAGCGCATTGCCGCAGGCAAAAATGCCCGGCACCGAGGTCTCCCGGTTCTCATACACCAGCGCGCCGTTTGTGCGGGGGTCCATTGCGATCCCTGCGTCCCGGGTCAGCTCATTCTCCGGGATCAGACCCACGGACAGCAGCACCGTGTCGCAGTCAAAGGTCATTTCCGTACCGGGAATGGGGCGGCGCTGATCGTCCACCTGGGACACCACCACCTGCTCCACCCGGGCCTTGCCCCGAATATCCGTAATGGTGTGGGACAGGTACAGCGGAATGTCAAAATCCTCCAGGCACTGCACAATGTTGCGCTGCAAGCCGCCGGAATAAGGCATCACTTCCACGCAGGCCAGCACCTTGGCGCCCTCCAGGGTCATACGCCGGGCCATGATCAGCCCAATGTCGCCGGAGCCGAGAATGACTACCCGCTTGCCCACCATGTAGCCCTCCATATTCACATACCGCTGGGCGGCACCGGCAGTGAGCACACCGGCCGGGCGGGTGCCGGGAATGGAGATGGCGCCCCGGGTGCGCTCTCTGCACCCCATAGCCAGCACAATGCTCTTGGCCTCCAGCACCCGGTAGCCCTCTTTCTTGCTCACCGCGTGCACCTGCTTCTCCGGGGTCACCTGGAGTACCATGGTGTCCAGGAATACCTCCACCCCTGTGTCTGCCACCATGGCGGCAAAGCGAGAGGCGTACTCCGGGCCGGTAAGCTGCTCTTTGAAGTAATGCAGGCCAAAGCCGTTATGGATACACTGGTTGAGAATACCGCCCAGTTCCTTGTCCCGCTCTAAGATGGCAATGTGTTTCAGCCCTTTGTTCCAGGCTGCATAGGCAGCCGCCAAACCGGCAGGTCCGCCGCCGATCACGATCAGATCATACATTACGCACGCACCTCCCCTTTTGTATAGGCAGTAAGAATTTCGCTGCCGTCCCGGTCCTGCAAAATGGTCAGCGGCGACACGCCCAGCTCCCGCGCCAGCAGGTCTACCACCCGCGGCCCGCAAAAGCCGCCCTGGCAGCGCCCCATACCGGCGCCGGTGCGGCGCTTAATGCCGTCTACGGATACCGGCGGGATGGGCGAATGAATGGCGTCTAAGATCTCGCCCTCGGTCACCGTCTCACACCGGCAGATCACCCGACCGTAAGCGGGATTTTTCTCGATCAGCGCCTTGCGCTCCTCCGCGCTCAACCGGTTAAAATGCACTTTCTCCCGGCTGTCTATGTAGCTGTCTTTCTCCGTCAGATCCAGCCCGGCCCGGGCCAGCAGATCCGCCGCATAATCGGCAATGGCAGGCGCAGAGGTCAGCCCGGGAGAGCGAATGCCCGCCACATTCAGGAAATGCTCCGCCGCAAAATCAATAATAAAATCATCCACCGTGGAATTGGCACGCATACCGGCAAAGTTGCGGATATTCTGGCGAAAATCCACGCCGGGCACTGTGTGCACCGCCTTTTGGCGCACCTCTGCCAGGCCCGCTGCGGTGTCGGAGGTGTCGTCCGGATCCCGGCGCACCACTGCGTTCGGCCCCACGATCAAATTGCCGTGCACCGTAGGCGCCACCAGCACGCCCTTGCCCTCTTTGCCCGGGCACTGGAAGATCACCGTAGACACCCGGTTGCCCTCGCACTTATCCAGCAGGTAATACTCGCCCACCGTCGGCTCCACGGTAAAGGACGGCGCCGCCACCAGGTTATTGACCACATCGGCATACACACCGGCGGCGTTGATCACATACCGGGCCTCCACCGTGTCTTTGCCGTCGGACAGGGCGTAGCCCTCCGCGGTTTTTTCGATCTTCTCCACCGGGAACCGGCGGCGCACCTCGCAGCCGTTTTGCACCGCCACCTCGGCCATCGCCAGGCCAAACTCCCAGGGATTGACAATGGCTGCCGTAGGTGCCCACAAGGCGCCCTTGGCCTCCTCGGTTACATTCGGCTCCTTGGCTCGTACCTGTGCGGCGTCCCAAAGCTCCAGCCCCGGCACACCGTTCTCACGCCCCCGCTCCAGCAGGTCCTGCAAGGTGCCCATGTCCTCATCGCTCAAGGCCACCACCAGGGAGCCGGTGTCTTTCCAAGACACATGGAGCTTTTTGCAGATCTCCCGGCTCATGGCATTGCCCTTTACATTCAGCTTGGCCATCAGCGTGCCCGGGTGCGGATCGTACCCGGCGTGCATAATGGCGCTGTTGGCGCGGGTGGCACCCATACAGATGTCATTCTCTTTCTCCAGCAGAATGACCCGCACCCGGCAGCGAGCCAGCCGATAGGCGCAGGCACACCCGGCAATACCGCCGCCGATGATCGCTACATCATACATTCGTATTTCCCCCTTATTCTGGCAAAACAGGCAAAATAAAAAAAGCAACGAAAAAAGACGGAGCGCCCTGCTCCGTGCTTTTACCGTTGCTCAAATCTCTCGGCTGTTATGCACTTGAAGTAATTTTAGTATAGCACAAAGAATTGCCGCTGGCAATACGCAAAAAGATAATGAACACCTGTGCATTATCTCACATCTGCCAAACCCCCGGATTGGTGGAGGACACCGCCAGCGCGCCCGCCTCCAAGGCGCTGACCACATCGGCCTTTTCCGTCACCAGTCCCCCGGCGATAATGGGCTTGCCGCAGGTGGCGGTGACCCGGCGAATGATCTTGGGCATCAGCCCCGGCAGCACCTCGATCAGGTCCACGCAGCGCTCGTTCTTCATCTTGGTAATATTCTCCATGGCGATAGAGTCGATAAGAAAGAAACGCAAAATGGTGCGCAGCCCCTTAGCCTTGGCAAAGCGCAGCAGCGGCAGCCGGGTGGAGATGATCCCGTCCGGCCGGGCCGCGTGAATGAGATAATCCACCGCCGCCTCCCGGGCAGACAGGCCCTCTACCAGGTCCGCGTGGACAAATACGGTCTTGCCCGCCGCCTTTAGCCGTGCCACGATCCCCGGCACGGAATTCAAATCCCCAAACAGCACAAATACCACTTGGCACGGGCTGTCCAGGCACTGCTCCAGCCCCGGCTCGTCCTTTACGGCGGCCACAATGGGGCTGTCCCCCAGCGTATCTTCCAAAAATCCCATACTGTTCCCCCCTGTACGGTTTTGGCTTTTCTCCCTCTCATTGTACCTGTTTTTGCCCGGCAAGTCAACCGGGGCCAACTGGGTATTGCTTTAGCCGCCAAATATGGTACAATAGCCTTGGAAGATAGGGGGATTTTTTTATGTTAAAAGAAGCACTGCGCGCCCACACGGCGGGCACGGCAACGGAAAAACAGATTTTTACTTTCGGTCCCTGCCGACTGACGGTACTGACCCCGCGGCTGATCCGGGTGGAGCACTGCCCCGGCGGCGCATTTGAGGACCGAGCCAGCACCGCCGTTTGGTTCCGGGCCTTTGATATACCGGAATGCAAAGCGGCGCTGCACCGGGGGACGATCACCCTGACCACGCCGGAGATCACCCTCACCGTGAGCGCCCGCACCGGCGCGCCGCAGACGGTGACTTTCCCGGACGGTAAGACGGCAAACTGCCTGAACTTTGGCAACCTGCACGGCACCTGCCGCACCCTGGACGCCACTTTTGGCCCGGTGCCCTTGCATGACGGCCTGGTGTCCCGGGACGGGGTGAGCCTGCTGGATGACAGCCGCAGCTTTTTGCTGGACGCGGACGGCCGCTTTTGCCCTCGCAGGGACAAGAAGGGCAAAGATATATATGTGTTTGCCTACGGCCACGACTACCGGGCGGCGGTGCAGGATTTTTATAAGATCAGCGGTGCGGTGCCCCTGATCCCCCGGTTCGCCCTGGGGGTGTGGTGGAGCCGCTACCACGCCTACACCCAGGAGGAATACCTGGGGCTGATGAAGCGCTTTGCGGCGGAGAATGTGCCGCTGACGGTGGCCACCGTGGATATGGACTGGCACTGGACAGACCCCAACAAACGCTTTGGCACCCACTACAAGGGCAACGACGGCTGGACCGGCTATTCCTGGAACACAGAGCTGTTCCCGGACTACAAGGCCTTTTTGCAGGCGCTGCACCAAATGGGGCTGCACACCACCGTCAACCTGCACCCGGCGGACGGGGTGCGTGCCTTTGAGGACCCGTACCCGGCTATGGCAAAGGCTATGGGGCTGGACCCGAAAACCAAGCAGGATATTCCTTTCCAATGCGGCAGCGACACCTTTTGGAACGCCTACTTTGATGTGCTCCACAAGCCCTACGAAAAAGAGGGCGTGGACTTTTGGTGGCTGGACTGGCAGCAGGGCAAAAAAAGCGATGTGCCCGGGCTGGACCCGCTGGTGGCTCTGAACCACTACCATTATTTAGATAACGCAGAGAACGGCGATCTGCCGCTGATCCTGTCCCGCTACAGCGGTCCCGGCGCCCACCGCTATCCCCTGGGCTTCTCCGGCGACACCGCCCAAAGCTGGCGGGTGCTGCACTTTCAGCCCTACTTTACCGCCACGGCGGCCAATGTGGGCTACACCTGGTGGAGCCACGACATCGGCGGGCACCACCTGGGCCAGCGCAACGAGGAGCTGTACCTGCGCTGGCTGCAACTGGGGGTATTCAGCCCCATTCTGCGGCTGCACTCCACCTCCAACGATCTGCTGGGCAAGGAGCCTTGGCGCTACCGACCGGATGTGTGCGCCGCCGCCAAGGACTGGCTGCGCCTGCGCCACCGGCTGATCCCCTACCTTTATACCATGGACGCCCGCACCCACCGGGAGGGGCTGGCGCTGTGCGAGCCGCTGTACTACGCCTACCCGGAGGCGGAGGAGGCCTACGACAAAACCTACCGCAACGGCTACCTGTTTGGCAGCCAGCTGCTGGTATATCCCATCACCTCGCCGCAGAAAAAGCAGCTGGGTATGGGCGCTGTGGACGCCTGGATCCCACCGGGGCGGTGGACGGATCTGTTCACCGGAGCGGTCTACACCGGCCCCCTGTGCCTGACCCTCCACCGGGAGCTGGCAGAGCTGCCGGTGCTGGCCAAAACCGGGGCGATCCTGCCCCTGAGCGACGATCCGGGCAACACCGCCGGCAACCCGGCGGCGCTGACCCTGTGGCTCTACGCCGGGGACGGGGACTTTACCCTGTATGAGGACAACGGCCAAACGGATTTTGACGCCCACAAGGCCCAGACCCGGATCACCCAGCAGCTGCAAGGCAGCGAGCTGACGGTGACCGTGGCGCCCACCGCCGGGGACTGCACCGTGCTGCCGGAAAAGCGGCGGCTGACCCTGGTATTCAAGGACCTGGAGCCGTCCGCCCTTACCTGTGCGGAAGCGAAAGTGACCCAAAATGCCGCAGGAGAAGCCACGGTGATCCTCACCGACTATGACCCGGCTGCCGGGGCGCAGCTGCACCTGCAGGGGGCGGCCTACCGCAAGGCAGCGCCGGTCAAGGAGCGGGTGCTGAAGATCTTTTGCCGCTGGCAGGGCAGCAATGTGCACAAAACCAAGTGCTACCGTTTGTTCAAAAATGCCAAAACCAAGGAGGAACTGCACCGGGCGCTGGAGCGCACCTACCTGCCGGGCACCGTGCGCCGGGCGGTAGAAGAAACGCTCTTGCAAACGGACGCATAATCGTGTAAAATAGTACGGCAAATTCAACGAGAGGGCGGCAGGGCAACTGCCGAAAATGAAAAGTTATGGAACAACGCGAACAACTGGGCAGCCGCCTGGGCTTTATTCTGCTGAGCGCCGGGTGCGCCATCGGCATTGGCAATGTGTGGAAGTTCCCCTACATGGTGGGGCAGTACGGCGGCGGTGCCTTTGTGCTGATCTATCTGTTCTTTTTAGTGATCCTGGGCGTGCCGGTGATGACCATGGAGTTTGCCATGGGGCGTGCCGGTCAGCGCAGCCCTGCCCGACTGTACCAGCAGCTGGAGCCAAAGGGCAGCAAGTGGCACCTGCACGGCTATGTGGCTATGGCCGGCAACTATATTCTGATGATGTTTTACACCAGCGTGGCCGGGTGGATGCTGGACTACTTTGTCCGCACCGCCGGCGGCCAATTCGTAGGCGCAGACACCGACGGCGTGGCGGCGCAATTCAGCCAAATGCTGGGTGACCCGCTGCGCATGACCCTGTTTATGGGCATTGTGGTGGTGGTCGGCTTTTTGGTGTGCTCCTTTAGCCTGCAAAAGGGGCTGGAGCGCATCA
Organism: Bifidobacteriaceae bacterium; assembly: GCA_963642245.1. Classification (GTDB taxonomy): domain Bacteria; phylum Bacillota; class Clostridia; order Oscillospirales; family Acutalibacteraceae; genus CAG-217. The sequence continues at coordinate 33,306 of CAVIFY010000010.1, read as the reverse complement.
CCAAGTGGATGATGCTGGCGCTGCTGGTCATTATGGTGGTGCTGGCCGTCAACAGCGTGTGCACCGCCGGGGGCAGCGAGGGGCTGCGCTTTTACCTGGTGCCGGACCTGGCACGAATGAAGAAAGTGGGTATCGGCAATGTGGTGGCCGGGGCCATGAACCAGGCGTTCTTTACCCTGAGCCTGGGCATTGGCGCTATGGCCATCTTTGGCAGCTATATCGGCAAGGAGCGGGCGCTGATGGGCGAGTCCGCCCGAGTGGCGGCGCTGGACACCCTGGTGGCCCTGTGCTCCGGGCTGATCATCTTCCCCGCCTGCTTTGCCTACGGGGTGCAGCCGGACAGCGGCCCCAGCCTGATCTTCATTACCCTGCCCAATATCTTTAACCATATGCCCCTGGGGCGCGTGTGGGGCAGCCTGTTCTTTGTGTTTATGAGCTTTGCCGCCTTTTCCACCGTGCTGGGCGTGTTTGAGAACATTGTGTCCTGCACTATGGACCTGTCCGGCTGGAGCCGCAAAAAGGCCTGCCTGTTTAACGGCATTCTGATGTTCCTGCTGAGTATGCCCTGCGTGCTGGGGTTCAATGTGCTCTCCAAGTTCCAGCCCTTGGGCCAGGGCACCGGCGTACTGGATCTGGAGGACTTTGTGGTGAGCAACCTGCTGCTGCCGCTTGGCTCTCTGATCTTTATTTTCTTCTGCACCTCCCGCTACGGCTGGGGCTGGAAGAACTTTACCAAAGAGGCCAACACCGGCAAGGGACTGAAAGTACAGTCCTGGATGCGGGGCTATATGTGCTATGTGCTGCCGGTACTGGTGGCTGTGATCCTGGTGCTGGGTCTGATCCGCCACTAATTAAGCGACAGCGGCGCCGATCCGTCGCATAAATACAGACAAAAAGCCTTTTCTGCAATGGAAGTTGCAAAAAAGGCTTTCTTTTTTACCCGGGATAAGCTACTCTATATCTTAGGATCGTGTTGCCAAAAATCCAAAGCGCAGCCGGTACATATAGGGGGAAGCAATATGGAAGAAAAGAAGTATATCAGCCGCCGGGAGCAAACCGGCTTTTTGGTGGGGCTTAGCGGCCAAAATATGGTCTATTCCCTGATCGGGGCGTCATTCTTCACTTATTTTATGACGGATATTGCCCTGTTCCCGGCGCTGGTGGTCAGCGTGCTGCTGATCGTGATGAAAGTGTGGGACGGGGTCAACGACCCCATCGTTGGCTCCTTTATTGACAAGCACACCTTCAAAAACGGCGAAAAGCTGCGGCCGTTTTTGCGCTACACCCCGCTGCCGGTGGGTATCTTTACCGTGCTGCTGTTTGTGGTGTTCTCCACCAAAGAAGAGCTGCTGTGGCTGCGGGTCAGCTACTTTGTCATTATGTATATTTGCTGGGACCTGGCCTACACGGTGCAGGATGTGTCCATCTGGGGCATTACCGCCGCCGTGTCGCCCAATTCCAATGAGCGGGACCGGTTCGTCCAGTGGGCGCGCACCATCGGCTCCTGCGTGTACGGCGCATTCAGCACCGTTATTCCCATGGCACTGGAAATGGCAGCCAACGCCACCGGGGCAAGTATGGCGCTGATGGCACTGGTATTTGCCCTGATCTTCGGGCTGGGCGGCTCCATGCTCAGCTACCGCTGCTATGCGGCCAAAGAGCGGATCCATGTGGTGCAGGAAGTGCAGCAGCAGAGCCTGTGGGAGAGCTTTTCCCTGCTGTTTAAGAACAAAATGCTGCTGCTCGTGACCCTGGCCAACCTGCTGGGTGCCCTGGGCTTTGGCGCCAATTTGGTCACCTACTTCTTTAAGTACGAGATCGCCGCAGACTTTTTGGGCGAGAACAGCCTGATCGGCGCCCTGGGGCTGTCCACCATCTACTACATTATGACCGGGCTGCCGGGCTTTTTAGGTATGCTGGCGGCGGATAAGATCAAAAAATGGTGCCACGGCTATATAAACGCCTTGATCGTCATGCAGACCTGCAACATTGTAGCGCGCATTGCCGCCTACTTGATCGGCTTTGACGGCAAGCATTTGTGGTTCGCCATGGCGGTGATCGGCCTGGGCGGTATTCCCCTGGGCGCCTCCTCCATTGCCCAGACCGCCATCTTCTGCGACAGTATCGACTATATGGAATGGAAGACCGGCAAGCGCACCGAGGGTATTACCTTCTCCATGCAGACCTCGTTTACCAAGATCTCCAGCGGCATTACCGCCGGGCTGGCGACCCTGGCGCTGCACCTGCTGCACTACAAGCCCATTGAGGGGGCGTCCACCTACCTGGGCACCCAAACGGCCGCCTTTGACCGCTGGATCTGGCCGCTGGTGATCCTGACCCCGGCCGTTGCCAGCCTGCTGTATATCGTCCCGCTGCTGTTTATCCGCTACACCCCCGCCCAGCGGGCGCAGGTGGAGCAGGAGCTGAAAGCCCGCCGGGCCAAGGCCGACAGCCAAAACACTTAAATACACACAAAAAAGGCACGCAGATAACCTGCGTGCCCTTTCTTTTTGACCCATTTACAGGCTGATGAGCACCAGCCCACCGGCGCACACCGCAATGCCCAATACCTGGCGCAGGGTGATGTGCTCCTTATACAGAATGGCAGACACAAACACCAGCAGCACCGCCAGGGTAATGTTGGCGGTAACGGACACCCGGTGCATTTCCCAGCCGTTGCGGTAGGCCAAAATATAGCCCAGTTCCAGCCCCACGATCACCACGCCCAGCACCAGGGTGGCCCAGTTGATCTTGGTAAATTCCGCCGCGCTGTGCTTGCCCTTGGTGGTCACCAGCAGCATCACAAAGCTGAGCACCGCCGCCACACCGTAGGTCACCGTCAGCGCCGCAAATGGGTTCACATTCCCCGGCGTGGACTTTTGGCAAATATTGTACAGCACATTGGAAAAGACGATCATCATAATGGGATAAATCATCGGCCACATACGCACACCTCGCAAAAAACACACCGGCAGACCTGCTGGGCCTGCCGGCAAATTGTATTTATTATAGGCGCCCAGCCAACCGGTGTCAATCCCCCAGGGTGAACTGCACCTCCACCGGCACACCGGCCTTGCAGTGCAGGGTGCGCACCGTTTGGCCGCAGCGCACCGTCAGGGTGCGGTCCACATCGGCGGTGAGCACCGCCTGCACCGTACCGGCGGCCAGATCCCATTGCAGCCGGGTAACGGTGGCACGGTTGCGGGTCTTTAACCCGGTAAGGGTGCCCCGGTCAAAGCCGCTCTCCGGCAGTGCCGGCAGCAGCTCGATCTCATCGTCATTGGAATACACCAGCGCCTCGTGCACAATGCCCAAATAACCGATGGCAAAGTCCGTGCAGTAGCAGCTGCCCCGGTCATAGTCGTGGTTGGTCATCAGGGAGTCGTAGCGGATCTTGTGGTTCATCAAATTCACCAGCGCGTCCGTCAAGGCGGCACGGTCTTGCAGCCGGGCAGCGATCAGGCTGCGGTGCACCAGAGCGTGGGAGGCCTCGTTCTCGCTTTGCCGATTGGCTACCGCCTGCTTGCAGGCAGCGGTCAGCCGGGCGTCGCCCCGGGTCTCCATCAGCGGCCAGGCGCAGTACAGGTGGCTCAGGTGCCGGTGCTCGTTATTCTCATCAAAGGCGGTGGTGGCCCATTCCTTCAGTGCCCCGGTATCGTCATACAGATAGGGCGGCAGGTCCGCCTCCAGCTGCTGCCACCGGCTTTGATCCGCGCCGGGGGCCACATCGTTCATGACGGAGCGCAGCATTTCCAGATTATCCCGGCAGGCGGCAATGTCAATGGCGCAGTTGGCGTCTGACGGGCTGGCGTAATTGGACGGATTGTTCTCCGGCGAATAGCTGGGCACAATGCAGTAGCGCTCTTCCTTGCCCAGCGCCGTCTTGCCCTTTTCATAATGAATGGAACCGTCCGCCGCGGTGTAATATTCCGGGGTCAGCAGCTGCGCCCAGTAGTTGGCTGCCTTGGTCAGCAGCGGGTAGAGAATATCCTCCTCCAGCCGCAGATAGCCCCGTTTCTCCATAGCTGCCACCTGGGCGTCGGTCAGGTCCTTTTCCGTTACAGACAGTACGGAGCGCAGCGCCTGCAAATCAAATTCATCACTAAGAGGGATCCGGATATTGCCGTAGCTTTGCAGGGTCTCATACAACGGGCGCAACATCCAGGACGCCCCGGCGTTCCAGTACCGGAAGGGGTAGGGATAGCAGGTCTCCGTCAGCACCGCCTTGTCGCCGTCCGTATTCACCGGCGCCTGAATGGCGTCTGTAAAGCCGTGGGTGGCCCGGGCGTTCTCCTCCCAGTCCGGCATTTGGCGCAGCAGGAAGTACACATAGCCTTGGGGACCGCGGCTCATATTGGAGCTGTTCAGCGCCGCTGTTTGCAGGTTCACATTGGCGTCCATGGTATATTTGCTGCCCCAGCCGGTGTTCCACTCCCCGGTCCACATTCCGTAAAGCCGCCCGGTGGAATACCCGGCGCAGCACAGGGCCGCGTATCGCCCGGCGTAGTAGGTGCGCTGGGCCAGCGCCGCGTTGATCTCTTTCTTGCCCTTTTGGGCTTTCAGCAGCGCCTCATTGGACTGGGTATTCTCATCACTCAGGGTCAGTGTCACCGCGTCAAACTGGGGCTGATACACCTTCAAGTGGGCCGCCAGCGCCGCGTCATAATCAAAGGCACCGTCGGTGCTGTACCGATCGGCCACCGTTTCCAGCCGCGCGCGCAGGTCTGCCAGCAGCGGGTAATCCGTCTGCCCGGCAAAGTCCGCCGACTTGCCCATCTCCAGGGTATAATCGCTGACGGTCAGCAGCACCAGTCCGGCAGCGCCGGTAATGCGCACCCCGGTATTGTCGCCTACAAACTGGCGCTCTTCGGTCTGCTTGTCCAGCGTCACCCGCTCCCGGGTGCCGCCCACCGGCAGCACATAGGTCAAGGTGGCGTAGCCGCCGTCCTTGCGCTCGCTGTTCTCATAATTCGGGTAATGGGCGATCAGCCCCAGGGTGCTGCCGTCCTTGGCCGTGACCTTTTTGTATTGCAGGTCCACCTCTTCACTTTTGCCAAAGTTTGCCAGGGTGGACAGATCATCGTAGCTGAGGGTCAGATCCAGCGCCGTACCCGCCGTGGACGGATCCAGCCGGGTGATCACCACGCCGTCCGCCATAGAGGTGATGGAGCGGCGCAGCCAGGTGCCGTTCTTGTCCGTATAGCGCACGCCCACCTGGCCGGTGGCATAATCGGTGTAGCGCACATAGTCCCGGGTATGGGCCTTGGTCTGTGCCAGCCGCAGCTGGCCGCCCGGGTGATACCGGTACACATCATCATAACTGGCGTTGTCCGTAATATCCTGCCCCTTAATGATCTGCCGGCGCACCGTCTCCAGCTCACTTGCCGTGTCCGGGCAGGTGCGGGCGTTCTTGTTGGGCAGCAGGAAGTGCATATTTTGGAAGATAAAGGTATCGCTGTACGGGTCGCCGCTGGTAACGAACCCTTGCAGTCCGTTGCCGGAGACCATACCCTGCCGCCAGCTGTCCGTCTTGTTGGTCTTATTGTCCTTCAGCGGTGTGTAGGTGCTGCTGTAACTGACCTTTTGCAGGTCGCCAAACAGGTCTTTCACCGCCGCCGTGTCCGTCTGCCCGGCGCAGGCAGCCAGCGAGGCCAGCAGCCCTGCCGTCAGCAGCAGGCACAGGCACTTTTTCAGTGTGGTTTTCATTTTTCTTTCCCCTTTTCCTTGTATTTGGTCCGTTATGCCCGCTCCGGGGCGTTTTTGTCCTTGGTCACGGCGGCGGAGCCTTGGCGAGACACCCGATAGATAAAGGCCGCCACCTGAGCCGGGTCCTCCTCCATCCCCGTCTGCACCCAGTATTCCAGCACCGCGGCGCTGCCCATAATGGTGTAGTTGGAGAGCATTTGGCGGTAGTGGGGGGTCAGGTCGTTCTCCTGGGCGTCCATCTTGGCCAAATTGAACCGATTGGTCACTGCAAACACCCGCTGGGCCACCCGAGCGCTGTTACTCTTGCTAAAGAGCGCACCCGCCAGCCGGGGATTATCCCGGAGCATACGGCAGAGCGCGGTAATGGCCTCCACCGGTGTGGCGGCGGTATGCACGGCGCTGTCCACCGTGTCCACCAGGGAGTCCTCCACCTCCTCCAGCACCGCTACCGGGCTGGCATAATGGGTGTAAAAGGTGTTGCGGTTGACGGTGGCCTTGCGGCACAGCTCCGTGGGCGTGATCTTCTCCACCGGCTTGTCCCGCAGCAGATCCAGCAGAGCGTCCGTGAGCAGTTTTTTCGTTCTCACCACGCGAATATCCATTTATCGAACAGATCCCCCTTTCTGTGTTCGCTAACGCACAGTTCGCTATCGAACAGACTGTTGATTTTCTCCTATGCCCTCAGTATAATAGAATTGCAAGACCTTGTCAACCGGAGGGGATCTTTATGGAAAAGCTGTTAGGGAAACGGATTTTTAACTCCCGTATTCAAAGCCAAAATATCACGGCCAAGGAGAAGTGGCTGGGCTACCTGGCCGGCCCGGCCGGGGCGCTGCTGCTCAATGCGCTGCTGGCCCAGGGCTTTCTCAATGTGTTTTACACCGACGAGCTGGGTATGAGTGGCGTTTGGGGCGGGCTGTTCCTGGTGGTGTTCCCGGTGCTGTCCAAACTGCTGGACGCCGTCACCAACCTGGTTATGGGTCAAATTATAGATAAGACCCGCACGCCCCAGGGCAAGGCGCGCCCCTGGCTGCTGCTGTCCATTCCCCTGGTGGTGATCTGCGGGGTGCTGCTTTATTTGGTGCCCACCCACGCCTCTACCACCGTCAAGGCGGTGTGGATCATCGTGACCTACAACCTGTACTACTGCTTTGCCTTTACCATGTACAACATCACCCACATGATGATGGTGCCCCTGTCCACCCGCAACGATATGCAGCGCAGCCAGCTGGCGGTGTTCAACAATGTGGCCAACATTGCCATTACCGGCATTTTGGCCGCCCTGCTGTTCCCTATGCTGGTGCTGCCCCGCATTAAGGGCAATGTGGACGCCTGGGTCACCTTTATGAGCGCCGTAGCCATTCTCATGCTGCCGGTGATGCTGCTGGAATACTACTTTACCAAGGAGCGGGTGACCCTGGCAGACCCGGCGCCCCAGCAGACGGAGGAGCACAGCTTTAAGGAGAAACTCTCCGCCTGTATGCACAACAAGAACTGGTGGATCCTGGTGGCGTTTTGGCTGTTTTACTGGGTGGGCCAGCTGACCCGCTCCAACGCTATGACCTACTACGCCAACTGGGTGCTGGGCAAGACCTACGCCGACGGCATTACCCAAACCCTGCTGAATGTGATCGGCGGGCTGCCTATGGGGATCGGCATTTTCCTGGTGTGGCCGCTGTCCAAGCGCTTTGGCAAAACGGCGGTGACCGCCACCGGCTTTATCCTGTGCACCGTGGGGGACATCATTTGCTTTTTGAACCCGTCCAATTTGGTCACGGTGCTTATCGGCCAGTTTATCCTGAATATGGGCATTGTGCCGGCAGCCTATGTGTTCCCGGCGCTGATGGCCGGTGTGTTTGATGAGATCGAGTGGAAGTGCGGCTACCGCTGCGACGGCGTAGCCACCAGCGTGATCAACTCTATGAACACCATTGCCGTTGGGGTGAGTATCGGGCTGTTCAACCTGCTGATCCGGGGCTATGTGCAGCCCCAGTTTGACCCGGCGGGTAACTGTATCACCCACCAGAGCGCCGGTGTGCTGCGGGCCATTGTGTGGGCGTTCGTTGGGATCAATGTGTTTATCCACCTGGGGCTGGCGGTGCTGCTGCGGTTTTTGGATATTGAGATCCGCCTGCCCGGCATTCAAAAGGCCATTCGCGCCCGGGAGCAGGCCGCCTGCAAGGCCCGGGGCGAGACCTGGGTAGACCCGGCGGAAAAAGCCAAGGCCGTACAGGCAGAACTGGACGCCAAGGCGCTGGAAGATTTCAAAACCGAGCTGCAAGCCCGCTGCGCCAAAAATCCCAAGCTGAACTATAACGCTCTGCTGCAAAAGCACCTGGAAAAGACAGAGAAACAGCAGCAAAAGCGCCGTCAAAAGGAAGAAAAACAGGCAAAGGACGAGGCGGAATTCACCGCCATGATGGAGGCCCGCGCCAAGAAGAAAGGGGTGACCCTGTGAGCCGACAGCCCAACATTTTAGTAATTAACTCGGACCAAATGCGCGCGGATGCCCTGCACCACCTGGGCTGCGCTGCGGCTTACACCCCCAATATGGACGCGCTGGCGGCACAGGGGGTCAGCTTTCAAAACGCCTTTTGCCAAAACCCGGTGTGCGCCCCCTCCCGCTGCTCCTTTATGACCGGGCTGTACCCCCACACCTGCGGTCACCGCACCATGAGCTATCTGCTGCGGCCCGGGGAGCCGAACCTGTTTGAACTGCTAAAGAAGAACGGCTACTATGTATGGGCCAGCGGTCGGGGCGACTGCCTGGCCGGGCAGTACCCCAAGTGGCTGCGGCAGTGCACGGATAAAATTTACAACAAATGCGGCCGGGAGAAGATCAGCGACCAGGGGCGGGGCAAGCCCGGCACCCCCCGGTATCGCAGCTTTTACCGGGGCGCGGTAAATACCAAGACCCCCGGCGGCGACTGCGCGGACAACGACTGGGCCTGGACCCGGGGCTGCGCCCAAATGATCCGCCGCCACAAGGGGGAGCGGCCGTTCTTTGCCTTCTTAGGGCTGATGGACCCCCACCCGCCCTACCGGGCAGAGCAGAAGTACCTGGACCGCATTGACGAGAGCAAGCTGACCCCGCCCATTCCCCCGGCTGCGCCGGACGCCGGCAAGCCGAAAATGGAATACGCCCTGCGTGAGAGCCTGGATGTGGCGGACTGGGGGCGCACCCACTTTGCCGCCCTGCGCAAGACCTACCTGGCCATGTGCGCCCGGGTGGACGAGCAGATCGGCACCGTGGTGCAAGCCTTAAAGGACAGCGGCCAGTACGACAACACCGCCATTTTTATCTTCTCCGACCACGGGGACTTTACCGGCGACTACGGCCTGGTGGAAAAGGCGCAAAACCTGTTTCCCGACTGCCTGACCCGGGTGCCCCTGCTGATCAAGCCCCCGGCAGGCGTGCCGGTGCAGCCGGGAATCAATCCCCAGCTGACGGAGCTGATCGACTTTTACGCCACCGCCCTGGACTTGGCCGGGGTGGAGAGCGACCACACCCACTTTGGCCGCAGTCTGCTGCCCACCCTGGCGGATCGCCGGGTGCCAGTGCGTGACTTTGTGTGCTGCGAGGGCGGACGGCTGATGAACGAGTCCCACTGCACCGAGGAGGTGGAGAGCTACTTTGGCATAAAGGCCGACGATTACGCCCCCCGCATTACCGTGCAGCAGCGCCCCACCGGCGAGCACACCAAGGCGGCCATGCTGCGCACCGGGGACTACAAATACATTATGCGCCTGGAGGAAGAGGACGAATTTTATGTGCTGCCGGAGGAAAACCGCAACCGCATACACGACCCGGCCTATCAAGACACCATTGCCGCCATGCAGCAGCAAATGCTGCGCTGGTATATGGAGACCTGCGACCGGGTGCCCACAGACCCGGACGCCCGCTTTCCGGACGATTACTATTTAGAAACGGTCAACGCCCTGACCGGCGTGCCCCTGTCGCCGCTGATCAAAGGCGTTATGAAGCTCACCGGCAAGGACTTTACCTCCCTGGTCAACGGCGCCCTGCGCGCCTTTCATATTGACACCAACAAATTTTATAAATACTAAGGAACAAAACGCGGCGCCACCTACCCGTCGCGCCGCAAAAGAAAGGCAGTCCGTAACGGACTGCCTGTTTTTCTATTTATTCATTTTCCTGCCCTTTGCGCTTTTTCTCTTGTAAGCGGGCGTGCACCTTTTGGGACCCGGTCTTTACCTGCCCGGCGCGGGTTTTCAGCTGTTCATAAGACGCTTTCAGTTCTCCACGCTCCACAAAGCATTGCACTCCCAGGCCGATCACGCCCAGTGCCGCCGCCAATACGGCAGTCAGGCCGTGGGGCCAGCCAAAGCGCCCGCCGATCATACCAAACAACAGCGACGCCCCGGAAAAGGCAGTGGTGACGATCACCGTAATATACTTATATTTCAGGCTCAGCAGCGCGGCCGCCACACCCACGATCAAACCCAGCAAAATGGCAACGCCGTTGCCCAGGGCGTCCACCGCGTCCGCTGTGGAAATGAACATCATCACCAGGGTGGTGATAAACAGCCGGGCACGGAACAGCTTGCCGGAATAGTAGGCACAGGCAATGCCGATGGCCACACACAGCACCACCAGCACCCAAAACACCGCGCCGGTGGGTTTTAGCAAAACAAACAGCGCAAACAGCGGCACGATAAATCCCAGGCCGAAGAAGAAAAAGCCGTTCCATACCTTGTGCATAAAGTGCCCCAAAAAGCAGGTGGTCCCGGTAAACAGGGCGTACAGCCAGGGCAAAACCGCCTCTGCGCCCCGCCGCACCTGTTCAAAATCCGCCGGGATATAGCTGACGATCTTTTCAAAAAATTCATAAAACTCCATAACGCTCCTACTTGCTCTCCGTTAAAAAATAATCCGCCGGGTGGGCGCCCACCGGCGACAGCATGGTGGCTGCGCCCTTGTTCTTCCCGGCCAGTATTTTATAAAGCTGGGAGGATTGGTTCACAAAGTACTGAATGTTCTCATACCCCAACGCCTGCAACTGGGCGTTGCGATCCTGGCTCTTGTCCTCCGGGTCATAGGCATAGGTAGACAGCGCCGCCGCAGCGGTCAGCTGGTGCTCTACCGTATCAAACCCCGGGTCAAAGGCTACCTGATCATTGCCCTTTTCCACATAAGCTCTGCTCTCGGCAATGGAGGTCAGATTTTCGCCTTATTCTACCACAGCAAGACCGTATATGCAACAAAAAAGCGCCCTGCTGCTGCAAGGCGCCGTTTTTGTATTTTGCTTTTAATCCAGGTCAAAGCTGCCGGTAAAGTCGCTGTCCGGCTGCACGGCGGACAGGTAGTTCTCGTTTTGGTACACCTTTACATAGTCTACGCAAAAGTCGTCTGCCGCTGCGTCGTCATTGAACTGGCCGATCTTTTGGCCGTGGGGACCCCAGCCGTCGCCGGCGTCGATCTCCACCGTCAGGCGCAGGAATTCCTTGACCCGGGACACATCGCCGTCCTTGGTGGCCCAGGTGGCCTTGCCGTCAATGTAAAACACATAATAATCCGGCGTCCACTTGAGCGCAAAGGTATGGTAGCCGTCGTACAAATTCTGCTCCAGGTCCGTAATGTACGGCGCGCCCTGGGCACTTTTGCCGTAGCCATCCCACAGCAGGGCGTGGCCCATCTTAGAGGTCTTGCTCTCCCGGAAAGCGCTCTCGTACACATCGATCTCCGTGCCGTCCTTGCCGGCGTTGCCCACCTGGCGCATATTGGAGGACTGGAGCCAAAAGGCGGACCACAGCCCCGGGGAATTGGGGAACTTGACCCGGCACTCAAAGTAGCCGAATGCCTGGGAAAACAGCAGTTCGTCCGCCGTGCCCTTATTGTTATTGTTGTCGCCGTTGATTCGGCGGGTCTCAATGCCGCCGGTAAAGCGCCCGGCAGCCGGGCAGTCCCCGTCGCAGGTGTGGTCGGTCTCGTGGCGGGAGTGGACGATCAAATTGGAATCCTTTACCTCCACCATAGTAGGGCACCAGTAGCAGGCTTTGTCCGGGTGCTTCTCGTCCTGGCTCTGCCAGCGAATGGCGTGGGGCGAGGTAGTCCAGATCTCCTTGCTGCCGGTGTATTTGTCGCCGAACTGAATATTCTGGTTCAGTCCGTCCCCCTCAAAATCATCTTGGAACACCAAGTACCAGCCGTCCTGCCCCAGGGTGGGCACAGACAAATCGTAGGCGGTGTTCTCTTTCCAGCTTTCGTCCTGCTTTTCCTTGCTGCACCCGGCAGCCAGCAGGGCGGTGCCGGTGAGCAGGCTCCCGGCCAGGGCCAGGGAGAGTATGCGTTTTAAGTTCATTGGGTCACCTCCAGCGGCGCCACCACGGCTGCGCTCTCTGCGCCCCAGGAGTCTACCGCTTTTACGGACACATACCGGGCGCTGTCCGGCACGGTGGCGGGCATACGCAGCTCTACGGTGCTGCTCATATGAGCCGGGCCAAGGACAAAATCGCTAAAATAGCTGACGGTATCCACGGCCTTGGTGCTGCCGCTTTCGTAGTCCTTGCTGTCTGCCGCCAGGGCGTTGCCGTCCTTGTCATAGCGCTTGACGGTGCCGTCGTAGGTACATTCGTCAAAGGCAATGGGCTGCTTGTTCTCGTCCAGGAACTGCAAGGTGTAAGAATGGACAAAATCATCGTCCGCCCCGGCTGCAAAGGACAACATCTTTTGCCCCTTGCCGTCCACATCGGTAATATTCTGTACCGTCAGGTGCAGATCGGCAGGCAGGGTGGGCGCTGCGTTTTTCGCCTTGCGGTCGTCCGTGTAAGTAAAGTTCTTGCCAAAGGGGGCAGAGATCACCCAGGGGTCTTTCAGCTGGGTGCCGGTGTTGGCCTCCAGCCGCTGCACCTCCACCCCATCGGCAGATACATTCATATACAGGCAGGCGGGGGTGTTCTCCGCAATGCGGTTGCCGTAGGCGTCTACCGGGACAGAGCCGTTAAACTTGCCCACCTCCAGCTCAATGTAGTCCAGACTCTGGGTGCTCATGGCCGTGTAGCTGCCCTGCCAAATGGAGCGCTCGTCCGCCACGGTATAGTGGGAGTGGCCGGACAGGTTGATCACCTGGGGATAATCCTTCAGCACATCGTGAATATCCGCATTGCCCCAGTCGTCAGAGCCGTACACCGTGTCCATGGGGTTCAGGTGGGTGATCACAAAGATCGGCTTGGTGGGATCGTCCTGCACCGCCTTGTCCAGCTCCGCCCGGATCTTGGCCTTGTTGGTATAGGACTTATCGTAGCTGCCGTTTGAGGAGCTCCAGCCGATAAAATGATAGCCGTTAATGACCTTGTGGCTGTACGGCAGCTCGCCGGTGTACTTGGTAAAGCGGCGCTGCTGGGTGGCCGGCGTGGGAATTTCGCCGCAGTCTACAAACATAGGCAGCCAGTAGTCGTGATTGCCCATAATAAAGACCTTAACGGGCTGCTTGTCGTCGCCCATCACCCGGTCGTAGATCTCCTTGAATGTGGCCCAGGCCTTTTTGGTGCCCACATCGGTAAAGTCGCCGTCGATCACCAGCACATCCATGCCCTTTTCTTTCAGCATGGTCAAGGTCTTTTCAAAAGACTGGTACTGGTGGGTGGTCTTGTCCGTACTGTCCGGCAGCTGCAAGTCGCTGATGACCCCCACACGCAGGGTGTCGTTCTTGGTCTCTACCTGATAGGTCTTTTCCGGCTCCGTCTTTTGGCTGTAACCAAAGTACACGCCCAGGGTGGCCCCCACCACCGCTGCCACCGCCGTTACGGTGGAGATCAGGATTTTTGCTGTTTTGTTCATCTTCTTGTCCCCCTCTTACTTTTCGGTTTTGTATTTTTCCATCAGTGCCAGCGCTGCGGGCACCACATCCCGGTCCGTAGGCCGGGCGGTCACCGGCGCATAACTTCTGCACCAGCTTTGCTCAAAGGCGTCCATCTCCCGGTCATAGGCCGTTTGCACAAATTTCTTCTTTGGGTCAAAGCAGTGGCCGGTGCACAGCTGCAAGGGCTTGTGGCTGCGCAGGCAGTCCATGGCGTAGGCATAAAACCGCCGCCACCGGGGCAGGTAATAGCTGCCGATCAGGCCGCTCCACTCCCGCCAGGCGTAGTCAAACAGCCCCTTGGTGCTGCCGTTGATGTCGCCCCACAGGGTCACCAGCGTTTTGGCGTTTAAGGTAAAATAGCGCTTTTCTGCTTCACTTGCCGCCAGGTGCTGAGCGTCATACAGCCAGGTGTTCAGGTGCATTTCGCTGCGGTGGGCGGTCAAACGGTCCAGGTCAGAAAGCAGCTCCCGCTGGCGCCCGGCCAGCTGCCGACAGGCGAGAATATCCCCGGCCTTGTAAGCGGCAGCGAACTGCTCCTGCTGCCGGTGAAAGCGGTTAGACAGCCACTGGCGGGTCAAATCGCACAGGTCAAACTGATAGCCGTCCGCCCCGCGGAAGTCCTCTGCCACCCGGGCAAAGGCAAACAGCGCCCGCTCCAGTACCGCCGGGTCATAGAACCAGTCGGTCTTGCAGCAGGGGCCGGTCTCCGGCGGCAACAGCTGGGGCCGGGCGGCCACCATACTGCCCACACTGTTCTCGCCATACCCCTCCCTGCGGTAGCAGCTGCGCAGCAGATCCTGCCAGGCTGCCATCAGCGCCGGGTGGGTGCCGCCGTAGCGGCGCTCAATATAATCCGCCAGCCAGTCTTGCAACGAGACTGCCGACTTCTCCGTCAGCATATGGAATTGCAGGTCATAGACCACCGGGTTTTGGTTGATCCCCTCCATAAACATACCGCTGCCCACCGTGTTGGCGCCCCCTTGGCGCAGGCGGGCGTTGGCATTCTCCGCGTGCTGGGCCAGCTTGCCCTGCATGGCGTTTTTTCCCCCAAAGTCGTGGAGCATACCGGCCACCACTTCATACCCCCACAAATTCTTGCTGCCGGGGGTGCGCAGGCTGTTCAGGTCCAGCACCAGCAGCCGATCCCGGGGCACTGCCTGCACGATCTCTTTGCGCAGGGACCACCCCTGCATGACCCACACAGCGGCAGGGTCAAATTGAGTGTACAGGGCGCTGACCGCCGAGCCCACCTGGCGCAGGTACTTTTTGCCCGGGCGGGGCGGCGCCCCCTCGTGGAACGGGTCGCAGGCGTAATAATGGTGCGCCCCCAGCAGCCGCTGCATGGTCTCCAAATACACCCGGCCAAAGGCGGGGAACAAAGGATCCAGCGGGTCCAGCTGGGCAGTCTTTGGAAAGCGGCACCAGCCGTTTTGGGGCACGATCTGGGCCCCCGGGCGCTTCTCTTTCAGCAGCGCCGGCACATGACCGGAGAACCCTTGCTGAATGGGCTGCATACCCAGCTCCAAATACCGTGCCAGCACCCGGCGGCCCAGTTCCAGCCGTTCATACACATAGTGCACATCGGGCGGCGGCAGATAGCCGGTAATGTTGGTCATCAGCTGCCAGGGCCAAAAGGCCGGGCCGGAGATGGCAGACAGCGCCTCGCCCTCGCTAAAATCAAAGGCGCGCAGGGTCTCGTACAGCACCGCCTCGCTGCCCAGCACAGCCAGTGGCATATTGATGCCGTTCATGGCCATAAAGTCAATTTCTTTTTCCCACCGGTCAAAGTCCCACCAGCACATAGAGTAGGCGTAGGTGCAGTAGTTCATATACACCCGCCACCGCTGGGGCACCGTCTTGGTGTACACGCCGTCAAACATCACCAGTCGGTCCAGTCGGATCTCCCGATTGCCGCACCAGCTCAGCTGCACCCGGCAGTATTTTTGCAAATAGCAATAAAAGGCGTGGCAGGCCATCACCGTATCCGTGGCGGAAATATACACCCGCCCGTCCTTGGCGGTCACCGCAAAGTGCTGGCCCTCTCCGCCGGTGAGTTCGATCTCAAAATCCGCTGCAAAGGCGGGCAAATTGCGCACCAGCAGCGCTTTTACACTCTCAACGCTCATTATCCGATCTCCAGTTCAAAGCACAGGGGCAGCAGGGTGCCCGGGGCCTTTGGCAGTTGCAGTTCCAGGTACTTGGCGCTGCGGGTAAAGGGCACTTCACCCACCCCCAGCCAGGTCACCCGGCGAATGTCCAGATCCTGGGCCGTGGTACAAAAGGTGCGCAGCCGCACCGTTTTGTTCTTGCCCGGCAGCATTTGAAAGGCGTAGATCCGCCCGTCCTTGTAAGTAAAGCGAAAGTCCCGGGGCGTGTACTTCTTGGCCTTGTTGTCCTGGAAGAAGCCCGCCTTGGCCCGCACCTTGCCCTCGCCGTAGCAGCGCCAGGGGGTGGTGCCGTAAATGCCCTTGCCGTTCACCGCCAGCCAGTCGCCCAGCGCCCGCAGCACCCGGGTCTCTTCCTTTGTAATGGTGCCGTCCGGCTTTGGCCCCACATTCAGGAGCATACGGCCGTTTTTGCTGACAATGTCGATCAGATCCGTGATCACATGGTAGGGGCTTTTGAACTGATTATTCTGCGTATAGCCCCAGGAGCGCTTGCCGATGGCGGTACAGGTCTGCCAGGGCACCGGCGAAATTTCCGTCAGCGCGCCCCGCTCCACATCCGGCATGGCGCAGCCGGGGGCAAAGGCCTGCAATTTGTAGTTGATATCCACCTGCACGCCCCAAGTCTCCGCCTGATTATAATAGTAGGCGGCAAAGCGCTTTAAGTAGGGCTTGAACGCCAAATTGTGGATCCACCAGTCAAAGTACACCACCCGGGGACGGTAGCGATCCACCATCTCGCAGCAGCGCACCAGCCAGTCCTCCAGGTAGTCCGCTGTGGGTCCCTCGGTGCGGCAGTCGTTGGCCGTGGCGCTCATTTTGTAAGAGAGCAGGGCGTCGCTGTCCTTGGCCGGGCCGTAAAAATCCCCGTAGGCCGGATCGCTTACATCGCTGGGGATCCGCCGCCCGTTGTTCATAAAGAAATAATGCTCTGCCCGGTGGTTGGAGGCGCAAAATACCAGCCCCTCCGCCCGGCAGGCGTTTTTCAGCCGGCCCAGCACATCTTGGTGAGGTCCCATCTCCACGCTGTTCCAGCGGTTAAGATCCGTTTGGTACATGGCAAAGCCGTCGTGGTGCTCTGCCACCGGCATCACATACTGCGCCCCCGCCGCGCGGAAGAGCTTGGCCCAGGCTGCCGGGTCAAACTTCTCTCCCTTAAACATAGGGATAAAATCCTTGTAGCCGAATTGATCCGGCTTGCCGTAATGGGCCACATGGTAGCGGTAGCTGGGAGTCTTTGGGTCATACATCTCTCTGGAATACCACTCGTTGTGGTAGCCGGGCACACTGTAGATCCCCCAGTGAATAAAAATGCCCAGCTTGGCGTCCTGATACCAGCCGGGCGTGGCGTGACGGCTCAGGCTGCCCCAGTCCGCCTTGTACGGACCGGCGGCGATCACCCGGTCGATCTGCGCCAAATATGCTTGCTTATCCATCTTGTTCTCCCCCTCGCGCCCACCGGCGCTCTATTCTATCTATAAATTATATACCCAAATCCCGGCGGGGGAAACCCACGATTCGGCACAAAGCATACATTTTTCGGAACGCCCGCAAATTTATGTAGTCAAAACAGGTCCTCCACCCCGTTTGACTCACGAAATGCGGTCAACAGATCCGCATACCCGGCCATACGCTCCACCCGGGTCACGCTGCTGTCTACCATATTCACGGACCGCACAGCGCCCTGGGGCAGGGCCATCACCTTGGCAACGCACAGAAAAACGGCAACGAGCAGCACCGCCTCAAAGCGCAAGACAAAGATACAAAAGCCCCGAAAACCGGCAGTCCAGTTGCCCCGCCGCAGAGAAAAGCGGGCGCAAAGTACGCTGTAAAGCAGCACGCCGGTGACCATATCC
>CAVIFY010000010.1:0-15746 GCA_963642245.1 Bifidobacteriaceae bacterium | reverse complement strand
ACCATATCCTGTACCAGCCAAACCGCCTGCTTTCCATACTCAGCGGCCACGCCCTTGCCGTAAAGCAGCAGCGCCAGCCACACACCAACGGTGAGAATACCCGGTACCACCACCCGCACCCGGCTGCCCTGAGCCACGGCAGCAGTCAGCCCGGCGCACCGGGCCGCCCACCAAAAGGCAAACAGCAAAAAGGCCAGCTGCCCGCTCTGCCGCACCAAGTCAGCGGGCAGCAGAAAAGACACAGCGTAAATCAACAAATCACAAACCAGTCTGCCCGCCAGCACGCCGCCAACGGTGCCCAGCCAAGGCTTGGCCCCAAAGGGCGCCACCGTTTTCGGTCCCAAGCTGCTGCGACAAATACCGGCCAGCAGCATGGCAAACAGTACATAATAGAGCAGGCGGGTCAGCAGCTGCCACACCCCGCCCGCTGCCGACAGCTGTAACAAGCAGGTATTGTAGGGCTGCCAAATGGCATAGAATACCGGCGCCAGCGCCAAAATCAATACGCATAAGATCACCCGGTACACGCCCGGTGCTTTTGACTGCTTATCCATCAGACTTCCTCTTTTCATTGCATATTACAATTGCAGTATAAACAAAAGCCGCCTGCCTTGTCAACCCCCGCCTGCTTTACAAACGCACCGGGGTATGCTACCATAAATACAAATGACTAAGGGAGCGATGGAAATGGAGCAAAACGAGCAGTGGCTGGACTGGGCGGTAGAGCTGCAAAGCCTGGCGCAGGCGGGGATATTCTACACCAAAGACCCCTTTGACAAAGAGCGCTACGCCCGCATACGAGAGATCACGGCAGAGATGCTCAGCGCCAAAACCGGCGTGCCCGTAGAAAAGGTGAAAGACATTTTTTGCACCGACACCGGCTACCAGACCCCCAAGCTGGACACCCGCTCCGCCATCTTTAATGACCGGGGCCAAATTCTGCTGGTGCAGGAGAATGACGGCCGCTGGAGTCTGCCCGGCGGGTGGGTGGATGTGCATGTCTCCGTGATGGAGAACGCCGCCAAGGAAGTGCAAGAAGAAGCGGGACTCCGGGTCAAAGTGGACCGGGTGATCGCCGTGCAGGACCGGGAGAAGCACAACCGGCCGGTCTATGCCTACAAGGTGTGCAAGATCTTTCTCCACTGCACAGTGCTGTCCGGCGCCTTTCAGGAGAATATAGAGACCGTGGGCAGCGCCTACTTTGACCGCACCGCCCTGCCGCCCCTGGCGGAGGAAAAGAACAACCGGGAGCAGGTACAAATGTGCTTTGACGCCCACGCCGCCACCCATTGGGAGACCCTGGTGGATTAGCATTGACACGCCGCGCGCGAAATGCTATACTCATAAAGACAATTTTGCGTGCGTTTGGTGCCTTTGCGCGCCCCGCCAAAGGCTGAAAAGGGAATCCG
The DNA here is from genome assembly GCA_963642245.1 of Bifidobacteriaceae bacterium. Taxonomy (GTDB): domain Bacteria; phylum Bacillota; class Clostridia; order Oscillospirales; family Acutalibacteraceae; genus CAG-217. The sequence continues at coordinate 14,337 of CAVIFY010000010.1, read as the reverse complement.
GTGCGAATCCGGAGCAGCCCGAACCTCTACTGTATTTGCCGACAAGAAAGCACCGCCGTTTGGGTAACGGCAGCCATTGCTCCCTCGGGAGTGAGAAGGCCGCTTTTGCGAATGAAGCATAAGTCAGGAGACCTGCCGCGCACGAGCTGTTGTTTGCGGTGCTTTAGGTTGGAAGTGCAGTTTTGCTTTAGAACGGGATCGTTCTAAGGCTCTTTTTGCGTACCCATACTATCCGTGCCGCCAGATCGGCACGGCTTTTTTTGTGCCGCAAAAGGAGGAGAAAAATGAAAAAACACATCACCCGCAGCCTTTGCTGCCTGCTGGCCCTGCTGCTTTGCCTGGGCAGCGCCATCTACACCCCGGCAGCCCAGGACGACCGGGCCCAGGTGTCCTTTACCGTGACCCTGGCCACCGGCAAGACCACCGACTACGCCACCCTAAAGGTGCTGAACAAGGACGGCAAAACCATGCCCTGCCAGGAGGACGAGTACGGCTATGACACCTACGACTACCTGCTGCCCGCCGGTGACTACACCTACACCGCCACCTACCAAAGCGGCAGCCAGACCGCCGGCGGCAGCTTTACCGTTGCAGCCGGCGAGACCCGCCAAATTTCAGTGCAACTGGCCTACACCCAGTACAAGGTGCGGTTTAACACCACCCCGCAGAACGCCACGGTGGCTCTGTACAAAAACGGCTACTCCGGCGCCTACGGCGACCCGATCCTGCCGGACGAGCAGGGGTACTATACTATCATCTTCGGTCAGTACCGCTACACAGTCAGCGCCGAGGGCTACACCACCGTCAGCAAGACCTTTAATGCCACGGACACCTCGCTGAAAAACAACAACTATGTGATCACCGTTAAGCTGGAAAGCCCGGCAGACAAGCTGCTGACCCAGGCAGACAACGCCCTGTTCAGCGTCTCCGGCGACGGGCTGGCGATGATCGAGTACAGCGGCGTGCACAGCGACCCGGACTTTGGCCATTATGCAGACATTGACTCCGACTATCAGGATGTAAATGTGCAGAGCGCCATTGAAGCGTACCTGGCCAAGAAAGTGAAGTCCGACTACCCCATCACCGTAACGGTGGACAAGGTAGAGAACGACGAGTGGGACGAGGACTACACCGTGATCGACAAGAATGGCAAGATCCACTACAACGCCGTTACCGAGGATATGCTGAACTTTGACGAGACCGGCGCAGAGCTGACTGTCTCCGTGACCCTCACCTGCCTGCAAAGCACCAAGGAGAGCGAAGTGACCGTACTGGTGCCCATGCACACATACAGCCGCCAGGAGCGCCTGGACGCGGCGGCCAAAAAGGCTGCCGATCTGCAAACCCTGCTGGGCGACAACACCGGTGCCGACCGGGTGACCGAACCGGTGAACCTGCCCACCGGCGACGATGATTTTAGCTACTACGGCATTGTGACCGGCTGGACCAGCGACCACCCGGAGGTGATCGACCCCGCCACCGGCGCCGTGACGCCCGCCAAGGCAGACACCACCGTGACCCTGACGGTCAAGGCCTTTTACACCGCCGCCCAGCTGGAAGAAGCCGGTTTTCTCTTTGACCCCGGCCCCTTGGGCGACAACCGGAGCCTGCAAATGGTGACCCTCACCGTGCCCGGGACCGGCGAACCGGAGCCGCCCACAGATCCGGCAGGCCCCACCGATCCCCAGCCGCCCACGGACCCGGAAGGTCCCACCGACCCGGTACAGCCTACGGACCCCGCAGCGCCCACCGACCCGGTGGACCCCACGGAGCCAACCACGGCAAAAGAGACCACCACCAAACAGACAGAGACCACTACAAAATCCGCCAAGGCCGCCAAAAAGAGCACGGCCAAATCCCCATCCACCGGCCACACCGGCGCTGCTGCCGGGGCACTGCTGTGTACTGCTGCGCTGCTGGCGCTGACCGCCGCCAAGCGCAAGCACACAGAGGAATAAAAAAGCGCTTGCCTGTTGGGGCAAAGACGGATATAATAAGAAAGGGCAACGGTGCGACAAGGCTCCGTTGCCTGTTTTTATTTACCCCGCAAGGGAGGCAAAAATATGAACATCTTTGAGATCTTAGGCCCGGTGATGGTGGGGCCGTCCAGCTCTCACACCGCCGGTGCGGTGCGGATCGGCTACATCTCCCGCCAGCTGCTGGGCGAGCCGGTGCGCCAGGCCACCCTGGGGCTGTACGGCTCCTTTTGGCTCACCGGCAGCGGCCACGGCACGCCCCTGGCGCTGATCGCCGGGCTGTGCGGTATGCACCCGGACGACGCCCGGATCCCCCGGGCCTTTGCCGTAGCCAAGGCACAGGGCATGACCTTTCGGCTGGAGCAAGCCAAGCTGAAGAACGCCCACCCCAACTCCGTGCAGCTGCACCTGGTGGGCGAGAGCGGCAAGGTGCTGGACCTGATTGGCCAGTCCCTGGGCGGCTCCATCATCAATATTGCAGAGATCGACGGGCTGGAGGCCAATGTGAGCGGCGACTACCCCACCCTGATCGTCAGCAACACCGATGTACCCGGCATGGTGGCCAAGATCAGCGCCCTGCTGGCGCAGGCAAAGGTGAATATTGCAGAAATGCGGCTGTACCGCTCCGGGCGGGGCAAGCGGGCCGCCTTTATCGCCGAGTGCGACCAGGAGATACCCGCGCCCACCATTGCCGCCATTCGTGCCCTGGATGGCATTAAGAAAGTCAGTTATCTGAGTTTGGAGGAAACGCCATGCCGTACCATTCAATAGACGAGATCCTGCGCCGCTGCCGGGACCGGGCGTGCCCCTTTTGGCAAGTGGTGCTCACCACCCAGGCCAAGGAGACCCAGGTGCCGGAGAGCGCCGTGCTGGACCAGATGGACCAAATGGCAAAGGCTATGGAAGACTCCATCACTCAGTACGACCCGGCAGCGGTGACCACCGGCAAAATGGGCGGTCAAAACGGTGCCCGGCTGGCGGAATATAACCAAAAAGGCGATACCCTGCTGGGGGACTACCTGTCCGCCGTGATCGCCGCGGCGGTGCAGGTGGCCGAGAGCAACGCCTGTATGAAGCGCATTGTGGCCGCCCCCACTGCCGGCAGCTGCGGAGTGATCCCTGCGGTGCTCATCACCTATCAAAAGCAGCAGGGGCTGCCCCGCCGAGAGCTGCTGCGCGCCCTGCTGGTCAGCGCCGGGATCGGCAGCGTGATCGCCGAGAACGCCTCCATCAGCGGCGCCCAAGGGGGCTGCCAGGCAGAGATCGGCTCTGCCGCCGCCATGGCTGCCGGTGGGCTGGTGTACCTGGCCGGGGGCGACAATGACGCCATTGCCCAGGGCGCCGCTATGGCGCTGAAAAATATGCTGGGGCTGGTGTGCGATCCGGTGGCCGGTCTGGTAGAGACCCCCTGCATTAAGCGCAACGCCGCCGGTGCCGCCAACGCGGTCGTGGCCGCCCAAATGGCGCTGGCGGGGATCCAGAGCGTGATCCCCCCGGACGAGGTGATCGACGCCATGTATGAGATCGGCTGCCAGCTGCCCGCCTGCCTGCGGGAGACCTCCCAAGCCGGGCTGGCTACCACCCCCACCGGGCAAAAAATTGCCGAAAAACTGGGGCAAAATCCGTTCTAACCGTAAAGAAAAGCAAAAACCGCCCGCTGCACAAAGCAGCGGACGGTCTTTTTTGTCCCAATATCAGCCCAGGGCCACATCCATAGCCATCATCAGGGCAAAGCCTGCGGCGGCGCCCATGGTGCCAGTGTGGCCGTGGGGGCCGGTCTGGGCCTGGGGGTTCAGCTCCTCCAGCACCACATACACCATCGCCCCGGCGGCAAAGGCCAGCAGAAAGGGCAGCACCGGGCGCACCACGGCGGTGAGCAGAATGGTCAGCACCGCACCCACCGGCTCTACCGCGCCGGACAGCACCCCAAAGGCAAAGGACCGGCGACGGGAGCAGCCATCGCTGCGCAGGGGCGCCGCCACAATGGCCCCCTCCGGGATATTTTGCAACGCGATCCCCAGCGCCAGGGCAAAGGCGTCTGCCGGGGTGATGGGCGCGCTGCCGGAGAGCATACCGGCAAACACCACGCCCACCGCCATCCCCTCCGGCACATTGTGGAGAGTCACCGCCAGCACCAGCAAAAAGGCATTGCCCCCGGCGCCGCCCACCTTTGGCTCCAAATGCAGCCGCGCCGTGAGCAGATCCAGCCCCAAAAGAAAGCCGATCCCCACCAAAAAGCCCGCCACCGCCGGCAGCCAGCTGCCGGACAGCTCCAAAGCAGGCAGCAGCAGCGACCAAACGGAGGCCGCCAGCATGACCCCGGAGGCAAAGCCCAGCAAGATCTTTTGCACCCGGGGCGGGATATTGGATTTGAAAAGAAACACCGCGGCTGCGCCCAGCGCCGTACCTGCAAAGGGAATGGCCAGCCCGGCGGCAGCCTGCAAAACAGGCGTCATTCTATGTTCTCCTTTTTTCTATATTTACAGTTAGTTATAACTAACCGCTTATAGTTTATCAAACTTTTGCCCCGGGCGCAATCCCCCTTTTTGCAAAAGCCGCAAAGGAGAAGTTGTCGCCGGGCGCCGTCAGACTATACTATGTGCGCAGCAAGCCGGGCGTGCATATCCACACCCCGGTAGGCTGTACACTGCCGAGCAATGCAACGACTTGCATACCAACGCACTGGCGAGCTGTACAACGCCGGGCAATACAAGGGCTTGCACACCAACGCACCGGCAAGCTGTACAACGCCGGACAATGCACCGGCAGGCTGTATTACCGAGCAGCGCAACCGGCAGGCGCACCCACGCACCGGCAAGCGGTATATGCAGGGCGACGCCTTTCTTCCCAAATCGCCGCAAAACCGGGCATAAAAAAATCAGCAAGGCAAGCTGCCTTACTGACTTCTTTTGCACACCGCAAAGAGCGGACGGTTCCGATCCTGCCGGAACGGTGCTCCCCCGGTGCGCTTATTTTTCTCTTTTGTTTATCGACCGGCGGCGAAGCTGCGCACCCGGAATTTGGCGCCGGTGCTCTCGCACACCTGGCGGGATTTTTCAATATCCGCCGGGGGGATCACATCCACCACCGTCATACGCACATCCGGGCAGTGGGCCACACATTCCCGGGTGAACTGCAACATAGCGTCAAAAGCCTTGCCGCCGTAGCAGTTGCGGGTGATCTTGTCATACTTCTCTGCCGTAGGCTCGTTCAGGGACACGGAAATGCTGTCAAAATGACGGCACAGCAGCTCTGCGGTGGGCTTGCCGTTAATTAAGTCCGACAGGCCGTTGGTGTTCAGCCGCAGGTGGATCTTAGGGTTCACCGTGCGCAGGTAATCCGCCGCTTGCAGCAGGTGGTCCAGCGCATTGGTGGGCTCGCCGTAGCCGCAAAACACCGCCTCGTCCGTGTGGGCAAAATCGTAAGCGTCAATCGCCGCCTTGATCTCCTCCCAGGTGGGCTCCGTATCAAACCACATCTCCTTGGCGTCGCCCACAGCGTCGCCCTTAGAGCGAATGCAAAACGCGCAGTTGCAGGGGCACTTATTCGTAATATTCAGATACACACCGTCGTAATAGCGATAAACAATATCAGCCATTGAGATAACCCTTCAATCTTTTATGAATTCCGGCCTTGTCCAGCGCCAGCGCCAGCACAATGAACACCACTGCGCTGCCCAGTGCCTGAATGGCATTGGCCGGTATATCCGCGATGGCGCCCTCCCGGTACAGCACCAGGTCCGCCACATAGTAGCCGCCAACGGTAATGGCACCGGACAGGATGGTGCACAGCGCCGTCCACACCGTCAGCAATTTGTTGCTCTTATTATATAATGCAACAAAGGGAATTGCAATAAGGAATTTGATGATGGCAGAGGGAATGGCGTAGGTGGCAAACCCGCTGGCAAGATCAGAAAATGCAGCGCCGATGGACGCAGCCAGGAACGCCCAAGGCCCCAGCAGCAGCCCGCTGAGATAAATGATGGCGTCGCCCACATGAATGTAGCCGCCGGCACCGATGGGAATGTGCAGCATGGTCAGGCCGAACACCATAGCGGCGAACAGCGCCGTAAATGAAATCTTTTTTACCGTCTTGTTCATAACAGATCCTCCATGATCTTTTCAAAATCTACGCCGTCCCGGGGGTCTGTACCTTGGGTAACGGCGATGGCGTGGCTGAGAAAATCCACTGCCTGTTTGGCAGCGACTGCCGGTGCCCGGCCACGAAGCAGGCCGCCGGTGAATACAGAAACGAACAGATCGCCGGTGCCGCTAAAGGAACCGGGGCGCAGGGGCGCTGCCAGGTCCGTGCAGTCCCCATCGGCAAACACCAGGGTGTGGATCTCCGTTCCCTGCCGATAGCCGGTGACCGCCACCACCCGGTGATCCTCTGCCAGGCGGGCGCCCATTTGCCGCACCGCCGCCGGGTCCTCGGTATAATCCGCCCCGCACAGCAGCGCCAGCTCGCTTACATTGGGCGTGAGCACATCTGCCTGCATTGCCAAGCGGCGCACCGCGTTGCACCGGGCTTCATCAAACCCATCGTACAGGCTGCCGTCGTCCGCCATTACCGGGTCCACCACCAAGAGCGTATCCGCCGTGCGGTGGGCAGCCAGAAAGTCCGCTATGCAGTCTCCCTGGGCCGGATTGCTGAGAAAGCCGGTAATAATACCGTCCGGCCGCACCCCTTGCCAATCCGCAGTGAACCGGGGCATAAACCCGGTCAGGTCCTCCATAGAATAGCGGTCGTAGCCGGTTTGGCAGGTGAGCACCGCCGTGGGCACCGGGTGCACCCGCACGCCCATCGCCGTCAGCACCGGAATGGCCGCCATCAGCGAGCAGTTGCCATAGCCGGAAAGATCATTAAAGACCACGCAGTTTTTCAAGTCCTCGCCCCCTTGCTTTTCTGTTATTTATAGTATATACTAATTTTGACAGGAATAAAAGACACAAAACCACTGATTTTTTAAGGTACAGTTATGTTAAAATACACCCAAGCCTACACCATGTTTAAGGAAATGATCGCCGACGGACGGCTGCGCCGGGGGGACCGTATGCCCTCCATTCGCCGGGCGGCGGAGCTTTACCGGATCAGCCGCACCACGGTGCAGAACGCCTACTTTCAGCTGGCAGCAGAGGGCTACATTTACGCCAAGCCCCAAAGCGGCTACTTTGTGGCCGGGGGACCCAAGGCACCGGCGCCCCCTATGCCCCGCCCCCGGGTGCAGGCGCCGCCCCGGCTGGATCTTACCGGCAACAGCGCCGATCTGTCCAGCTTTGACTTCTCCCTATGGCAGCGCTACATTAAGAGCGCCCTGCGCCAGCGGCAGCGGCTGCTCACTTACAGCGAGCCGCAGGGGGAGTACGACCTGCGCTGCGCCCTGGCGGACTATGTGCGGGAGCGGCGCAATGTGGTCACCACCCCGGAGCACATTGTGGTAGGCGCCGGGGTGCAAATGCTGCTGGAGATCCTCTGCGTGCTGCTGAAAGAACGGTGCACCGTGTCCTTCCCGGACGGCAGCTTTGTGCAGGGCAGCACCGTGTTTGCCGCCCACGGCTACACCGTGCGCACCCGGTACAAGGACGCGGACATTATCTATGTGTCCCCCTCCCACATGAACCGGCAGGGGGATGTTATGCCCATTCAGCGGCGGCTGGAGCTGTGCACCCACTCGGCAGACACCGGGGCAGTGGTGATCGAGGACGACTTTGAAAACGACTTTCTGTACAGCAGCACCCCCACTCCCTCGCTGTACGCCCTGGGCAGCGGCAATGTGGTGTATATGGGCGCCTTTTCCGCCCTGCTGCTGCCGGGCATTCGCATCAGCTTTATGGTGCTCAGCCCGGCGCTGGCCGCCGCCTATCATCAAATGAAAGACACCTTTGCCCAAACCGCGTCCAAGACGGAGCAAATCGCCCTGTGCGCCTATCTGCGGGACGGGAATATGAAGTCCCGCACCAAAAAGATCCGCCGCCTGTACACCGGCAAGGCCAAGACCCTGTGCGCCCTGCTGGCAAAGGAGCTGCCGGACCACCCGGTGAGCGTGGGTGAAAACGGTCTGCAAGTGCGGATCGAAACCCCGGTGCTGCCAAACGGCACCCCCTTTGAGCAGGCGGGGCTGGCCCTGTATATTGCAAAGGAGAAAAGCGGCAAAAATCTGGTGGTGGTCTCCCCATCCGCCGTGCCCGCCGATCGACTGGAAGAAGCCGCCCACGCGGTAGCCGCCGCCTTGCGCAAAGCGGAAGAAGCGGTAAAGTAAAGATATTTACTAACAGGGACAAGTTTGGTACTCTGCCCGCCAAGCCTGTTGTACCCGGCCTTGGGAATTGCTACAATGAATTTGCAATTTGAAGGAGGTACAACGCCATGAAAAAATACACTGTAAAGCACCTGATCACATCCGTCCTGCTGAGCCTGACCGCCCTGGCGGTGGGCTACGCGCTGCTAAGCCTGCCCTTCCGACTGATGGACTGGCTGGACCCCACCCAAATGAAGCTGGTGTTCGCCGCCGAGTTTGTGCTGTACATCACCGTGCTGGGGCTGGTGATCGCCCGCAGAGAGAAAAAATTGGCTGCCAAAAAAGCCGCCTACGCCCGCAGACAGCGCCGCCGCACCCGACTGGCCCGGCAAGACGCCACCGCCCGCTGCCTGGTCCCCACCACCGCCGGAGACACCGGCCACATTGCCGCGTAAAACAGAATATGCTATAATAGACCTGTACAAAAACAGGTCTATTTTTTTACCCAAGGAGCAGGCGTATGGAACCGATCAGTCCCAAAAAGATAACCGTTACCGACCCCTTTTGGGCGCCCCGGATCCGCAGGGTGGCGGACACCGTGCTGCCCTACCAGTGGCAGGCGCTGCACGACCGAGTGCCCGGCGCGCCAAAGAGCAGCTGTATCGCCAACTTTCAAAAGGCCGCCGGTGCCATTGCCGCCGAAAAAGCCGGTCAAACCCGACCCGCCTATCCCACGGACAAATGGTATTATGATGAAAAGAACAGCCCGGCAGGAGCCTTTATGGGCTGGGTGTTCCAGGACAGCGACCTGTACAAATGGCTGGAGGCCGCCGCCTACGCCATGCCCTACGGCAACCGGGCGTTCCTGGCTGAAAAAAGCCGGGAAGCGGTGGCGCTGATCGCCGCCGCCCAGGAGCCGGACGGCTATTTGGACACCCTGTATTCCATCAACGGTCTGCAAAACCGATTTACCAACCTAAAAGACTACCACGAGCTGTACTGCTTTGGCCACCTGGCCCAAGCGGCCTGTGCCCGGTGGACTATGCAGGGAGAGCGGGACCTGCTGGACATTGCCTGCCGGGCGGCGGACTGCATTTGCCGCACCTTTGGCGCAGAGGGGCGCCCCGGCTACCCCGGCCACCCGCTGGCAGAGCTGGCGCTGGTGCAGCTGTATGAGGTCACCGGCAAGGCGGACTATCTGCAAACCGCCGACTTTTTCATCCGCACCCGGGGCACCCGGCCCCTGTTCTTTGACCGGGAGCGGGGCGTTGACACCGACGGCAGCGACTATATTTATAACCAGGCCCACTGCCCGCTGACCCGGCAGGCCACTGCCGTGGGCCACGCGGTGCGGGGCGTGTACCTGTATGCCGGGGCGGCCGCCGTGGCAGAGCATACCGGGGACCGGGCGCTGCAAACCGCCTGCAAGGCTCTGTGGCAGGACCTGTGCCGCACCAAGCTGTATGTGACCGGCGCCATCGGCCAGACTGCCGTTGGCGAGGCCTTTGGCCCGGCCTATTACCTGCCAAATGATCTGGCGTATGGCGAGAGCTGCGGCTCTGCCGGGCTGGTATTTTTTGCCCAGCGGCTGTACCGTTGCCGTCCCCGCGCCGCATACGGTGCCGTAGCGGAGCGCGCCCTGTGGAACACCGTTGCCGGGGCTATGAGCGCCGATGGCTGCCACTTCTATTACGCCAATCCGCTGGAGGCAGAGGGTGCGCTGAACGCTGCCGTGCCGGAGCGCAAACGCCAGGCGCTGCGCCGCCAAAGCTGGTTTGACTGCGCCTGCTGCCCGCCCAATGTGGCCCGGGTCACCGCCGGGATCGGGCAATACGGATTTTATGCAGACCACAGCACCCTGGCGATCGAGCTGCCCCTGGGGGCGCAGGTAGACGCGCCTTTTGGGCAGCTGCAAATCACCTCTGCCTTGCCGGAGAGCGGCGATTTTACCATAGAGATCACCCGGCTAAAGCAGCCCTTTACCCTGCGGCTGCGCCTGCCGGACTGGTGCCAATGCCCCACCCTGGACGGCCGGCCTGTTACGGCCAAGGACGGCTACTATGTGCAGCAGATCACCGCCCCCACCACCCTGCGCTTTTGCTTTGCCCCCACGGTGCGGCTGCTGTACAGCAACGCCCGGGTAGGCGCCAATGCAGGGCGGGTGGCGCTCAGCCGGGGCGGGCTGATCTATGCGCTGGAGACCCGGGACGCCCCCTCTGTCCACGCCTTGGCACTGGACACCAAAGCGCCTATCGTGTACCGGGACGGCTGCCTGCTGGCCGCGGGCACCTGCCTGCAAGGCGGCGATGATCTGTACACCACAGCCCCGCCAAAGGCCGTGCCCTGCACCCTGCGGTTCGTCCCCTTTTGCCGCAGACTAAGCGGTGCGGACGACCAAATGGCCGTGTGGGTGCGCACGGCGGACTGAACAAAAAAAGAACGGCACTGCCTGCAACTGCAAGCGGTGCCGCTTTTTCTTTTGATTTGGATCACAACATCATATCCACAATGCTGTCTGCCAGCGCCGTGGGGTTCTGCACATCCAGCCCGCTGATCAGCCGGGCCTGGTCGTACAGGATCTTGGTGTATTTCTTCAAAGTGTCCGGATCGTCCTTTAACAGGGCAAACAGCTTCTCTGCCAGCGGGTGCTTGTCGTTGATCTCCAGCACCAGCTGGGCCTTGGCGCCCTGGCCGCCGCCGGGCATACTGCTGAGCACCTTTTCCATCTCCATGGACAGGTAGCCCTCTGCGGACAGGCACACCGCGTGGCTGCCCAGGTTGCCGGAGAACTTCACCGCGCTGACTTCCTCGCCCAGCGCCTCTTTCATGGCGTCCAGCAGGCCCTTGGCGTCGGCGTTCTTCTGCTCCATGGCTTTCTTTTCTTCTTCGCTCTCCAGGTTCAGGTCGTCCTTGGTAATGTTGGCGAACTTTTTGCCGTCATACTCCATAAGCATTTGCAGGGCGAACTCGTCCACATCATCCGTCAGGTACAGCACCTGGTAGCCCTTGCTGAGCACCGCGTCTGTCTGGGGCAGCAGGGCGATCTTCTCCGCCGTGTCGCCGCAGGCATAGTAAATGGTGTCCTGCCCCTCGGCCATACCGTCCACATACTCTTTCAGGGTCACCATACCCTCCCCGGCAGAGGATCTGAACAGCAGCAGGTCTTTCAGGTCGTCTTTCTCGGCGCCGTAGTTGGCATACACGCCGAACTTCAGCTGCACGCCAAAGGTCTTAAAGAACGCCTCGTACTTCTCTCGCTCATTCTTCAGCATACGGGTCAGCTCGTTCTTGATCTTGCGGTTGATGGCCTTGGCAATGATCTTCAGCTGGTGATCGTGCTGGAGCATTTCACGAGAGATGTTCAGGCTCAGATCCGCACTGTCAATAAGCCCCCGCACAAAGCTAAAGTGATCCGGCAGCAGATCCGGGCACTTCTCCATGATCAGCACGCCGTTGGAGTACAGCGCCAGCCCCTTTTCAAACTCCTTGGTGTAGTAGTCAAAGGGCGGGTTCTTGGGGATATACAGCAGAGCATCAAAGGTGGCCTGGCCCTCGGTCTTAAAGTGCATTACATCCACCGGGTCCTCATAGTCGCCAAAGCGCTGCTTGTAAAATTCGTTATAATCCTCCGGTTTCAACTCGCTTTTGGACTTGCGCCACAGGGGCACCATAGAGTTCAGGGTCTCGTCTGCCACCTCTGTAATGGTCTCGCCCTCTTTGTCCGGGTCCGGCACCTGGTGGCTCATCTGCATTACGATGGGGTAGCGGATATAGTCGCTGTATTTCTTCACCAGCCCCTGGATCCGATACGGCTCCAGGAACTCGTCGTAGTTCTCTTCCTCGGTGTTCTCTTTCAGGTGCAGGGTGATCACCGTGCCGCAATCTGCCTTGTCGCAAGGCTCCAGGGTATAGCCGTCTGCGCCGGTAGAGGTCCAGCAGTTGGCGGTATCTGCCCCAAAGGCCCGGGACTCCACGGTCACCTTGTCCGCCACCATAAAGGCGGAGTAGAACCCAACGCCGAACTGGCCGATCACCTCTACATCATCGGCGGCCTTGGTGTCGTTCTCCTGCTTAAAGTTCAGGGAGCCGGACTTGGCAATGGTGCCCAGATTCTGCTCCAGCTCCTGGGCGGTCATACCGATACCGTTGTCCGTAACGGTCAGGGTGCGGGCGTCCTTGTCCACCGCCAGGCGAATGTGAAAGTCGCTGCGGTTCATACCCACCGTATCGTCCGTCAGGGAGCGAAAGTACAGCTTGTCCAGCGCATCGGACGCATTGGAGATCAGCTCCCGCAAAAAGATCTCCTTGTGGGTATAAATGGAGTTGATCATCATATCCAGCAGTTTTTTAGACTCTGCCTTGAATTGCTTTTTTCTCATTCAAATCACCTTTGTCATTTCAGAATTAGCACTCTTTGACTGCGAGTGCTAATTGTTATTATAGTCCAATTTTTCCATTTGTCAACCCCGGGGGCAAAAATCCACATTTTGACCCCAAAAAGGCGCAAAAAAGCCCGGCTCCGCAGAGCCGGGCAATGGGTTACCGATCCGGCGGCAAAATCGCGCCGCGATGGAAAAATGCAAGCCGTTATGCATAGGACGGGGGCTTGCTCCCGCCGACGGGCACCCGCTTTTACGCAAAGGGATTTTCCGTAGGATAGAGCATACCCTGGGGCCGGTTAAAGCCCACATCGGTGACTCCCAGGCACCGCAGCACAGCAAAGATGGCCTTGCCGTAATGGCCAAAGGCCACTGCCCCGTGGTGGGGGAAGTTCTTTTCAATGAGCACATGGCGATAGAACCGACCCATTTGGGGAATGGCAAACACGCCGATACCGCCAAAGGAGCGGGTGGCTACCGGCAGCACCTCGCCCTCTGCCACATAGCCCCGCAGCTGGCAGTCCGCCGTGGACTGGAGCCGGAAGAAAGTGATGGGACCGGGGGCAATATCCCCCTCCAAAGTGCCGTTGGTGTACTCCACCGGCAGGGTGCGGGCCATGATCTTTTGGTACTTCATCTCGCAGGAGGACAGCTTGCAGGCCGGGGTGTTGCCGCAGTGGAAGCCCATAAAGGTATCTGTCAGGCTGTACGGATAGGCGCCCCGGATCTTCTCTTGGTACAGATCGGCAGGCACGCTGTTGTTAATATCCAGCAAAGTCACTGCGTCCCGACTGACGCAGGTGCCGATAAACTCGGACAGCACGCCGTAAATATCCACCTCGCAGGACACGGGAATGCCCTTGGCGGTCAGGCGGCTGTTTACATAACAGGGCACAAACTGGAACTCCGTCTGGAACGCAGGCCAGCACTTGCCGGCAATGGCCACATACTTGCGGGCACCCTTGTGGGTCTCTACCCAGTCCAGCAGGGTCAGCTCATACTGGGCCAGCTTGGCCAGGATCTCCGGCTTTTTATTGCCCTCGCCCAGTTCTTCCTCCATCTCTGCCACCACATCGGGAATGCGGGCGTCCCCGGCGTGGGCGTGAAACGCAGCGTACAGGTCCAGCTCGCTGTTCTCCTCGATCTCAATACCCAGCCGGTGCAGGGGCGCGATCGGCGCGTTGCAGGCCAAAAAGTCCTGGGGACGGGGACCAAAGGAAATGATCTTCAAATCAGACAGCGCCAGCAGTGCCGTTGCCACCGGCACAAAGTCCCGGATCATAGCGGCGCAGTCCGCTGCCGTACCCACCGGGTACTCGGGAATATACGCCTGCACGCCCCGCAAATTCAGGTTGTAGGAGGCGTTGAGCATACCGCAGTAGGCGTCGCCGCGGCCGTCCAGCAGGCTGCCGCCGCTCTCCTCCGCCGCTGCACAGAACATCACCGGGCCGTCAAACTGCTTAGCCAGGGTGGTCTCCGCCGTCTCCGGCCCAAAGTTGCCCAGGAAGATCACCAGGGCGTTGACCCCGGCAGTCTTTAAGTCCGCTAAGGCCGGCGCCACATCCGTCTCACTCTCAATGCACACCGGGCAGTTGTGCAGCACGCCGTACTTGGCATAGGCTGCCGCCAGGGCGTCTCGCCGCCCAACGGACAGCGCCATGGGAAAGCAGTCCCGGGACACGCTCACCAGCCCCAGCTTCAGCTCAGGAATATTCGTCATCATCACACTGTACCTCTCTTATCT
>CAVIFY010000009.1:38772-67061 GCA_963642245.1 Bifidobacteriaceae bacterium | reverse complement strand
GGATACGGACAAACCTACATTCACAGCCGGGCGCTGACCGCTGAAGAACAGGTCGCTCTCCAGGAAGATCTGGCCGTCTGTGATGGAGATCACATTGGTGGGAATATAGGCGGAAAGGTCGCCTGCCTGGGTCTCGATAATGGGCAGAGCGGTCAGGGAGCCGCCGCCCAACTTGTCGGACAGTCGGCTGGAACGCTCCAGCAGCCGGGAGTGCAAATAGAACACATCGCCGGGATAGGCCTCACGGCCGGGACTTCTTTCCAGCAACAGGGACAGTGCACGGTAAGCCACCGCGTGCTTGCTCAGATCGTCATACACGATCAGGCAGTCCTTGCCCTTGTACATAAAGTATTCTGCCATTGCGGTGGCGGAATAGGGAGAAATATATTGCAGGGAGGACGGGTCGGACGCTGTGGAGCACACCACGATGGTGTAGTCCAGCGCACCGTACTTATCCAGCGTATGCACCAGCTTTGCCACGGTAGACGCCTTTTGACCGATGGCGTTATAAACGCAGATCACATCTTTGCCCTTTTGGTTTAAGATGGTGTCAATGGCAATGGAGGTCTTACCGGTCTGGCGGTCGCCGATGATCAGCTCACGCTGGCCACGCCCAATGGGGAACATAGAGTCAATGGACAGAATACCGGTGGCCAAGGGGGTATCTACCGACTGCCGGTCCACAATGGAGGGGGCCGGTTCTTCTACCGGGCGGTAGTCGTCGGACTGGATCTCGCCCTTGCCGTCGATCGGCTCGCCCAAAGCGTTGACGATACGGCCGATAAAGCCCTCGCCTACCGGCACGCCGGCACGCTTGTGGGTACGCACAGCGGTAGAGCCCTCGTGGATCTCGCTGTCCTGGCCAAACAGGATACAGCCGATCTGGTTCTCTTTAATATCCTGGACCATACCTTTGACCCCGGAGTCGAACACCACGATCTCGCCGTACATGGCGTGGTTCATACCGTAAATGGTGGCAATGCCGTCGCCTACGCGAACGACCTTGCCCACTTCCTCGTCATTTTGGTTAAAGTCGTAATTGGTGATCTCCTCACGGAGAATGGATACGATCTGATCCGAACTGATTGCTGCCATTACTTCACTTCCCCAGTCAGTTTTTGCTGTAATTTATCTAACTTGCCCTTGACGGACCGGTCATATTCATAGTCGCCGCAGCGCAGAATAAACCCGCCCAGCAAGTCCGGCTGTACCGCAATGTCCAGCTCCACATTGGCGGCACCGAATTTGTTCTTCACAAACGCGCGCATTTTCTCTGCCTGGTCCGCACTGGGCGGCTCCACGCAAAGCAGCTGCGCCCGGACCGTGCCCGCCTTTTTGCGGCACAGGTCCCGGTAGGCCTCAAAAATCTCTGTCAGTGCATACACGCGCTCATGCTTGCAAAGCACCTTCATAAAGGCGGAAAAGGGCGGCGTAAAAATACGGTCCAGGCACTTTTCCTTCTCTGCAAAGCGCACTCTGGGGTCAGAGAGTACCTGGGTGAGCAGCGGATTTTCACGCAGCAAGGTCTCTGCTGCTTCCACCTGCTGTTCGTCCAGGTTCAGTTCCCCCAGCACCAGCGCATAATTCTGTGCGGTTACGGTCATACCGGATCACCGCCGTCCTGCCCCGCCAGAAAATCGTCATAGATCGCGCTGTTGTCCAGCTCAGACGCCTCTTTAGACACCACCTTGGCCGCAGCGTCCATTGCCAGTGCGGCAATGTCATGCTTAACGGACTGGAGCGCCTCGTTGCGCTCGTGCTCGATGGTCTGGTGCGCGTCGCGTACCATCTTGTCGGAGGTGAGCTTGGCCTGGTCTACGATCTTGTCAGCTTTGGCTTTGGCAGTGACCTTTGCGTCTGCAATCAAGCGTGCCGACTCTGCGTCCGCACCGGCTAAGCGACCCTCATATTCTGTTTTCAGAGCGCCTGCGGCTCGACGATCCTCGTCGGCGTCTTTGAATTGTTGG
The DNA here is from genome assembly GCA_963642245.1 of Bifidobacteriaceae bacterium. Taxonomy (GTDB): domain Bacteria; phylum Bacillota; class Clostridia; order Oscillospirales; family Acutalibacteraceae; genus CAG-217. The sequence goes on along the minus strand of CAVIFY010000009.1, from coordinate 65,094 downwards.
TCTATCATGGACTGCCGTTTATCCATGGCACCCAGCACCTTGTTCCAGACAAATTTCTTCATCAGGATATAGAAGATCACCAGGTTGATCACGGTAAAGAGCAGGTTCCAGTCTAATGACAGCATAGACACTGCTTCCTTTCTGCTTGTGGATTTTCTCGGTTATTTCAAAATGAAGATGATCAGAATACCGATAACCAGACCGTAAACAGCCGTTGCCTCTGCCAGGGCGCAGCCCAGGATCAGAGCGGTACGAATGTCACCGGCAGCCTCGGGCTGACGAGCGATAGCGTCTACTGCCTTACCGGTTGCAAGAGCGATACCGATACCTGCTGCTACACCTGTAAGTACGGCGATTGCCGCTGCGATTGCTACTGTCATGATAAATTTCTCCTTTTCTGTAAAAGTTCTATTTAATCTTCAATGGCTTCCTGGATGTACAGTGAGGTCAAAAAGACGAACACATATGCCTGGATAAAACCATCAAAAATATCAAAGTAAAGGCTCAATGCCACCGGGATCGCCACCGGCACCACCGATTCGATCAGCTTCATAATAATGAAAGCGCCGATGATGTTGCCGAAAAGTCGGAAGCAAAGAGACATGGGCTTGATGACCAGCTCCAGCAAATTGATGGGCAGCACAATGGCCACCGGCTTTGCAAAGGATTTGAGCCATCCCTTTGTACCCTTTTTATGAATACCGGCGTACTGAACCAGGATAATGCTGGTCAGCGCCAGACCTAAGGTCACATTCAGTTCCTTGGTGGGGGACTTAAAACCGAAAATGCCGCACATATTGCAAGCACCGATATAAATGGCCACCGTCATCATCCAGGGAATGTAACGGTCCCCGTCCGGCCCCATAATATTATGGAAGAAGCTGCGCATTTTGTCTACGCACATTTCAATAAACAGCTGGCGCTTGGAGAGCTTGCCCTCCACCTTCAGCCCACGGGTGAGCAAAATACCGGCGATCAGGAACGCCGCCATAATGATCCAGCTGACGACTGTGCCCTCGTCGATCTTGAGCTTGCCGCCGAACAGACTGAACACCGTTTCCGTATTCAGTTCCTCGATCAATTTACTTGCCACATCGGTTTTCAGCAGCAACGCCGTCACCTCCAATCAATCCTTAATTCCATTGCTCATTGTACACCCCCGCCCCTCAAAAGTAAACAGACTTACGGCGAATTTGAACGCCAAAATGTAAAAAAATCGTCTAAAAAGCGCAAGGAATTTGGTTAAAATTTCTGTACATTTATAACTCTGTGTAAAATCACCTTATACTTTTCGGCGTAATATCGGTCTTTTTTCCCCTTTTTACCGGTGTACAGGCTGTATAGTTTGCTTAACAAAGCCAAACCCGGGCAAAATCCGCCACATACGACCAGAAGAAAACTGCAACTTCCTTATTTACTTTGGCGGCAAAGGGGTATATAATGAAGTTTCAAAAGAGTACCACACAACCAAGGAGGAAAAAAGATGGCTGTACTTGTAACAGGCGGCGCCGGTTATATCGGCTCTCACACCTGCGTGGAGCTGATCAACGCAGGCCAGGATGTGGTGATCCTGGACAATTTCTACAACTGCAAGCACTCGTCGCTGGATCGGATCCGCGCGCTGGTGGATCGGGACTTTAAGTTCTACGAATGTGACATTCGGGACCGGGAGGGTCTGAACAAAGTCTTTGAGGCAGAGGACATTGACTGCGTGATCCACTTTGCCGGGCTGAAGGCCGTGGGCGAGAGCGTGCACAAGCCCCTGGAATACTTTGACAACAATGTAAACGGCACCCTGGTGCTGCTGGATGTTATGCGTCAGCACGACTGCAAGAAGATCATCTTCAGTTCCTCTGCCACGGTGTACGGCATGAACAACATTGCCCCCTTTACCGAGGATATGGAGATCGGCGGGGTCACCAACCCCTACGGCCGCACCAAGTATATGATCGAGTGCATTCTCCAGGATCTGTATGTAAGCGCCCCCAGCTGGAGCATTTGCCTGCTGCGGTACTTTAACCCCATCGGCGCCCACAAGAGCGGCACCATGGGCGAGGACCCCACCGGCATTCCCAACAACCTGATGCCCTACATCACCCAGGTGGCTGTGGGCAAGTTGAAAGGACTGGGCGTGTTTGGCAACGACTACCCCACCCCGGACGGCACCTGCGTGCGGGACTATATCCATGTGGTGGACCTGGCGCTGGGCCATGTAAAGGCGGTAGAGAAGCTGGCCAAGGACCAGGGCCTGTTCATCTACAACCTGGGCACCGGCGTTGGCTCCAGCGTGCTGGATGTGATCAAAGCTTTTGAAAAGGCAACCGGCGTAGCCATTCCCTATGAGATCAAGCCCCGCCGGGACGGCGACATTGCCACCTGCTACTGCGATCCCTCCAAGGCCAAGCGGGAACTGGGCTGGCAGGCCACCCGCTCGCTGGAAGAAATGTGTGAGGACTCCTGGCGCTGGCAAAAGCAAAATCCAAACGGCTACCCGGACTGATCTTATAATAAGTATATACAAAAGAAGCGGAAGTGCAAAACGCACTCCCGCTTTTTTTATGCCCCGGATCATTTAAACTTGGCGTACAAGATCGACGCGATCACCACATCAATAACAAACAGCACCAGGGACACCACGCCCATGATCTGCGCTCTGCGGCACAGCTGCTGATTTTCCTCCGTCAGCTCCGCGCCCTTTTGCTTGAACACCGCCGGCACCACCATAGCCATAATGCCAAAGGCAGGGCAAATGCCCAAAAGGCACAGGCCGATAATGGCGCTGGTCTGGGCAAAGCGCGCCAGCTTATCAATGATCGTTTTATTCATGGCAATTCTCCTTATCCCCTGCGATGGCTTTGCGCTCCAGCAGGCCGTATTTTCGTTGCAGGCGGGTGATCTTTTGCTCCAGCGGAGCGCCAAACAGCACCAGAAAGACTGCGGTAGACCCGCCGAATACCAAATCAAAAGGCGCACCGGCGGCATACACAGCCAGCACCGCAGGCCAGGTAAAGTCCGTCACCGTCATTAAAACCGTGCTCAGATCCACCACCAGGCCGTACACCACCGTGGCTAAAAAGAAACCTACCAGCGCCAGCACCCAGCGGTTCACCCGCCCGGGGCGCAGCAGCACACCGGCCAGCAGTCCTACCAGCCCCAGCGCCACCATTTGGAAAGGGGTCCATATTCCCTGCCCAAACAGGAAGTTGGACAAAAAGGCGGACAGCGCCCCCACCATATAGCCGGAAAAGGGGCCAAGGCACATACCGGCCACGATCACCACCGCGGCAATGGGCTTCACCTGGGGGATCAGATAGAACACCGCCCGGCTGACCACCGCCAGCGCCGTTAAGACGGACAGCAGCGCCATCTCCCGGGCAGAGACCGGCTTTCGCTCCAGGTGCAAAAAGAACGGCAGCGCGCTGAGCAGCAGCAAAACCGCCGCCACCAGGTACCAGGAGGTGGTGTCTGCAAAGCACACCTGCCACACCACCAGCAGCACCGGCAAGATCAAAAACAAAATCGTCAGGAGCACCCGTTTCATAAGACCAGGTCCTCCGGCGATACGGCGTCCGGCAGTGCCCGGCAGGTCACCCGGCGCACGCCGGTGGTGTACAGCTCCATACCGGCAAAAAATGCCCGCCGGGGCCGGGGCGGGGTCACCACCCGGTTGCACAGAAAGGCCGCTTCATCACTGTAAGTACCGGCAAAATCCAGATCGTGGGTCACCAGCACCACCGTCTTACCGGCAGCGCACAGGCGGCGCAGCTGGGCGCCCAGCTGGGCTTTTGCACCGGCGTCCAACCCGGCGGTAGGCTCGTCCAGCAGCAGCACATCTGCGCCGGTGTCCAGCACCATACCCAGCCCCACCAGTCGGCTCTCGCCGCCGGACAGATCCAGCGGGTGCCGGGCGGCCAGGTGGGCAATGCCCAGCTGCCGTAATGTTTCCGGCTGCACCAGCTGATCCACCCGATCCCGGGTAAACAGGTACTGCACCGTTTGGGGCAGCAGGGCGGTGGGCACCGGGCGTTGCACCTTGCCTGCATAAGGCTTCAGCACACCGGCCATCACCCCCAGCAGGGTGCTTTTGCCGCTGCCGTTGGCGCCTACAATGGCGTAGCACTTGCCTGCCGTTAAGGTCAGGGACAGGCGAAAGAGCACATCGGCGCTCTTTTTCTCATAAGCAAAGCAAATTTCTTTTAAGGTCAGCACCGGCTTGCCCACAGGTTGGGGCGCAGGCGCCGGTTTGCACCGCAGGTGGGCGGCCAAAGGCTGGGCCTCCCGCACCGTCAGCGGCACTTCATCAAACAAGATCGCCCCCACCGGCAGCGCCTGCAACATCGGGTCGCCGCTTTGCCGCAAGGCGCGGGCAAAGGCGCGGGGATCGTCATAACAGGTGCAGCGCCCGGCGTTGAGCAGCAGCACACCGTCCGCCCGGGCCAGGGCTGCGCCGGGGGTGTGGGTGCTCATCAGCACCGTTACGCCCAACTCTCGGTTCAGCCGCAGCAGCACCTGCAAAAATTTTTCTTCCGCTGCCGGGTCCAGCGCTGCGCAAGGCTCGTCCAGCAAAAGCACCCGGGGCGAGCCGGTCATAGCCGCCGCCAGGGACAACAGCTGCTGCTCCCCGCCGGACAAAGAGGCGGTGGTGCGCTCCAGCAGCGGCTCCAAATGAAAGAATGCGGCGCACTCCCCCACCCGCCGTGCCACGGCAGCACCGTCCAGCCCGGCGTGCTCCGGCGAGAACGCCAGTTCCCGCTGCACACTGTCCGTGACCATACTGTCCTGGGGATTTTGGAAAACAAAGCCTGCCGGGCCATCGCAGTGCAGCTGCCCGGTCAAAGCACCGTGGGGCGCGATCTCCCCTTGCAGCAGCCGCAGCAAAGTGCTCTTGCCACTGCCGGAGGGACCCATTAGCAAATAAAAGCCCCCTGCCGGAATGGAAAAAGTCACATCGGAGAGCGCCGCACCGTCGGCGTCCGGGTAGGTGAAATTCAGTTTTTCCGCTTCAATCGCCGCCATTGCAGTGCCTCCCCTACATTTGAGATTGCCGGGCAAAAACAAAGCACGCCCGCTGCCGCCGCCCCTAAGGGAGACAGGGTGACCCATTCCAGCTCCGGGTCAAAATAAAAAGTAAAGCCGCCGGTGAGCGCCACCGCCAGCACCGTGATACTCAGCAGGAGCACCACTGCCAGCCCCACGCCGTCCGCCACACCGAATGTAAACGGATCGTACACCCGGCGGCGGCCCTTGCCGTAGCCCCGTGCACGCATAGCGTCCGCCGTGGTCATACTCCCCTCCAGGGACAAGGTGACCAGCGTAGAGAACTGATCCAGCGCCTCGTGCAGGGGCTTTTTTTTCGCCAGTCCCGCACCGGCGCGAGCCAGGCGGATCCGCCGTGCATTCTCCCGAAAGCGGGCAATGCACCCTAAAGTCATAGAAAATAAAAGAGAAAAGCGGGGCGCCGCACGGCCGGTGACCGCCAGCAGCCGATCGCTGCCCAGCACACGGCCAAACACCGCCAGCCACAACACCACCCCGGCAAATATGCCCCCCTGAAAGCAGCCGTAAATCAGGCTCTCCAAGGTGAACTGGGTGTCGCCCCGGCTAAAGAGCACCGTTACGCCCCAGTGGGCAAACAAAAAGTTAAAGCCGCCCACTAGCGCCACCAGCACCGGCACGCACAAAAGACTGCGCAGGCTGCGGCGGCCATCCGTCAGTAGCAGGTACACCGCCGCCCCCAACAGGGACAGCGCCACCGGCACCGGGTGTCGGCTCAGGCAAGTGAGCAGCAATACGCATAAAAAGTAACAAAACTGCACCAATGGGTGCCACTTGGCAAACCGAACCATCAGCGAATATGGGCGTCTTCTTTGGTCTGATACCGATAGCCGTACTGATCCAGAAGGTGCATTTTTTCCAGCGCCACCACGCAGCCCTTGGCCACGCAGTGCATTTCGTCCGTGGCCTTGCGCACCGGCACGCCGCCCAGTGCGTCTGAGAATAGGCGGTCAATATTGCAAATATTGGCACCGCCGCCGGTCAGCAGCACGCCGGTGTTGCCAATGTCCGTGACCAGCTGGGGCGAGGTGCGCTCAAACAGTGCCCCTGCGTGCTCCGCCACCGTCTCAAAATACGGTTGCAGCGCCAGGTACAGGGCGTTGCCGCTGATCTCCACCTCCCGGGGCAGACCGGTGAGCAGGTCCTGGCCCTTGGCATAGGTGGTCACATCTTCCTCTCGGGGCAGGGCGCAGGCCACCGTGCGCTTGATCTCCTCTGCGGTGCGCAGGCCAACGGCCACATCATGCGCCTCACGCAGGTACTTAACGATCTCTGCGTCCAGGTCGTTGCCCCCCACTTTCAGGGACTCGGACTGGCTCATAGCGCCCTGGCTGATCACCGCCATATCCACCGTGCCGCCGCCCAGGTCGATCACAAAGGCGCCGGAGGGCTGCATAGGGTCGATCCCGGCGCCAAAGGCGGCGCACAGCGGCTCCTCCACCAGGCACACGGAGCGGGCACCGGCGTGGATCATGACGGACACAATGGTGCGCTTCTCCACATCCGTGTGCATAGCCGGCACAGACACCACCACACGGGGCTTAAACAGGCTGTTGCCGATCACTTTATTGATAAAATGGCGCATCATCTGCTGGGCCAGCTCATAGTGGCCCACCACGCCGGAGAGAATGGGCCGCTCCACACGCAGGCCCTCCGGCTCGCGCCCCTCTAAGAAGTAGGCCCGCTTACCGGCGTACAGCACCTTCTCTTTTTCCTCATCATAGGCCACATAGGCCGGCTCGTCCAGCCGTATGCCCTTGCCGGGCACGCCGATCACAATATTGGTGGTGCCCAGATCAATGCCCAAATCATATCCAAACATAAACATCCGTCCTAAACAAAAATCACTTTTCTATATGCTACTGTATCGGGCCGTCGTTGTCAACAGATAAAAAATGAACAAGCCCGCTGTACCGCAGCATTTTTTTATCATTCGCCACCATGGCCTGTATGCTCTCCCGCGTGCCCACCAAGATCAGCAGGGACTTGGCACGGGTCAGAGCGGTATAGAACAAATTGCGATAGCACAGCTTGGGCGACGCACCGATGGTGGGCATCACCACCGCGGAGAACTCCGAGCCTTGGCTCTTATGCACGGTCATAGCATAGGCCAGGTCCAGCTGGTCCGCATTTTGCAGGGAGTACATGGCCTCCCGATCGTCAAACTGCACATTCAGAATATCCTGTCCCCGGTCAATGCGGGTGAGAATACCAATATCGCCGTTAAACACCCCGGCGCCGCTGTCGCCGTTTTTCTTAAACCAGGGCACATCGTAGTTGTTTTTGATCTGCATGACCCGGTCGCCCTCCCGCAGAGTGCGACCCATGGTCACCAATTCCGCCTTGTGCTTGTCCGGCGGGTTCAGCGCCGCCTGCAACTGGGTGTTCAGGTACTCGGTGCCGGCAGCCCCCTTGCGAGAGGGGCACAGCACCTGAATGTCCTTTATGCTGTCCAGTCCGTAACCGGCGGGAATACGCCGGGTCACCAGCTCCACCACCTTGCGGGGCACCGCATACACGGACGCTGTGTTTAAGAAAAAGAAGTCCGAGTCCGGTGTGTTGCAGTCCAGTTCCGGCATTTCACCGGCCACCACCCGGTGAGCGTTGGTGACGATACGGCTTTTCCGCGCCTGGCGAAACACTTTGTCCAGGCTGATCACATCGATCAGCCCACCGGCGATCAGGTCCGAGAGCACATTGCCCGCGCCTACCGGCGGCAGCTGGTCCACATCGCCTACCAGGATCAGGCGGCAATGGAGCGGCAGCGCGTCTAAAAGGGCGGAAAAGAGCAGCACATCGACCATAGACAGTTCGTCCACGATCACCGCGTCCAGATCCAAGGGATTGCGCAAATTGTGAACAAAAGTCGGCTCCGGCTCGCCGTCCCGCCGCTCGGTCTCCAGCAGGCGGTGAATGGTCTTGGCCTCGCTGCCGGTGAGCTCCGTCATACGCTGGGCAGCCCGGCCGGTAGGTGCCGCCAGCGCCACCCGCAGCCCCCGGTTCTTCATCATGGTAATAATGCCCTTAACGGTGGTGGTCTTGCCGGTGCCCGGGCCGCCGGTCAAGATCAGCAGGCCCTTTTGGGTAGCGATCTCAATGGCTCGGCGCTGCTTTTCGTCCAATTCAATACCGTTGGCGCCCTCATAGGCCAGGATCTCGGAAGTGAAGATCTCGCACTCCCGGGGCGGGTATTGGGTCATTACCCGGATCCGCTGACCGATCCCCTGCTCCGCGTCATAAATATGGGGTAAAAACAGGAACGGCTTGCCGTCCATTTCTTCTTGCACCAGCTGGCGCGCCTCCAAGGCGTTGTCCAGCGCCATCTCCGCCCGGTCCTCGGTCATATCCAGCCCGGCCACCGCCGTCTGGATCACCTTGCGCCGGGGCAGGCAGGTGTGGCCGTTCTTCAAATTATACTGCACCACATAGATCACCGCCGCCTGGTCCCGATAGCCCGGGTCCGGCGCCTGGGGCAGTTCCTCTGCGATCTCCTGGGCACGCTCAAAGGCAATGCCCTGATCGTTGCCGGTGGTCACAAAGGCATAAGGGTTCTCCGCCAAGATCTCCGGCGCTTCCGGCCCAAAAAGGGAAAAGGCCTTAAACGCCTCTCCCTGGGTAAAGCCCATCCCGGCCAGCGCCTCCAACGCCTGGCGGGAGGCAAACTGATTTTGGTACTCCCGGCTGATCTTCTTGGCCATACTGCGGCTGATCCCCTTTAGCTCTGCCAGTCGCTCCGGCTCCTTCTCGATCACCTGCAAACTGTCGGCGCCAAAGGCCTCTACGATCTTGGTGGCCGTTGAGGGGCCGATGCCCTTAATGATCCCGCCGGACAGGTATTGCAAAATGCCGGAGGCGTCCTTGGGCAGGGTCACCGTCACCTGCACCGCCTTAAATTGGCGGCCAAAGCGGGGATGCATGGTCCACTGCCCGCGAAACGCCGCCTCCTCCCCCTCGCTGATGGGGGGCATTTCACCGGCCACGGTCTCGCCGTCCACATTGGCCTCGCCTGTATTCAGTTGCAGCACGGTGTAGCCGTTGTCCGGGTTGCGGTAAATGATCTCCTCCACCCGACCGGCCAAATTCTCATACGCTTCTGCCATACCTTGCTCCAAAGTCTTTCAATTTCACCTTTCAGTATAGCATATTCCCACAGAAATTGCCACCGCAGGGCGCAAAAAAGCCGCAGGTTTTCACCTGCGGTACAGCGTGCAGAAAAAATCTAATTACAAATTTCTGCACGCTGGCAGACTTCGAGAAAGCGAGATAAATTTCGTATTTTGTGAGCGGGTGCCGTACACCGTACTGCTCCCGAACAAAAGACGAAAAGCGCCAAAAATGGCTTGAACTCAATGTTCAAGCCATTTTTCCAGATCGCCGGTGATTGCAAACACCTGCGGCGGGAGCAAGCCCCCGCCCTACGAAACCTCTGTTTCAACTTTTTCTAACCGGCGCGGTTTAGCCGCTTTATCGACGGTCTGAGCCGCAGGTTTTCACCTGCGGCGAAGAGCGCAATTACCGTGCCAAAACAAAGTACAAGATCACCGCTGCGCCTAAAACGATCCGATACCAGCCAAAGGCCTTAAAGTCGTGCTTTTTGATGTAGCCCATCAAGAACTTGATGGCCAAGATGGACACCAGGAAGGCTACCACCATACCCACAGCCAGCAAAATGGCCTCGGCAGAGGTGAAGTGGAAGCCGAACTTGACCAGCTTCAGCGCGCTGGCGCCGAACATCACCGGCACCGCCAGGAAGAAGGTGTACTCTGCCGCCACCGTGCGGGACACGCCAATGAGAATGGCGCCCAAAATGGTGGCGCCGCTGCGGGAGGTGCCCGGGAACACCGCCGCGATCAGCTGAAACATACCGATGATCAGCGCAGAGGTGTAAGTCAGCTCGCCAATGGAATTGATCTTGGCGGTTTTGCCTTTGTTCCAGGTCTCCACCACCAAAAAGAAGATACCAAAGAGAATGAGCATGATCGCCACGGTCTGCCAGTTGTAAAACAGCGCGTTCAGCTTATCGTCAAAGAGCACGCCCACCACGGCAGCCGGTACGCAGCTGACCAGCACCTTGAACCACATTTGCCAAATGTCTTTCTTAGGCACAATGCGCTTGTTCTCCATACCAAAGGGCCACAGCTTGTGCCAGTACAGCACCACCACGGCCAAAATGGCGCCCAGCTGGATCACCACCAAGAACATCTCTTTGAACTGAGGTGTCACATTCAGGTGCAAAAATTCGTCCACCAGGATCATATGGCCGGTGGAGCTGATGGGCAGCCACTCGGTAATGCCCTCTACCACGCCCAGCACAATGGCCTTGAGTATTTCAATGATCAAATTCATATACTGTATTGCCTCCGTTATCGTTTTTTCTATTGTAACAGACCCGCAGCCCCTTGTACAGAAATCTTATGAGATTTAACACAAATTTATCATAACAAAAGCGCCGCAGTTGCCCGCAGCGCTTGGTGCTCAGAAATTAAAATTGTTATAGCCCCAGTGGTCCACCTCTCGGTAGCGCACATAGGTGCGCTCCGGCGGCACCTGCAAATACTGCTGGGCAAGGGCACACAACCGGCGGGTCAGGTCGTCGTAGGCCTGGTCCGTTGCCGTGCCGAAAATGGACACGGAGAACAGGGCGCAGGGTGCGTCGCTGCCCTGGAAGTACATTTTTTGCTCACCCACCAGGTTCACCATCAGCCAGCTTTCGCTTTTGCCGGGAATGGCGGTAATGGCGCGGCCCAGTTCACTTTTCAGCTCCGCTGCCACGGCGGACAGGTCCTCTGTGGTCTTTACTTCAATAAAAGGCATAGCTTTACTCCTTTACGCCGGACAGTTCTTTCCAATGGATCTTGCAATATTCCTTGCCGTCAATAGGCGGGTACTTCTCATCGTCCACCTTGGCGGCATTGTAGCACTTGTAGTCCCCTATATAGGCACAGCGCTGGGTGTCTGTGCCGCCCTCACTAAGGGAGGGAATAAACGCATACAGGAAGATACCGATGACCGCCACGCCAATGCAGGCAAAGCCCACCTTGCCGGGCACCTTTTTGAACAGCTTGGCTGCGTCCACCTTTTCCAAGCCCTTGATTTTCATCACCAGCTTCATCAGCAGGTAGCCCAGAACGGCGGCGATCACGCCCACCAGCAGGCCGCCCAACACATCGGTGGCGTAATGCACCATCAGATACACCCGGGAGCCCATAGTGCACAGAGCTACACAGGGGAACAGCCAGGCAATTTTCTTCTTATCGCTCTTAAAGCACAGGAACAGCGCGGTGGCCACCTCAACGGCAGAGGTGGTATGGCCGGAGGGAAAGCTGTAATCGCTCTCGCTCAGCGCCCCGGCGCCAATGTACCAGGCCCAGTAATCCGCATTCTGCTGCAAGGTGTTGTACGGTCGAATACGCAGCACCATCGGCTTGGCGATCACATTGGTGATCAGCGTGCCGATGATCACGGCAAATAAAATGGAAAAGCCGTACTTGCGGGTGCGCTTAAAAAAGCACAGCACCACAGACAGCACCACCACGGGAATAACGAAATTCTCGTCCCCAAAGGTGGTAAAGAACTTGGCAACGCCGGTCAAAAACCCGCACTGCATAGAGCCGAAGAACCGGAACACCCACAGATCAAAGGCATAAAACGCCTTGTCTATGTTGTCGCCGATGGTCAGCAAGATCGGACTAAACATAGAAAAACCCCTTTTCTGTAATTTACACCCCCAGTTTACCAAATTTTGGACCCGAATACAAGACAAACCGGGCAAAAACAGTCTCTTTTGCCGACGGGGTTTACAAATCCTTTACAAGTGGGCGGATTTTCTTCTTCATTTGGTCATAAATTGGTCAAAAATCCGTGGTATAGTAGAAGCAATCTAAGAAACACAAGCGAGGCAGTATGACACAAAATCCTTATCAGGTGCTGGGCGTGCCCAACGGCGCCGATCTGGCGGAATGCACCCGTGCCTACAAGCGCCTGGCCAAAAAGTACCACCCGGACCTGAACCCGGGGGACCATGTGGCCGAGGCCAAGATGGCAGAGGTGAACGCCGCCTTTGACGCCATTAAGAACGGCACCGCCGCCGGGAGCACCTCTGCCGGCAGCGGCCGCAGCGCAGACGCCGGCAGCGATTACTATACCGCCGTGGTGAACTTTATCAACCACGGTCAATATGCACAGGCCATTAACCTGCTGGGTAATATGGACAAGAGCGATACCCGCTGGTACTACCTGGCCGCCCTGGCCTATATGGGCTACGGCGATCAGGAAAAGGCCATGGCAAACATTCGCATTGCCGTGAACCGAGAGCCGAACAACGCCAATTACCAAAGCGCCTACAACAGCATTCGCCAGGGGATCAATCCCTTGGGCTTTGGCTTTGACCCGTTCTCGTTCTTTGACTTCTCCGCCTACACCGCAGGGGCAGGGAGCACCGGCACCCATCGGCAGCAAAGCCGCCCGGTGCGCCGCCAAGGGGGCTGCCTGCTGACCATCCTGCGGGTGGCGCTGGTGATCTTTATTATCCGCCTGGTGATCCTGGGGATCACCTCCCTGATGAGTTGGAGCAGCCAGTACCAGCACTACGATGTATCGCCGGGCAACGCATACAGTTACAGCCAAAGCGCAGACAGCGGCCAAAGCGACAACCAAAGCGGCAACAGCGGTCAGTACGCTTACAGCGGCAGTCAGGACAGCGGAGGCAGCGCCTTTGGTCAGGCCAGCGGCTCCTCTGCCGGGGCGTGACCGTACAGAGTTTGAAAGGACAATCCGTTTTATGAAAGAAAAATTCAGACAAATGGGCTACAAAATGCAGCAGAGCATGGTCGGTCGCTACGGCATAGACGCCCTGTATAAAGCCCTCCTGGTAATCTACCTGGTGCTGGTGATCGTGGGCAGCGCCTTTGCCCGGGTGTCCCGCCCGGTCTATACCGTGCTGTGGATCCTTTCCCTGGCGGTGCTGATCTACGCCATCTTCCGCTCCTTCTCCCGCAACATTACCGCCCGGCAGCGAGAGAACGCCCGCTGGCTGGCCCTGACCGCTCCGGTGCGGCGAGAGAGCCGCCTGCTGCGGGACAAATGGAAGTTCCGCAAGACCCATGTGTTTAAGAAATGCCCCGGCTGCAAAGCGGTGCTGCGCCTGCCCCGCAAAAAAGGCAAGCACACCGTCAACTGCCCCCACTGCCACAAGAACTTTACCGTGCATGTGCACGGATAAAACAAACGCCCTGCCAAACGGCAGGGCTTATTTTTACTAAGTTATGCCAAAAAACAAGGACCCAAGGCGGCAAAACCGCTTCGGGTCCGTTTTTTCTGCTTAGATCAGTCCTGATCGGCGTCCTGGTCCTCGTCGTCCTCACAGGTGACCTCAAACTCCAGGGTCTCGCCGCAGGCCGGGCACTCCATAGAGCCGTCCAGCACGGTGTCCTCATCCACCACAAAGGTCTCGTGGCAAGCGGGGCACTCGATCTCAAACTCCTGGCACTCGTCCTCGTCGTCATCACAGCAACCGCAGTCGCAGTCATCGTCGTCCTCGTCGCCGTAGAGGTACTCCTCCACATCGCCCAGATCCTCGTCCACAGCGTCCAGCTGATCTGCCATCATCTCCACGCCGTCGGTCAGGTCGTTTACATCTTCTGCCAGGTTCTCCAGTACGCCGATCATGGCTCTGTAGATCTTGGTCTCTTTTTTGGACTCATCCAGGTCCATGCCGTCCAGCAGGCCCTTCAGGTAGCCCAGGCTCTCCGTTGTATCCATCGTGCGGTCTCCTTTACAAAATATTGTTATTGGGGTTTATGCTCTTTCCATATACTCGCAGGTGCGGGTATCTACGCGGATCTTGTCGCCCTCGTTGATGAACAGCGGCACGCGGATCTCGGCGCCGGTCTCAACGGTGGCGGGCTTCAAGGTGTTGGTAGCGGTGTTGCCCTTAATGCCCGGCTCGGTCTTGGTGACCTCCAGTACCACAAAGGTGGGCGGCTCCACGCCGAATACCTTGCCCTTGTAGGACAGGATACGGCAGATGTCGTTCTCCTTTACGAACTTGAAGTTGTCGGACAGGTCGGAGCCGTTCACCGGCACCATATCAAAAGTCTCCTGGTCCATGAAATAATACAGGCCGTCGTCGTTGTAAGAATACACCATTTCCTTGCGCTCAATGTAAGCGGTGGGGAACTTGGCGGTGGGGTTGTAGCTCTTCTCCACCACAGAACCGGTAATCACATTCTTTACCTTCGTACGAACAAAAGCGGCGCCTTTACCGGGCTTTACATGCTGGAACTCCACAACCTGGAGCACATTGCCGTCCTCTTCAAAGGTCACGCCGTTTCTGAAATCACCTGCTGATACCATATAAGTTTACCTCCAAAAGTAATCTGTAATACATAACAAGGATATTTTACAGTATTTCCAATAATAAATCAATACCCATTTTGTAACTGTCTTTGCCAAAACCGCAAATTTGCTTCACGCACACCGGGGTCAGCACGGAAATATGGCGAAAATCCTCCCGCTGGTGAATATCGCTCATGTGCACCTCCACATAGGGGGTAAAGTCCTGCACCGCCTCAATGGCGTCCCGAATGGCGTAAGAATAATGGGTATAGGCGCCCGCATTGAGCACCACGCCGTCATAGTCCGTGCGGCTGGCGTGGATCTTGTCGATCAGCGCGCCCTCGTGGTTGCTCTGGTAAAAATCCACCTGCACGCCCTTGCCCTCGCCATAGGCGGCCAGCTCCCGGTTAATGTCCTCCAGGGTCTCGGCGCCGTACACATTCTGTTTGCGAATACCGGTCAAGTTCAAATTGGGGCCGTTCATCACAAGAATTTTTTTCATCTTCCTACCTCCGTATAAAAGAAACGGGAGCGTAAAGACACGCTCCCACAAATAATATGTAGCTTATTTGTACTTTCTTTTACGAGCAGCCTCGCTCTTCTTTTTGCGGGCAACAGAGGGCTTCTCATAATGCTCTCTTTTGCGGACTTCCTGGATGATACCGTCACGAGAAGTCTGACGCTTAAAGCGACGCAGTGCGCTGTCAAGAGATTCGTTCTCTTTAACTCTAACCTGGCTCATTAAATTCCCTCCCTCCGACCTGTTTGGCAGGGGTATTTGAATACTCTTTTCATATCCGCAAAGATTATAAACAATAACCGACGGATTGTCAAGCATAATATCAAAAAATGTCTAAATACTTGCAAAAAGGCAGCGTCTCGCCGCCTTTTTCGCCGCAAAATCAGATTTTTACGCTGACAGCCTTGGAATAACTGCCGCTGGTCTTGCCGGTATAGCGGCAGACCTTGTAATAATAGCGGGTGCCCTTTTTCACAGTTTTGTCCGTATAGCTCAGGGCTGTGTTGCTCTTTACGGTGATCTTCTTTACATTCTTCTTAAAGTTCTTGTCCGTAGCCCGGAGAATGTAATAGCCGGTAAAGCCCTGGGACTTGCTCCAGCTGATCTTGGCAGACTTGGTGCTCAGGCGCTGCACTTTCACACTGCCGGGGGTTGGGGGCAAAGCCTGCTTGGACACCGTGGCACTGTACGCGCCGGCGCCAAAGGGGCTGACCGCCTGTACCCGGAACTGGTAGGTGCTCTTCACCTTCAAATTCTTAAAGGTATAGTTGCAGGCCGTGGTGGTGTAATAGGTCCACTTGCTGCTGCCCTTTAACCGATAGGCAACGGTGTAGCGCACCGCGTGCTCCGTGGACTTCCAGTTCATCCGAATGGCGGTGGTGCCGGTGCGGGTGGTGGCGATACTGCCGGGCACGCCCAGCTGCACGCCCACGCCGTCCGTTACGGTCGAGCGATTGGAATAGGCGGCGTTGCCGTCCCCGGTGTGCACATAGCGGCGCACCTTATAATAATAGGTGGTATTCGCCTTGATCTCATCGTCTACATAAGTATTCTGCGCAGGATCCGTCACCGTGGCGATCAGGTCAAAGGTGCCGTTCTTTGCCGTGCTGCGAAACACCTGGTAGCCGTCCACATCCGTGCGGGTGGTCCAGCTGACAGCTACGCCCTCGTCCCCGGCGCTGACCCGGGGCTTAGACGGAGCCGGGGGCAGGCAGGTAATGGTGTTGCTGGCGCTTTGACCGCTGCGGTCCGTGGCGTTGGCCGCCAGGGTAAAGGTGTACTTTTCTCCGGTGGTCAGGCCGGTTACGGTGACTGCCGTATCCGTGGTGGTGTGGGCCTTGACCAGCATTTTGCCCTGGGCGTCCGTTACGGAATAAGTATAGCTCTCCGCGCCGTCCACCGCGCCCCAGGTGTAGCGAATGGAGGTGCAGCTTTTCCGCTCTGTAGAGATGGTGGGCGCCGCCAGGGTGCACTCGTCCAAATAATACTTGGAGGTCAGCTTGCTGTAGCGGTTCAGGGACAGGCCCATACCGTTGCCGCAACTCATAGGCGCGCCGAAAAATTTATTCAGCGAGGTCACATCGCCGTTTTTATCCTTAATATTAGTATTGGGGCTGTCCAAAAAGCTGTCCCAGTACACCGTGTCCACATGGCAGGCGGCGGGGGTGTAATTGCCGCTGGCGTAGTTGGAATGGTAAAGGAGGATTTTCTCCGTGTCCACATGCTGTACCATGGCGGTGTGCATATGGCGGGTGCTGTCATTGGCGCAGCCGTAGGAGATCACATCCCCGGCGGCCGCATTGTCCAGCAAAAAGTCCATCACCTGGCGGGCCACCGTCTTTTGCTTGGCCGTGGTGGTGGCGGCAGAAAAGGTCTTGCTGGCCACGGTGTAGTAATTGCCCGTATGATTATAGCGATAGGAGCCGCGCATTTGCTCATTCTCATAAGTCACGCCGTACAACTCCTTGCACACGGCGGACACAAAGCCAAAGCAGTTGCCCACCACCTTGGCGGACTTGCCGGGGATATAGCCGGTCTTGGTCTGCAAGGTCTCCAGCGCGTCCTCCACATGCTGCCGGGTGGCGGCACCGGCGGTCACAGGCACCGCAAAGGCTGTACATAGCACAAATAAGGCGGCCAAAAATACGCTTAGTATTTTCTTCACACACTCACATCCTGTAAAAATCTGCAAAATAGTATAGCACAAATCCCCTTTTCGGTCAAATCCGGCAAAAAATACAGGACGACCGGGGCAGTTCTGCACTGCCGGGGCCGTCCAAAGTCTGTGATTTATTACAGTGTGTATTTGCCGTTAGATGGCAACAAAGTTCACCAGCTTGCCGGGCACATAGATCTCTTTCTTGATGGTCTTGCCCTCCAGCAGTGCGGCGATCTTGCTGTCTGTCTTGGCGGCGGCCAGCACTTCCTCCTTGGGCATATCCGCGCTGATGGTCATACGGGAGCGCACCTTGCCCAGCACCTGGAGCACGATCTCCACCGTGTCCTCCTTGGTCTTGGCCGGGTCAAATGCAGGCCACTGTGCCTCGTGCACCATACCGCCGAACTGCTCCACTTCCCACATTTCTTCCGTGACATGAGGGGCAAAGGGGTTCAGAAGAACGGTCATGGTGCGCAGCTCGCCGCGGGTAATGCTGCCCTTGTCATACACTTTGTTGAGCAGAGTCATCAGCGCCGCAATGGCGGTGTTGCACTTCAGCTGGTCAATGTCCTCCGTCACCTTTTGAATGGTCTGGTGCATCAGAGTCTCCAGCTCACCGCTGTAATCCTCCTCCGGGGTGACCATGGTTTGCAGGTTCCAGTACCGCTCCAAAAAGCGCTTGCAGCCCTTGATGGAGTCGCTGTTCCAGGGGGCAGCCTTCTCAAAGTCGCCAATGAACATCTCGTAGAGGCGCATGGTGTCTGCACCGTACTGGTCTACGATCTCGTCCGGGTTCACCACATTGCCGCGGGACTTACTCATCTTCTCGCCATTCTGGCCCAGGATCATACCGTGGGAGGTGCGCTTTTGGTACGGCTCCTTGGTGGGCACCACGCCGATGTCATACAGGAACTTGTGCCAGAAGCGGGAGTACAGCAAATGCAGGGTGGTGTGCTCCATACCGCCGTTGTACCAGTCCACCGGCGCCCAGTAATTCAGGGCTTCCGGCGAGGCCAGAGCGTCCGGATTGTGGGGGTCCATATAGCGCAGGAAGTACCAGCTGGAACCGGCCCACTGGGGCATGGTGTCCGTCTCTCTCTTGGCCGGGCCGCCGCAACAGGGGCAGGTGGTGTTCACCCAGTCGGTCATCTTGGCCAGGGGGCTTTCGCCGGTGTCCGTAGGCTCATAGCTGTCTACCATAGGCAGGCGCAGGGGCAGCTCGCTCTCCGGCAGCGGCACATAGCCGCACTTGTCGCACTTAACGATGGGGATCGGCTCGCCCCAGTAACGCTGGCGGCTGAACACCCAGTCGCGCAGCTTAAAGTTCACTTTCTCATGGCCCTTACCCTGGGCGGTCAGCCACTCAATGATCTTCTTCTTGGCATCCTCTACGCTCAGGCCGGTCAGGAAGTCGGAGTTGACCATAGTGCCGGTGGCGCAGTCGGTGAACGCCTCTTTCTCCACATCGCCGCCTGCAACCACTTCAATAATGGGCAGGTCAAACTTCTTGGCAAACTCCCAGTCGCGGGTATCGTGGGCCGGCACAGCCATAATGGCGCCGGTGCCGTAAGAGGTCAGTACATAGTCGGAAATGAAGATCGGGATCTCCGTATCGTTCACCGGGTTGATACCCATTACGCCTTGCAGGCGCACGCCGGTCTTGTCCTTATTCATCTCGGTGCGCTCAAAGTCGGACTTGTGGGCCGCCTCCTGCTGGTAGGCGCGCACTGCGTCCAGGTTCTCCAGCTGGTCCGCCCACTTCTCGATCAGCGGGTGCTCGGGAGAAATGACCATATAGGTAGCG
This sequence comes from Bifidobacteriaceae bacterium, assembly GCA_963642245.1. Taxonomy (GTDB): domain Bacteria; phylum Bacillota; class Clostridia; order Oscillospirales; family Acutalibacteraceae; genus CAG-217. Next base: position 46,221 of record CAVIFY010000009.1, on the reverse strand, counting down.
CCGAACAGAGTGTCCGGCCGGGTGGTGTACACGGTCAGGGTGTCGCCCATAGTGGTGCCAAAGTCTACCTCTGCACCGGTGGAACGGCCGATCCAGTTCTTCTGCTGCACCTTGACCCGGTCAATAAAGTCCAGGTCGTCCAGATCGTCTACCAGCCGCTGGGCATAGGCAGTGATCTTCAACATCCACTGGCTCTGGTTCTTGCGGATCACCTCGCTGCCGCAGCGCTCGCACACGCCGTTGACCACTTCTTCATTGGCCAGCACGCACTTACAGGAGGTGCACCAGTTCACGGCCATTTCCTTTTTATAAGCCAGGCCCTTTTTGAACATCTGGAGGAAGATCCACTGGGTCCACTTGTAGTATTCCGGATCGGTGGTGTTGATCTCCCGGGTCCAGTCAAAGCTAAAGCCCAGGGACTGGAGCTGCTGCTTAAAGTGAGCAATGTTGTTCTTGGTCACGATCTCCGGGTGAATGTGGTTCTTAATGGCGTAGTTCTCCGTAGGCAGGCCAAAGGCGTCCCAGCCCATGGGGTACAGCACATTGTAGCCCTGCAAGCGCTTTTTGCGGGCCACAATATCCAGCGCCGTGTAAGAGCGGGGGTGACCCACATGCAGGCCCTGGCCGGAGGGGTACGGGAACTCCACCAGGCAGTAATACTTGGGCAGGGAAAAATCCTGCTTGGCTGCAAAGGTGTTGTTGGCGTACCAATAGTCTTGCCACTTCTTTTCGATCTGCTTAAAATTGTACTCCATTATTCTGCCTCCAATAAACTTGTAATATCCTGTTTTTCGCCGTCGCCCCACAGGCGCTCCAGCTGGTAGTAATCCCGCTGCTTGCGCTCCAGCAGGTGAATGACCACCGTGCCGTAATCCAGGCACAGCCAACCGGTGGCCTTGCCCTCAATGTGGTGGGGCTCTGCGCCCGCCTGGCTCAGCTTATACTCTACCTCGTCGCCCATAGCCCGCAGCTGGGTGGAGGAAGTGGCGGTGGCAATGACGAAATAATCTGCCAGCACCGTCAGATCCGTAATGCGGATCACCTCTGTGTCCAGCCCCTGCTTGCTGTCTATGGCACGCACGGCAGTTTTTACAATATCTAAAATTTCCATTAAAAGATCCTTTCTCGCTATTTGATACAGGTACCGGCAAAAGCAGACGGTCTTGCCGCTGCCTGCATTATCCCCGGCGCTCCAGCACCCAGTTGTAGGCGTCTACCGTGTCCGGGTGAATGGGCCGACCCTGCTGGGCCAGGTCCGTAATGGTATAGGTCAGGGAGTAGAGCATACCCGGCTCCAGCCCCTCGTCCACCTTGGCGCGCATGGTCTCCACATCTTTATAATGCCGATCGGCGGAGATAAAATCGGCCAGGTAAATGATCTGCTCCAGCAGGCTCATACCCCGGCGGGCGGTGGTGTGATACCGAATGGCGTTTAGAATATCCGGGTCCGTAATACCCAGCTCCAGGCGCGCATAGGCAGCGCCGCTCATTTGATGATACACCTTTCCAATGCGAATTTCAAGGTCTGACATCTGTTCGCCGGCTTTTTCTATATACGCCCGCTGCACAGACGGCTCCTCCTCTTTCATCACATCGTGCAGAATACCGGCCACATACGCCTGCTCCACATCGGCGCCAAAGCGCTCGGCCAGCTGCACCGCCGCCTCTGCCACGCACACAGAGTGGTAAAAGCGATAGTCGGACAGTCGGCTGCGGATCAGCTCCACATACTGCTTGTATTTTGCCTTATCCACGGTAAAGCCCCTTTTCCTTAATATAATCTGCCACGGCGGCGGGCACCAGATCGGCAATGCTCTCGCCCTGGGCCACCCGCTCCCGAATTTGGGTGGACGACACCACCACCGGCCGGGCCACCAATACGCTGATCCCGGCCAAATCCTTGTTCTGCGCCAAAAAATCCGCCACCGCCTGCCGCTCGCACGGCTGCCGGGTAATGGCACGCACCCGGGCCAGCTTTAGAATATCCCTGTACCTGTACCATTTTTGGAAGTCAAAAAGCTGATCGGAGCCGATAAACAGCACAAATTCCGCACCGGGGTAGATCGCTTTCAATTTCACCAGCGTGGTATAGGTATAGCTTTTCTCCCGACTTTCCAGCTCAATGGTGGAGATCTCTGTATTCCCGGCGTATGGCAGTCCCTGCACAGCCAGGCGGATCATCGCCATGCGGTGCGCAGCCGGGATCAGATCCCCGGCGCTCTTGTGGGGCGGGTTGGCAGTGGGCACGATCAGCAGCTTGTCAAGTCCCCCAAAGGGCGCTTCCGCCCGGTAGAGCGTGTCCAGCAAATGCAGGTGGCCGTTATGAATGGGATTGAACGCCCCGCCGTAAATGCCAATGCGCAGTTTATCTGCCATAATACTTGGGTCGGTCGTACTTGGCGTAGGGATTTTTCTCTTCTTTCTCCCGCTGCCGCTGGCGCATACCTTTGATATGCACCTTCTTCTTTTTCACTTTCTTCTCCCCGGCGCGGGCGGCTTTCTTTGCACGCACCTTTTCTTCATCAATGGGGCGTTGCAGCACGATAATACCGCCGATCACCTGGATCACATTGGCACCCAGCGCCTCACCCAGCGCCTGAGCCAGTTCTTTCGGCTGCTGGGGGGCAGACTCCAGGTGCACCCGCACCTTAATCAGTTCCCGCACATCCAGTGCGTCGTCCAGCTGGGCGATCAGGTTGTGGGAGATCCCCTCTTTGCCGATTTGGAAGATGGCCTCCAGTCCGTTGGCCTTGGCACGCCACGCGGCCCGTTCTTTACTTGTCATATCCGTTTCTCCAATTCTGCCGCCAGGGTACGCAAAGCGCGCCCTCTGTGGCTGATTTTGTCCTTGTCTTCTGCGGTATAGCGGCCAAAGCTGCGGCCCTCTACCAAAAACAGCGGGTCATAGCCGAACCCGGCGTTGCCGTCCCGCTCAAAACCGATGTGCCCGTGGCACTCGCCACGCACCGTCAACTCCTCACCGTCCGGGAACACGCAACAAATGGCGCACACATAATAGGCAGTGCGCTGCTCCATAGGCACGCCCTCCAGCTTTTGCAGCAGCAGGTCGTTGTTGGCCTCATCGTCCCCGTGACCGCCGGAGAACCGGGCGCTGTAAATACCCGGTGCGCCGTCCAAATAGTCCACGCACAGGCCGCTGTCGTCTGCAATGGCCGGCAGGCCGGTGACCCGGCAGGCACTGCGTGCTTTTAAGGCAGCGTTGGCCTCAAAGGTGTCGCCGTCCTCCACCACATCCGGCAGCTCCAGCCCCAGCATGGCGGCGGTCTTTACCTCAATGCCCAGGGGCGAGAGAATGCGCTGCATTTCTGCCAGCTTCTTCTGATTATTACTTGCTAAGATAAATTCCATTTTAGTTTTGCGACCCTTTCTCCGCTTTTTCGTCCGCTGCCTCCTCGGCACTGCCGATAAAGGAGGCGATCTCCTCCTCGTCCACCTCTGTGGGTGCCTTGTCAAACAGACCGGCGGCAAAGGCGTCTGCGTCAAAGGGCTGTAGATCGTCGATCTGCTCGCCAACGCCCACGAACTTCACCGGCACATCCAACTCGTTGTTGATGGCCAGCACCACGCCGCCTCGGGCGGTGCCGTCCAGCTTGGTAAGCACAATGCCGGTAATGCCCGCCGCGTCCTTAAAGTCCTTGGCCTGGTTCACCGCATTTTGGCCGGTGGTGGCGTCCAGCACCAGCAGCACCTCCTTAGAGGCCCCCGGCAGCTCCCGCTCGATCACCCGGCTGATCTTGTTCAACTCGTCCATCAGGTTCTTTTTATTGTGCAAACGGCCGGCGGTATCAATGATGATCACATCCGCACTTCTGGCCTTACCGGCGGCAATGGTGTCAAACACCACGGAGGCCGGGTCTGCCCCCTCGGCGTGCTTGATCAGCTCTACATCTGCCCGCTTGGCCCACACTTCCAGCTGCTCAATGGCAGCGGCACGGAAAGTATCTGCCGCGCCCAGGATCACCTTGCGACCCTGATTTTTCAGCCGCAGGGCCAGCTTGCCGATGGTGGTGGTCTTGCCCACGCCGTTGACGCCGATCACCAGGATCACAGAGGGCTTGGTGCGCAGGGACAGATAGCTGCCGCCCCACACGATACCGGACACAATGTCCTTCATAGTCTCTCGCACCTGGGGCACACTGGTGATCTTGTCGTTCTCGATCTTGGCTTTCAGATCCCGGATCACTCTCTCGGCGGTGGGAATACCCACATCGCCCATAATAAGCACTTCTTCCAGCTCGTCGTACAGATCGTCCGTGATCTCCTGATGGCTCTCCATCACATCGTCCAGCTGGGCGGTAATGCCCTCGGTGCGGGTCTTTTTCAGGCCCTTTCTGAATTTAGAAAAAATACCCATTCTTTATTCCTCCAATCCCATTTTGGCTGCCAGCTCCGCCGTTTGCAGCTCCAGCAGCTTGGACACGCCCTTTTCCTGCATGGTCACGCCGTAGAGCACATCCGCCTCTTCCATGGTGCCCCGGCGGTGGGTAATGCTGATAAACTGGGTCTTGTCCGTCATACGGCGCATATACTTGGCAAAGCGCTCCACATTCACATCGTCCAGCGCTGCCTCTACCTCGTCGTAAATACAAAACGGCGAGGGGGTCACCTTCAGCACGCTAAAGAGCAGCGCCAGCGCCGCCAGCGACTTTTCGCCGCCGGAGAACAGGTTAATGTTCTGCACCGACTTGCCCGGGGGCTGAATTTTGATCTCAATGGCGGACTCCAGGCAGTTGTCCGGCTCTTCCAGGATCAACTCGCCCTTGCCCCCGCCGAAAAAGTCTGTAAAGCAGGCGGCGAACTCGGTATTGATCTTCTGGAACTGGGTCAGGAACTTCTCGCTCATAGAGGCGGTCAGGTCCTCAATGATCTTGTTCAGCTCCGACTTGGAGCGCTCCACATCGTCGATCTGTTCTTTCAGGAATGTGTAGCGCTGGGAAACTTCTTTATATTCCTCAATGGCGCCCACATTGATGGAGCCCAGCTTTTTGATAGCCACTTTGATCTCGTGCAGGCGCTTTTTGGCCTCGGCCATATTGTCGATTTGAATGTTCAGCGCCTGGGCCTCTCGGCGGGTCAACTCGTACTGCTCAAAGAGCATATCGCCCAGTTCGTCATATTCCTTTTGCATAGCGTTCTTGCGCTCTTCCAGCCGTACCAACTCGGCAGACAGCTGCTGGCGCTCCTGGCTCTTGGCCCGCTCGGCGGCACGCAGGTCGCCGGTGGTCTTTTCGCCGTCTGTGCGGGCAGCGATCTTTTGCTGCACCGTTTCTTCTGCCCGGGCTGCCCGGTCCCGCAGTTCCTGCGCCTGGGCTTGCAACTGCTCCGTTTGGGCGGTAAAGCCGGTTTGGGCGGCGCGGATCTGCTCGATCTCTCGCCGGGTGGCAGCCACCCGGTCCGCCGCACTGTTCTTCCGGGCCAGCAGGTCCTCAATGCTCATTTTGGCAGCGGCGCTGTCCTTAGCCAGGGTCACCAGCTCCAGGTTCAGCTGCTCCGTCTGGCGGCGGGTCTCCTCCCGCTGTGCGGTAATAGCAGCTGCCTGGCTGCCGGCCTGCTCCAGAGCGGCGCGGGTGTCTGCAATGGCGCTTTCAAACCCGGCAGCCTTGGCATTGGCAGCGTCCAGCTCCTGCTGCAACGCCTGCACACGATCGGCGGCGTTGTCTTTCTCCTGCTGCAACGCCTGCTGCTGGCTCTCTGCGGCAGACAATTTCTCGCTAATCAACTTATCCTCGCCCTGGGCGCGGATCAGATCCTCCTGGGCCTGCTTCATATCCGCCTGGGCACCTTGCAGCTTGGCAGCGGCAAAGTTGGCCTCCTCCACAGCGGTTTTATACTCTGCCTGCACATCGTGCATTTGCCCCTCCAGGGCCTTGACCTCGCTGTGCAGCGCCTCGATCTGATTGGCACGGGACAGCACCCCGGCACCCTTGGCACGGGAACCGCCGCTCATAGAGCCGCCCGGGTTCATCACCTGGCCGTCCAGGGTCACAATGCGAAAGCGGTTGTGGTACTGCTTGGCCATACCGATGGCGGAGTCCAAGTCCTCCACGATCACCGTGCGCCCCAGCAGGTTGGAAATAATTTGGCTGTACCGGCGGTCGCAGTCTACCAGTTCCGGCGCCAGCGCCACATAACCAAAGCAGTCCTCCAGACCCCGCTCCTCTAACCGGCGGCCCTGAATGTTGCTGATGGGCAAGAATGTGGCCCGCCCGGCGTTGTTCTGCTTTAGGTACTGCATAGCCCGCTTGGCGTCTGCCTCATTATCCGTAACGATATTTTGCATAGCGGCGCCCAGCGCCACCTCAATAGCCGTGGAATGGGCGTCCTCTACGGTGATCAGCTGGGACAGCACCCCGTGGATCCCCCGCAGGGCACCGGATCTGGACTGGCGAATCACCGCCTTTACCGCGCCGGAAAAGCCCTCCATATTCTTCTCCAGATCCGACAGCAGACCGGCCCGCTGCTGCTTTTGCTGCACGGCGGCGGCCAGTTCGTCCAATTTGGACTTGATCTTTTCTGCTGCGGCGGTTTTGCCCTGCAACTTCATTTGATAGCCGGACAGGGCGTTGCTGTTCTCATCAATGCGCTGCTGCAAGAACGCCAGGTTCTCCCGGCTCTCCTGCTGCTGGGCCAGGATCCGCTGGGTCTCCTTGCCGCAGGCGGCCAGCAGGTCGTCCACAGAGCCGGAGCGCTGCCCGATCTCCTCCATAGAAGAAGCGGCGGCAGAAGCCTGCACCTTGGCGTCAGACAGCTGCAAGGTCAGGTCGCTGAGCTTGCGGTTCAACTGCGTCGTCTCTTTTGTATTGCTGTCGCCGGAGTCCAGCAGAGCCTGGCTCTGGCGGGTGATCTCCTCCAGCTGGCGGCGCTTGTCCGCCCCGGCAGCGTCATTATCCGCAATGGTTTGGCGCAGCTGGGCCAGCCGCTCCTCCAAGGTGGCGCCGGTCTGGTCCGCGTCGCGGATCTCCTGTTCCAGGCGCTCCACCGTCTCGGTCTGGTGCTGCAAATTGGTCTCCAGCACCCGGATCTCTGCATCCTTGCGCAGGGCCTCTTCCTCCAGCTTTTGGGAGGCCAGGCGCTGCTCCTCGATCTCCACATTCAGCTGCGCGGCACCGGCAGCGGCTTCCTCGATCTTCTTCTCGATCTCTGCCAGATCCGCCTCGCAGATTTGGTAAGAGGCACCGGCAGCGTCAATGCGGTGCTCCTGCTCCCGCAACTCATCGGTAAAGCGGTCCAGCTTTTGCAGCCAAACGCCGATCTCCAGTTCTTTCTTCTCCGCACTCAGGTCTAAAAAGGCGGCGGCCTTTTCGCTTTGGACTTTCAAGGGGCCGACCCGGCTCTCCAACTCGCCTAAAATATCCAGCAGGCGCACCAAATTCTCCTGGGCCTGCTCCAGTCGCCGCTGGGCGTCTGTGCGCTTGTGGCGGAAACGGG
>CAVIFY010000009.1:0-38762 GCA_963642245.1 Bifidobacteriaceae bacterium | reverse complement strand
CCTCCTCAAACAGCTCCCGGCGGTCCTCATTCTTGGCAGAGATAATGGAGTCGATCTTGCCCTGACCCACCAGGGAGTAGCCGTCGGCGCCCAGGCCGGTGTCCATAAACAGCTCCCGAATATCCTTGCGCCGCACCTGCTCGCCGTCGATCTTGTACTCGCTCTCGCCGCTGCGGTAATAGCGGCGGGTGACGGTGACGATCTCGCCCCGGTCCTTTAAGGTGCCGTCGCTGTTGTCCAGGGTCAGCTGCACCTGGGCAAAGCCCAGCGCCTTGCGGGCGGAGGTGCCGCCAAAGATCACATCCTCCATCTTAGAGCCGCGCAGAGACTTGGTGCTGGTCTCGCCCAGTACCCAGCGCACCGCGTCGGAGATATTGCTCTTGCCGGAGCCGTTGGGCCCTACCACGGCGGTGATGCCCTTGCCAAAGTTCAGCACCGTTTTGTCCGGGAAGGACTTAAACCCCTGCATTTCAAGTGTTCTTAATACCATATTCGATCCTCATTTCGCCCGCCAGGGCGGTATCTGTTTGTAACCGGATCTGATACTGCCTTGCGGCCAGTTCAGCCAGATTTTGTTTTTTATTCCCCACAAAGCGGGAGTAGTACCGGGGGTGCACCGTCACGGTGTACGGCCCCGGCGGGTGCGCCAGCACCCGGCGCAGCAGCATACGGGAATACACCAGCTCGCCAAAGCTGTCGTGAAAGGCACCGGCCACCATTTTTTCCTTCACCTCCGGGCTGCTGTGCAGCCCCAGGCGAATGATCCGCACCCCTGCCTGCTCAAACAGCGGCACCAGCCGACTGCACAGGTCCACCGCCTGCTCCACCGTTTGGGGCACATAGTCCCCGCTGCGGTATTGGCGTTCCAGCTCTGTGCCCGCCAGCACCACCGTCGGGTAAATGCGCACGGTGGCCGGGCGCAGGTCGATCAGCTGCCGGGCAGTCGCCAGGGCGGTATCGTCCGTATCGCCGGGCAGGCCGGTCATCAACTGCACACCCAGTTCCAGCCCCGCTCGGTGCACGCAGTGGGCGGCGGCAACACTGTCCGCTGCCGTGTGGCCCCGGCGGCACCGGGTCAGCACCCGGTCATCCATACTTTGGCACCCCAGTTCCACAGCAGTCACGCCGTAGGACTTGAGCAGCGCCAGCACCGTATCGTCCACACAGTCCGGCCGGGTAGACACCCGAATGCCTGTGGCCTTGCCGGCCTGCACATAAGGTGCGGCGGCAGCCAGCAGGGACTGCATATACGCCGGTTCAATGGCGGTAAAGGAGCCTCCAAAAAACGCAATTTCATAGCTGAAACCGTCTTTTTCAAAGGCTTTCTCACAAGCGGCACGCACATCTGCCGGAGTGGGCGGCGCCGTTTGGCCGCTGATGGTGCGCTGGTCGCAAAAGGTGCACCGGCACGGGCAGCCGATATGGGGCACAAAAATGCTGATATTGCCCTTTCTCATAGACCCATCAGGTGCAGCGCCTCTTTGGCTGCCTCCTGCTCCGCTTCCTTTTTGCTGCGGCCCACGCCGGAGCCGATCACATTGGAATTGAGCCGCACCTGCACCTGAAAGCGCTTGTCGTGGTCCGGGCCGCTCTCCCCCACCAGCACATAGGTCACATTCTCCCCCGGGTTCTGCTGCACCACCTCTTGCAGGGTGGTCTTGTAGTCCTTAAAGGCGGTGGTGTGGTTCTCCAGCGCCGGGACTAAAAAGCGGAGAATGTGCCGCTTGGCCGGTTCCATACCGCCGTCCAGATAAATGGCGGCGATCAGCGCCTCAAAGGTATTTTCCAGCGTGGAGGGGCGCTCCCAGCCCTTGGTGTGGATCTCGCCCTTGCCCATACGCAGGTAGCTGCCCAAATCGATCTGGGCGGCAAACCCGGCCAGGCTTTGGGTGCACACCAGCGCCGAGCGCAGCTTGGACAGCTGGCCCTCCGGCATATCCGGGAACCGGGTGTACAGCAGCTCTGCGGACACAATGGACAGCACTGCGTCCCCCAAAAACTCCATACGCTCGTTGCAGCGCACGCGGCCGTGGCGCTCGTTGGCGTAGCTGGAATGGGTCAGCGCCTCCTGCAACAGGCTGCGATCCTGAAAGGTATATCCAATCTTATGTTCCAAAGATTCCATAACCGAACTTCCTTTTATTCTGCCGGGGCAGCGGGGGCTGCCAGGGCGGTTTCTATATGGCCGATCAGGTCGTTTTGCAAAAACCAGACCGCCTGTTTGATGGCGTTCTTAAAAGTGCGGGCGTCTGCGGAGCCGTGGGCCTTGACCACCGGCTTTTGCACCCCCAGCATTACGGCGCCGCCGTATTCTTTATAGTCAAACTTGGTCTTCATATTCTTTAGCCCGCCGGACACGCCCAGGGCAGACAGCAGGGTAAAGGCGTTCTTCTTGAACAGGCCTTTCATCTCGTTCATCAGCACCTTGGCCACGCCCTCATAGGTCTTTAAGATCAAGTTGCCGGTAAAGCCGTCGGCCACCACCACATCCGCGTCCCCAAAGGGGATTTGGCGGCCCTCGATATTGCCCACAAAATTGTACGGTGCGGCGGTCATCAGGTCATAAGCCTCCCGCACAGTGGGTGTGCCTTTGGTGGACTCTGTGCCGTTATTGGCCAGGGCCACCCGGGGGTTCTCCACATGGAGCACATACTGCATATACAGAGAGCCCAGTAGCCCGAACTGGCACAGGAACTCCGGCTTGCACTCCGCATTGGCGCCGCAGTCCATCATCAAAAAGGGCTTACCCGCAGAGGGCATGACCGAGGCGATGGCCGGTCGCTTGACCCCTTTGATCCGCCCGGTGATCAGCGTGGCGCCTACGGTGACGGCACCGGTATTCCCGGCGCTGACCAGCGCGTCCCCCTCCCCGGCTTTCAGCAGCTGAAAGGCTACGCCCAGGGACGAGTCTTTCTTGCTGCGCAGCACGCTCTTGGCGTCGTCCTCCATGGTGATCACCTGGGGGGCGTCCACAATGCGGGTGCGCCGCAGCTGCAAGCGGTTCTCCTCTGCACAGCGGCGGATCTCCGCCTCTTTGCCGGTAAGGATAATATCCACATCATAGGCGTCCACCGCCTGCATAGCGCCCTTTAGAATTTCCAGGGGTGCGTGGTCGCCGCCGAATGCGTCTACAATGATCTTCATGCTCATTTCTCCAAAAAGCGGTCCAGTGCCGCCAGCGCCCGGTTAGACAAAGCCGCATAGCGCTCTTTTTTATCTCGAATTTTCGGCTCCATGGGGGGCAAAATGCCAAAGTTGGCGCCCATGGGCTGAAAGTGCTTCACACTCTCGTCGCTGATGTAGCGGCTCAAGGCGCCGCTCATGGTCTGGCCGTCCGGGCAGCCGGTGGGCTTGCCCTCAGCCCGGCGCACGGCATTGCGCCCGGCCAAAATGCCGCTCATGGCAGACTCCATATACCCCTCCACGCCGGTGATTTGACCGGCAAAGAAAATATTGGGGTGGCTGCGCAAGGCGTAATCCGCACCCAGCAGCCGGGGGGAGTCAATAAAGGAGTTGCGGTGCATCACGCCGTAGCGCACGATCTCCGCCTGCTCCAGTCCGGGGATCATACGAAACACCCGCCGCTGCTCCGGGAACTTTAAGTTGGTCTGAAAGCCTACCAGGTTAAACAGGGTGCCCCCGGCATTCTCCCGCCGCAGCTGCACACAGGCCCAGGGGCGGTGCCCGGTAGCCGGGTCAATGAGCCCCACCGGTTTCATAGGACCGAACCGGGGTGCATCCGCGCCACGCTTTGCCAACTTCTCAATGGGCATACAGCCCTCGTACACATCAAAATCGTGGGTCACTGCGCCCTCGGCGTGCACCAGCGCGTCAATAAACGCCTCGTACTCCGCCCGATCAAAGGGGCAGTTCAAATAGTCGCTGTCGCCGCCACGGTCGTAGCGGGAGGCGCCGAACACCTTGGTGTAGTCCACGCTCTCCGCCGTGATAATGGGCGCCGCCGCGTCATAAAAGGACAGCCGCCCGGGGCAAAGCCGCTCAATATCCGCCGCCAGTTCGTCCGCCGTCAGCGGGCCGCTGGCCACCACGGTGATCTCCTCCGCCCCGCGGGGCACCTCCGTTACCACCCGGTGCTCTACGGTGATGTTGGGGTGGCTCTCCACCGCCGCCGTCACGCGGGAGGCGAACTGCTCCCGATCCACGGCCAGTGCACCGCCCGCAGGCACCGCGCACTGCCGAGCAATGGGCACCGTCAGGGAGCCCAGCCGAGCCATCTCCTCCTTAAGCAGACCCGCCGCACTTTCCAGCCGGGCGGCCTTTAAGGAGTTGGAGCACACCAGCTCTGCAAACAGGGGCAATGTGTGGGCCGGTGAATACTGCACCGGTTTCATCTCCAGCAGGGTGACCGGGTAGCCCGCATTGGCGATCTGCCACGCCGCTTCCGTTCCGGCCAAGCCTGCACCGATTACTGTAAATCTCATTTATTCCTCTGCCTGTTCTTTTTTCTTCTTAGGTGCCGGTTTGCTAAAGCCGCACTTCTCGTCCAGGCACACCAGCACATTGCCCCGCTTCTTAAACAGGGACTTGCCACACTGGGGGCACACCTCGTCGGTGGGCACATCCCAGGTCATAAAGTTGCAGTTGGGATAGGCGGAGCAGCCGTAGAAAGAAGTACCCCGGCGGGTCTTTTTCTCGATCACATCTGCGCCGCACACCGGGCACTTGGCCTTGGTCTTAAACACCAGGGGCTTGGTGTTCTTGCACTCCGGGTAACCGGGGCAGGCCAGGAACTTGCCGTAGCGGCCCACCTTGATGACCATATTGCGCCCGCACTTTTCGCAGACCACATCGGTCTCTTCCTCTTTCAGCTTGATCTTTACGCCCTGCATTTCTTTCTTTGCCTTTTCCAGCGGGGCCTCAAAGTCATCGTAATAGTGGCGGATCATATCAATATAATCCCGATCGCCGGAGTCGATCTTATCCAGATCCGCCTCCATCTTGGAGGTATATTTTACATCCACAATATTGGGCATACGCTCCTCCAGCAGCTTGGTCACCGCCTCGCCCAGCTCTGTGGGCACGAACTGCTTGCCCTCGCGCTTCACATACTCCCGGCCCACAATGGTGGAGGTGATGGTCACATAGGTGGAGGGGCGGCCCACGCCGTTCTCCTCCAGCGCCTTGGTCAGGGACGCCTCCGTGTACCGGGCGGGGGGCTGGGTAAAGTGCTGATTGCCGAGAATGCTCTTGAGCCGCAGCTTGTCACCGGCCTTTACCGGCGGCAGGGGCGCTGCGCCCTCGGTTTTGCCGTCGTCGCCTTTCTCCTCATACAGCACGGTAAAGCCGTCAAACTTCACTGTGTAGCCGGTGGCGTTGAACACATAGCCGTTGGCCACGATCTCGATTTTCATAGTCTCTTGCAGGCAGTTCTCCATCAGGGAGGCGATAAACCGCTCCCACACCAGCTTGTAGATCTTGTACTGATCGGTGGTAACGCTGCCCTTCACCATCTCCGGCGTAATGGAGGGGGTGGTGGGGCGGATGGCCTCGTGGCCGTCCTGAATATTGCTCTTGGACTTAAAGTACCGGGGCTTTTTGGGCAGGTACTTTTCGCCGTAAGTCTCTGTAATAAAGGCGTTACCGGCGGCCCGCGCCTCCTCAGAGATACGCAGGGAGTCGGTACGCATATAGGTGATCAGACCCAGGGTGCCGTGACCGGCCACTTCCACACCCTCGTACAGCTCCTGAGCGGCTTTCATGGTCCGCTTGGCCTGGAACGACAGGCGGCGGGAGGCCTCCTGCTGCAAGGTGGAGGTGATGAACGGCGGGGTGGGGCTCTTCTTGCGGGTGCCCTTCTTCACCGACTGCACAATGTATTCGGCGCCCTCCAGATCGGAAAGGATCTTGTCGCTCTCCTCCTTGGAAGTGATCTTGATCTTGGCCTTATCGTCCACCTTACCGGCCAGGGCGGCGGCAAAGCTCTTGCGCTCCGGCGGGTTGGTAAACTTGGCGTCAATGGACCAATATTCCTCCGGCTTAAAAGCGCGGATCTCCTCTTCCCGGTCCACCACCAGCCGCAGAGCCACAGACTGCACACGACCGGCAGACAGGCCCCGCCGAATTTTTTGGCTGATAAAGGGCGACAGCTTGTAACCGATGAGCCGGTCCAAAATGCGCCGGGCCTGCTGGGCGTTTACAAAGTCAATATCAATGGCGCGGGGGTGCTCCATACCGGTGAGCACGCCGTGCTTGGTGATCTCGTTAAAGGTGACCCGGTTCTTCTCGTTCATATCCAGCCCCAGCAATGTGGCCAGGTGCCAGCTGATGGCCTCCCCCTCTCGATCAGGGTCCGTTGCCAGGTACACATAATCGGCAGCCTGGGCCTTTTTCTTCAGGTCCTTTACAAAGTTCTCTTTGCCGGCGATCACCGCGTACTTGGGGGCAAAGTCATGGGCAATGTCCACAGACAGCCGGGCGGCGGGCAGGTCCCGCACATGGCCCATAGAGGCCACCACATCGTACCCCTTGCCCAAATAGCCTTTAATGTTTTTCGCCTTGGCAGGCGACTCCACAATAACCAGTTTTGACATACTTTCTATATCCTTTCTCTCTCGAGCTGTTATTTCTTCCGAAAGCGGCTGCCGGGGGCGCTCTCCGCCAGATCCAGCAGTTCCAGCTTGGTCAGTGCCGCCAGCAGCTGCCCCTGGGGCATAGCCGCCTTGGCCGCCACCTGATCCACCGGGGTGAATACCTCCGGCAGCGCGGCAAGCACCGCACTTTCCGCAGCTGTAAGCAGCGCCTGATTTTCTCGTCGCTTTTTCAGCCGCTGCCGCCCCTCCTCCAGCCGTTCAAAATCGTACTCCTTGGAGGTTTGGGGCAAGTTGGCGCCCGGATCCTGCCCCGCTGCCAGCAGCTGCTGCACACTGGGCACCCGGTCCAGATCCAGGTGGTAGCGCTCTGCATAACCGGAGAGCAGCTGGACCGGCTGGGTCACCACATAGGCGCCGTCGTTAATCAGATCGTTTGTACCGGCAAAGTCCGTAGACAGTACGGAGCCGGGCACCGCGTACACATCGCGCCCCTGTTCCAGCGCGCAACGGGCGGTGATCAAAGAGCCGCTGTGACTGCCGGCTTCCACCACCAGCAGACCCTCGCTCATACCGCTGATCAGGCGGTTACGCAAAGGGAATGTGTGCTTCCCCGCCGGGGTAAAGGGACGAAACTCCGTTACCAGCACACCGTGCAGGCGAATTTCTGCCCGCAGCGGCTCATTTTGCATCAAATACCGAGTGCCCAGACCGCAGCCCAGCACCGCAACGGTGGTGCCACCGGCCAGCATAGCGCCCTTGTGGGCGGTACTGTCGATCCCCAGCGCGCCGCCGCTGACCACAATGGCACCGGCTCCGGCCACGCCCTTGGCCATAATATCGCACACCTGCACCGCATATGCGGACGCCTGGCGGGTGCCCACAATGCCCAGGGTCAACCGTCGGTTCCAGTCCGGCACGGTGCCGTCCACATACAGCGCCAACGGCGGATCCGGCAGATCCCGCAGCAGGCGGGGATAATCCGGGTGGTCATAGGTGAGCACCTGCCAGCCCTGCTGTTTGCAGGCCGAGAGCACTTTGTCCGCAGCGGACAGGGGCGTGCTCTCCAAGTGCTGCACCTGATATTTTGTCAGCGCCGGGCTCATACGCCACTCCATAATGTTGGCGTCATACACCGCTTTGGCGCTGCCGAATTCTTCTAACAAAGGCTGTACCGCCGCGCCCTCTCCCAGGGCACATTGGAGCCATATCCAGTAGGCTGTCTCGCTCATCGCATCATCTCCCACATGGTAATGGCCGCCGCAACGGAGGCGTTCAGGCTCTCGGCCCGCCCTTTCATGGGAATAGTCACCAGATCGTCGCACACCTGCTTGACCCCCTGGCTGATCCCGTTGCCCTCGTTGCCGATCACACAGATGGAGGACTTGGTAAAGCGGGTCTCCGTGATCTTGGCTGCCGTATCCACCGGCACAGTGCCCAGTACCTGGAACCCCTCTGCCTTATACAGCAGCAGATCCTCCCGCAGATCGTGGCTGACGGTCACCGGCAGCCGCAGCAGGCTGCCCATAGAGGCGCGCAGCGCCTTGGGATTGTACACATCACAGCAGTTGTACGCCAGCAGACCGGCAATGCCCAGCGCCTCTGCGCTGCGGGCGATGGCCCCCAGGTTGCTGGGGTCCTGCACCCCGTCCAGGGCGATAAACCGCCCGGTCTCAATGGTGGGGTTCTCCTCCGGCATTTTGCACACGCAGAAGATCCCCTGGGTGTGCTCCGTCTCCGCCAGCTTGTCCGCCACCTGGCCGCTGATCTCCACTGCCCGACCGGCTCGATCAAACAACCGGGCGCATTCCGCCGGGTAGCGCGCCATACAGTCGGCGGTGACCAGCACCAGGGTAACGGTATAAAACGAATGAAGGACATCAAAACAAAGCCGCGCCCCCTCCAGCACAAAGGAACGAGCGTCCCGGCGTGCCTTGGCGGAGACCAACAATTTTTTGGTGTCCTTGATCAGTTGATTCTGTTTTCCCGTGATTTTATCCATACACATCTCCGTTTTGGCGTGCTACTATGCAGTCGGCACCGGGCCGACCCCTATCTGTTTAACCAAACCACTGGCTCTATTTATTAAATTAAGTCTTATATTACATTATAACGCAAAAAAGTGCAACACCCAAAGGCAAAAAATTTTGCCTTTTTTCAAAAATCATAGTCGTTAGTCAATCTCGCGGCTTTGCACATATTGTTTGCACAGGCGGATACCATTCATCCGTAAACGGCGGGAGCAAGCCCCCGCCCTACGAAATAGGAAGAAATGAATTGAAAAACGGTTGTAGGGATCGATGCCCACATCGATCCGCAAACTAAAAAGCAAAACGGACCGCACCCACAAGGGTACAGTCCGTCATTTACAATTCTTACAGAGCAGCCTTAGCGGTCTCGGTCAGAGCGGTGAAGCCCGCCGGATCGGCGATCGCGATCTCAGACAGCATCTTTCTGTTCAGGTCCACGCCGGCCTTCTTCAGACCGTTCATAAAGGTGGAGTAGTTCATACCGTTTGCCTTGCAGGCAGCAGAGATACGGGTGATCCACATTCTGCGGAAATCTCTCTTCTTCTGCTTACGGCCGATGTAAGCGTACTGGCCGCTCTTCATCACAGCCTGCTTTGCAGTCTTAAACAGACGGTGCTTGCCGCCGTAATAACCCTTTGCAGCCTTTAATACTTTCTTTCTTCTCTTGCGGGTCGCCATAGCGCCTTTAATTCTAGCCATTCTTTCTTACCTCCGATATTCTGATAAAACGCGTTGTCTCTTATTTGTAGGGCACCAGGCGCTTGCACTGCTTCTGGTTGGTCACATCTGCAACGGCAGTCTTGCGCAGGTTTCTCTTACGCTTGGTGGACTTCTTGGTCAAAATGTGGGAGGTGTAAGCGTGGGCACGCTTTACCTTGCCGCTTTTGGTGGTCTTGAAGCGCTTTTTTGCGCCGCTGTGCGTTTTGATTTTAGGCATAATCTATTCCTCCGTTTTGTGAATTTACTTTGCTGCCTTGGGGGACATAAACATCAGGATCTGTCTGCCCTCCAGTTTGGGTTGCTTGTCAACAGAGCCCAGCTCGCCGATCCCCTCGGCAAAGCGCTGCATGGTGGCAACGCCCAGGTCAGAGTGGGCCATCTCCCGCCCGCGCAGGCGGATAGATACCTTCAGCTTGTTGCCGGCCTCTAAGAACTTTTTGGCATGGTTGAGCTTGGTGTTGAAGTCACCGATGTCGATCTTCAGGGACAAGCGAATTTCTTTCGTTTCCACGGTCTTTTGGTTCTTGCGGTTCTCTTTCTCCCGCTTGGCCTGCTCGTAACGGTACTTGCTGTAATCCATGATCTTGCAGACCGGGGGCTTTGCCTGGGGAGCGATCTTCACCAGATCCAGACCGCGATCATCGGCGATCTTTTGCGCGTCACGGGCGCTCATGATCCCCAACTGCTCGCCGTCGGCGGAGACGATACGAAGTTCTTTATCCCGAATTTGTTCGTTGAGTTGGACTGTGTCCTTTTCTCTGCTGATAAATAACACCTCTTTGATAAAGTTGCACCGGCTGAAAAGCCAAAAAGTGCGGACGCAAAACGCCCGCACTTCTCTAAAATCTCAGGAATTGAAGATTGCCCTCTTTGCCGCAGCGGGAGGGGAGAACAGGGTCGTTCTGCTTTGTTGTGGCAATAGTTTACCACACCCGCGCGGATTTGTCAACGGTTTTCTTATTTTTTCACGGTGACAGAGCTGCTCTTGCTCCAGCCGGAGTAGAAGTTGGTCTTATTCACCGTCTTGTAGGTGCGCACCCGCACATAGTATTTCTTGCCCTTGGTGAGCTTGGAAATGGTCTTGGAGGTGGTCTTAGCGCCCTTTACGGTCACGGTCTTGTTACCCTTTTTGAAGTTCTTGTCCGTGCTGTACTGCACCTGATAGCCGGTGGTCTGGGTGGCCTGTTTCTTCCAGGTCACTTTCAGCTGGGCTTTCTTGGGGCTGGTCACCTTGCTTACGGAAGTGCCCTTGGGATTGATGGTAAAGGTGCGCTTCTCCGTACCGGCATAGTGGTTCTTAAACTTGATGGTCACGGTGTACTTGCCCACATTCTTGGCGCTCTTGGGGTAAGTCACGGTGTACTCGCTCTTGGAGATGGGATCGTCCATCCAGTCCAATACAGTCACACCGGGCTTTTTCTCTTTGCCGTCGTAGGTGTAAGAGGTCTTGCTCAGCTTAAGCGTCTCATAGGGGAAATACACCTGCATAGACTCATCGTCCAATGTGCAGAAGGTGCAATACTTGGCGGTATAGCCCATATCTTCCTTTGTAGCCACCACATTCATCGTCTTGATGTTGTGCTTGTGCACCAGTGCATTCACATTCACGGTCAGCGGACGGGACAGCCCCTCCGCATCATCCTCATCCAAATAGACACCCACAATGTAGGTCACACCGGCCTCCAATGTGGTCGCTACGGCGATCGTCGTATCGGAGCCGTCGCCCATCACATCGCCGGAGTCGGCAAGGCTGTTCAAATAATTGTCGCAAATATCCATAGACACATACAGATCTGCAAACTTCTTGTCCTGCATTTTGAACTCATACATACCCTTGGTCGCCGGTGTAAAGGTAAAGAATGCAGCGTTCTTGGTTTTGCTGAATGTGGCGGCAACACTGCCGTCCAGCTCCAGCACGCCGGGGTTGAAGATGTCGTTCTCCGCTGCCTGGGCAGGGATCGCCATGCCGGTGAGCATGGTCACAGCCAGCATAACAGCCAGCAGGGTGGAAAGTACCTTTTTCATAAAAATCCTCGCTTTCTTCTCATTGAAGGTAAAAAATAAGTGCGCCCCACCGGGGGACACACTTATTTTACCATATTTTCAATTTCGCCGTCAACGAAAAGCCTTTGGCACTTTCTCCAAACTTTCGCGCCGTTCTTTGGTGATAATCGCCAAAAGTCCATCATTGCCAGGGGTATTTGGCCTTTAAGCTTTCAAATTCATCATAAGTGGCGGCAAAGTGGAAGTCCCCTTTTAGGTCCGAGAAAAAGTACAAATAATCGGTACCGGGGTGCTCCACGGTGGCGGCCATAATTTCCGTGCCCGGGTTGGCAATGGGACCGGCAGGCAGGCCGGGGCAGCGGTAGGTGTAGTAGGCGTCATAAACCGACTGGGAAAAGCCGTGGTCCCGCAGGGCCTTGGCGTAATAGTAGGTCACATCGCACTCGATCTTCATACCCTTGTCCAGCCGGTTCTCCAGAGTAGAGGCAATATTGCCCTGGCTGGATTTGCTCAGCGCCTCCTTTTGCACAATGGAGCACAGAGTCACAAACTGGTACAGGGTGTAGCCCCGCTGCTTGCAATAGGCTTTCATCTCATCGGTGATCCGCTGGTCAAAGGCCTCCAACATCGCGTCCGCAATGTCCGCAGCCTTGGAGTTCTCCCCAAAGTCATAAGTAGCCGGGAACAAAAAGCCCTCCAAAATATAGCCCACATTGGGGTCGTTCTTGGGGAAGTCCGCCAGCCAGTCGTAATCGTAGCCCTCGGTGGTGCTGCACGCCTTTAAGAAATCCGCGGCGCTGCACACATTCTTCTTCTCCAGGGTAGACGCAATGTCAAACACCGTGTAGCCCTCGGGAATGGTGACCTTCACCTTCTTATGGCTGATATCCGGGTTTTGCAGCTTCTCCGCCAGGTCCTGATAGCTCATACCGGCGTTCAGATAATACTCGCCGTTATAGTATGTAAAGTCCGGGTAATTCCGGTCCATCCACCAGGTCCACACCGTGTCGCTTTTGATCATACCGGCGTTTTTCAGCTTGGCGCCGATCTCGTAGGCAAAATCGTTGTCCTCGATCACCAGCGTGTACTTGGCGCTGCTGCCCCGCTCCCCGGCCACATCCGTGCGCACCAGGTTGTAAGCATACAAGCCCGCTGCCACCAGCGCTGCGATCAACAGCAGCGGCAGCAGAATACGCATGGACTTATTTTTCTTCTTCGTCATGGTCGTTCTCTCCCAACAGGCGGCGCAGTGCCGCCCCGGTCAATTCCATCGGCAAATGGCGCATACCCCGCTGCATAAACGGCTCTCCGCAGGGTGTGAACCCCAGCTTTTCATAAAAGCCAACAGCCTCCAGCCGCGCGTCCACCGGCACACGGTCGGCGCCCTGTTCGGCGGCACGGCGCACCAGCGCCGTCACCAGTCGGCGGCCGCTCCCCTGCCCTCTGGCAGCGGGCAAAAAGGCAATGCGCCCGATTTTATAATTCTCCGCCGCCCCTTGCAGACGGCCGGTGCCCAGGGGGCTGCCCTCTGCGGTCAGGAGCGCATAAACGGTATCTGCCCCCGGCAGGTCCGCCGCGTCAAACTCCTGCTGCTCCGGCACACCCAGGTCCTGCACAAACACCTGCCGGCGAATGGCACGCACCTGCGCCATATCCGGGTCCCGGGCGGTGAAAAAGCGCAAGCGGCTCATCGCACCGTCTGCACTTTCAGCATATTGGTGGTGCCGCTGGCACCCAGGGGAATACCGGCGGTAATGACCACAATATCGTCCGGGTGGATCAGGCCGGTGGTACGACCCACCTCCACTGCGTGGTCAAACAGAGCGTCCGTATTATCCTGGCGCACGCAGCGCACCGGCACCACACCCCAGCTGAGCATCAGCTGGCGCAGCACCTTCTCCTCCGTGGTGGCGCCGATAATGGGCACATCCGGGCGATACTTGGAGATCATACGGGCGGTGGTGCCGCTCTGGGTCACCGTTACGATGGCGGCAGCGCCCAGGTCATGGGCGGTGGTCACCGTGGCGTGGCCGATGGCGGAAGTGATATTCTTGGTCAGCGGCACCGGGTACACATTGGAAAAGCGCACCTTGTAGTCAATGTCCTCCTCCGTAGTGGCGGCAATGGAGGCCATGGTCTGCACCGCCTCTACCGGGTGGGCGCCCATAGCGGTCTCGCCGCTGAGCATAATGGCGGAGGTGCCGTCATAAATGGCGTTGGCCACATCGGTGATCTCTGCCCGGGTGGGGCGGGGATTGGTGATCATAGACTCCAGCATTTGAGTAGCGGTCACCACCACCTTACCGGCGGAATACACCTTGTGAATGATCATCTTTTGAATGGCGGGGATCCGCTCAAAGGGGATCTCTACGCCCATATCTCCGCGGGCCACCATAATGCCGTCCGCCGCTTCAATAATAGCGTCAATATTGTTGACGCCCTCCATATTCTCGATCTTGGCAATAATGCGCACATCGTTCCAGCCCAAAGCCTGGCAGAAGTTGCGCAGATAGATCACATCCCCTGCGGTACGCACAAAGGACGCGGCGATAAAGTCAAAATCATGGGACGCGCCGAATTCCAGATCCTGCATATCTGCCGGCGACAGGTAGGGCATATTCAGGCTGATGTCCGGCACATTCACGCCCTTTTTGTTGGTGAGCAGACCGCCGTCCGTGACCCGGCAAACGATCTCTTCCCGGCGCAGCTCCGTCACCTCCATGGCGATCAGGCCGTCGTTAATGAGGATGGAGGTGCCCACTTTTACATCATCTACCAGCCCGGGATAGTTCACATAGCAGTGCTTTTCATCGCCCAGGCACTTCTTGGTGGTGAGGATAAAGGTATCGCCCTTGTGGATCACCACGCCGTTGGGGTCCTCAAAATCCCCGGTGCGGATCTCCGGGCCTTTGGTGTCCAGCAAAGTGGCTACCGGCACGCCCAGCTCCTCACGCACACGCACCAGCTGCTCCAGCCGCTGGGACTGGGCGTCATAGTCGCCGTGGCTAAAGTTGAACCGCGCCACATCCATACCGGCGCGGATCATATCCGCCAGCACCTGGTCCTGGTCCGTAGCCGGGCCGAGGGTGCAAATAATTTTTGTTTTTTTCATCGATCAAGACTCCTTGTTCCTATGGTTCCAGAGTTCATTTTACCACAAAACAGCCAAAAGGCAACACTGACGACTGCTTTTTTACATAATCTTAAAATAACCGGGTTTGGGCGCGAAAATACTGGTAAAAAGCACAAAAAATCGGCGGCCAAATTGTGAAAATCTCACAACCTGCCGCCGATAACAGACCATTTTTCGCTTGTCCGTCGGTTATTTCTTCTTCGTCGTGCTCTCGTGCTTCTGGGTGCTGGCCGCGGTGGTGGTCACCTTATCCAGCCGCGCCTTGTCGATCTGCAAGGTCTTGTACTTGCCGTCGCCCTGGTCGATGAGCAGGGTCTTGCCGTCATAGCTGATGTAAAAGGTCTTGTAAGACTTCATCTGATACACCGGCTTGCCGTTCTCGTCCTTGCCGGTCTGGTCCATATAGCCCGCCTCGGCGCGAATATACTTTTTGCCCTCGATCTCCGAGCCGACGGTGCTGAGCATAAACTCATACTTCTTCTTGCCCACATTGTCAAGGCCCAGTTCTTTTTTAGAATAGCTCTCCAGCAAACGGATCGCCGTATTGCCGGTAATGGCAGCGGACTTGGTCTCTAAGGGAGATGTGGTGGTCTCTGCCGTGGTGGTCTCGCCGCCGGAGCCGCCCTTGGTGCAGCCGGCAAACACGCCCAGCAGCAGCAAAACAGCCATACAAAGGGTAAACCATTTTTTCATGAAAAAAGCCCTCACTTTCCTTATTTGCATTATACTTTAGACGCCGGGCGTTGTCAACGCCGCAGGCGCAAAAAAGGCAAGTTTTTACATCTCGTCCGGGCCGTAGAGCAAAAGCAGGCGGTCAATGGTCTCCTCGCTGAACAGCTCTATCCCGCGCCCGGCCAGCAGCGCCGCCGCGATCCCCTGCCCCGGCACCACCGTGCCGGTAAAGGTGCCGTCATAGACAAAGCGGCTGCCGCAGGAGGGGCTGCGCTCCTTGAGCAGCGCCAGACCGCAATTCTCCTCCTCAGCAATGTACAGGGTCTTTTCCGCCCCGTCCGCAAAGGCGGCGGTCACATCGGCACCGCTTTTGCTCACCACGCAGCCGTCGAGAATTTCGCTGGGCTCCCGGGGAATGGGCAGCCCACCAAAGCACTCCGGGCACACCGGGATCAGCTGAAAATACCGCCCCAGTGCCCGCACCTGCTCGTCTCTGTTATTGCCGCCGCTATATTTGCAGTTCTCTCCCAGCAGACAGGCGGAGACCAGCAGCTTAGGTTTCGTCATAGTCATAGGTACACACCTCGCTTAAATAAGTCTTGGTCATAACGCCGTTGGTGTAAGTGATATAAAACCGGGCGCTCACCTGCCCGGTGGCAGCGGAGGAGCCATAGAGCAGCACCTTGCGCCCGGGGGTACAGGCCGCGGTCATTTGCTTGACCGTATAGCCCTGGGCATTGGCTGTGCCCACCCGCTCCGGCACCAAGTCCGTCTCTGCCATATTCTTGCCGTACAGGAAGCCGCAGTCCACCACCCGGTACTCGTTAAAGGCGCGCACATTCACCTCAAATCGGCGGCGGTAGGCGCTGTCCTCCTCTGCCGACTGGCGAATGTACAGCACACCGATCTTGGCCTGTACGCCATAGATCCGGTCCAGCGTTACCTCCGGCAGCGCCCGGTTCATGGACAAATTGGCGCCGTCGCTTTGATCGACCCCTTGCCGCCGGGCCAGCACATCGTCCCGGGCGTTTACATAGCCGTCGCCGTTCAGATCGCCCACCAGCAGCAGGACAGCCGCCGGGGCCGTGGTGTTGCCGCCGCTGACGGTCAGGGGCACGCTGCGGGGCACGCAGCCATCGCCATGGAAAGTCAGGGTATAGTCCCCGCACCGCACGCCCTCAAACAGGAACGCGCCATTCTCGTTGGTCACCGCCACCGGGGTGCCGTCCAACGATACGGTAATGTTTTCCAGCGGGGCACCGGCTTTATCCGTCACCGTGCCCTTTACAAAATGCCCATCCGGCTGGGTGGGCGCCAAGGTTTCCGTCTCCTCCGTACCGCAGCGGGCACAGCTGCGCTGCACACGGCCTGCCACACAGCAGGTGGGCGCCGTATAAGCCAGTTGCACCCAGTTGTGGCCCAAAGCCGGGGTGTCTGCGGTATAGCTGTGGCCGCACACGGTGCAGGTGTAGTCCGCGCGCCCGGTTCCGGTACAGGTAGGCGCCGTTTGCACCGTCTCCGCATAAGTATGACCGGCCGGGGGCAGCTCTACCATACCCAGGTCTGCGCCGCAGCGGGCGCAGGTGCGGCTGCGGGTGGCCCCGGCCGTGCAGGTGGGCGCCGGCCCGCTGTCTGTATAAATGCGGTGCAGGCAGCCCAGCGCCATAAAGGTCAGTCCCTGCGCCCCGGCATAGTCCATCACCGTAGTATCATAGTAACCGTACAGGGTCAGGCTGTCCCCCACCCCTGCAAGGGCGGCGGAGGGGAACACCGTGTCCGTAGCGGTGATCGTCAGTTCTGTTAGATCCGGGCAATGGGCAAACCAGTTGGCATTGATTTTTGCAATATCGCTGCCCAGGGTCACCCGGGTCAGGCCGGCGCACTCGGCAAAGCTGTTTTCCGGCAGGGCGGTCACGCCGTCCTCCACCGTCACCTGCCGTATCTCCCCGCCAAACAGCGCCCAGGGTGCCACATCGGCGGCAAAGTCCGCCACCGGCCCGCTGCCGCTGATGGTAAGCACCGCTGTGTCCGGGTCATACTGCCAGGCAGTCTCCCCACCGCAGGCGCCGCTGTTCACCGGGTAGAACGGAATGGCGGTGCCGCAGTAGGTTTCCAGCGCAGAGCCGGGCAGGCCGTACACCGTCAGCGCCCGGCGCACAAAGCCGTCCGCAAAGGCAGTGCCCAGTCCGTGGGGCTCTACGGACACAGCCGCCGTGGCATACACCGTGCGCAAAGTATCATTCAGCAGGAACGCGCCGCCGGCGATCAGTACCGCCCGGCGCAGCACAAGGGTATCTTTGTGGAACTGGGGCAGCGCCATCAGCAGGGTGCGCCCGTTTTTGCTGTACAGCAGGCCGTCTGCCGTAATGGTCAGAGCAGCAGACGCGCTCTCCACCTGTTGCAGCTGCCAGGCAGACAGGAACGCCGCCGCATACACGGCAGTCACGCCCGCGGGGACCGTAAAGTCCGTAGCCACCCGGCCGCCGGGATAGCAGATCAGCTCTGTGCCGTCTGCACTGTACAGCACGCCCTCCGCCACCGTATATTGGTGGCCGGTGACGGAGAAGGCCGTCACCCGCTGCATATCCGCAAAGGCATAGCCGGTCACGCCGGTGACGCCCGCGCCGATGAACACACTGCTCACCGTATCTGCATAGGCAGCCCAGGGCGCAGCGCTGCTGTTATAAGCGGACAGCCGCCCGGTGCCGGTGATCTCCAGCTGGCCGGTGGCATAGCAGGTCCAGGTGACTCCGCTGCCACAGCTGCCGCTGCCCAGCACCTGCGGCTCCGCATAAGGCTCCGTATAAGTATCGCCGCACACGGCGCAGGTATAAGTCAGGCTGCCCGGATCCGTATCCGTGGGCCGCAAGATCTTACACACATAATTATGCACACACCCCAGGGGCAAGAACGCCGCCCCCGCCGCAGCCGCAGCCCGGGGCGCAGGGGTGTTGCGCCAGCCCTGCACCGTCAGATCGCCGCAACCGGAAAAGGCGCCGGTGCCCACCCGCTCCACATTGCGGGGCAGCGTGATGGTGTGCAGAGCCTTGCAGTTTTCAAACGCATAGGCCCCCAGCCGCTGCAAGGTCTCCGGCAGAGTAAAGGCTGCGCTTTGGCAGCCGGAAAAGGCAAAATTGCCCAGCCCGGTGACTGTATCTGCCACCGTGATCTGCTGTATGTCTTCCGCCCACAGCGCCCAGGGCGTGGCTGCCCCGCTGTCATAATCTGAACTGTCGCCGGAGCCGGTAAGGGCCAGCGTGCCCTCCGGCAGGGTCAGGGTGTAGGTCAGGTCGCCTGTGGTGCCGGTTTGGGTCAGGTTGTCCAGGCGCAGCAAGCCGTTGCCGTAAATGGGGTCAAAGCCCGGGTCGCCCAGGTCCTCTGCACTCCCTTGCAGCAGGGCGTTCAGCTGGTCCAGGGTCAACTCCGGGTGCAGACTCAGCAGCAGCGCACAGCAGGCCGCCCCGTAGGGACAGGACAGCGAGGTGCCGGAGGCGGTGGTGGCCGCCGGTGCTCCGCTGCTGTCCATAGTCGCCACGGTAATGTGGCTGCCGGGGGCGCAGTAGTCCACCAGGTCGCCGTAATTGGAAAACCCGGCCACCGTCTTGTCCGCCGTCACTGCACTGACGGTAATGGCCTGGGGCAGTGCAGAGGGATAGCGGCTGCTGATCTGCGCACCGTCGTTGCCGGCAGAGCAGCACACTGCCACGCCCAGCGCCGCGGCCTTGTCCATCATCGCCACAAAGCCCGCCCGATTTTGGCTGGTGCTCAGGCTCATATTCAGCACCCGGGCGCCTTTAGCCATGGCGTCCTCCATAGCGGCCAAAACCGCTGAGGCGGCACAGGTATCCGTGCCAAAGCGCACCACTTTGTAGGGCAATATTTTTATATTCTCATCTGTATTCCCGGCCAGCACCGAGGCCACCGCCGTGGCGTGCCAGTAAGAGGCGCCCCGCTGCCGGGTGTCATAGGCCGCATTGGCCCCACCGTCGCCGGACAGATCTATGCCGTCAGACACCAACCGCCCTTGCAGCGCCGGGTGGGTGAGCATAAAGCCGGTGTCGATTTGAGCGATCACCACCTGCTGCCCGGGGATCTGCCGCCGAGCGCAAAAAGCGGTGGTGCCCACCATCTCCCCTGCCCAGGGGCAAAGGTTGCCGGTCAGGTCCGTATCCGTCTCCAACCGGCACAGGCTGTCCGGCTCTGCCGTGGCGCCTTCCTGTGCCAGCCGCGCCGCAGCCTTGCGAGCAGCCGCCGGTGTGTCATATTGCAAGACGGCCAGGCCGTCCGTTACCGCCGCAGCCACAGCGCCGTAGTCCTTGCCGCCATAGCCGGTGACCACCAGACGGCACAGGCCGTAAGGCTCGCTCTCCAAATCTGCCTGCACCGCCGGGGCTTTCTCCAGCAGGGCGGTATAGGCAGCGGCAAAAGCGCCGGAAACAGTGCCCGCTTTTTGCACCACAGGCAGGGCCGCCCCCAGCATACTCACCAGCAGCGCCAGTACCAGCAGCAGCGCCGTGCCCCGCCGGGTGTGTCTACGGGTCATCGGTTCCGTCTCCCGGCCAGCCAAAAGAACGCCACGGTAAACACCACCAGCAGGCAGGCCAGCACAAAGGCGATCCACTTGCCCACCAGCGGAATGGCACCGAAAAAGCCGATCCCCAGCGCCAGCACCAAAAACAGGATCACAAACACCAGCACAATGGCGGCGATTTTTTTGTTATTCATCTGCATTCCCCTTTAGTATCTCTTGCCGAATGACCTGGGCAATGCCCTCCCGGTCATTGGACGGCGCCATAAAGCGAGCAGCCGCCTTGGCCGCGTCCGTACCGTTCTCCATAGCATATGACCGGCCGCAGTAGCGCAGCATATCCACATCGTTGCCGCTGTCGCCAAAGCACATCACCCGGTCCGGGTCACAGCCCAGGTGACCGCACAGAGCAGCCAGGGCCGTGGCCTTGCTGGTGCCCACCTTACCGGCCTCCACATTGCAGCCGATGGAGGAGGTGATCTCCACATGGCCCATGGTCTGCAAAAACGCCCGAAGCGCCCGATTTTCGTCCATGGGAATGGTAAAGAGATTGAGCTTCTCCACCGTCATACCGGCCAGTGCGTCTGCCACGCTGTCCCGGTACACCACTTTCTCCAGCAGTTCGTCCACAAAGCTGTCCGGCACCCCGTCCAGCCGCGCCATACCCTTGCACCGGGCAGGAGCCACCGGCACACCGTCGGCGTAGAATTCATAATACACCGGGCGGCTGTCCAAATAGGCGCAGATCTGCCGAGCGTCTGCCAAATCCATTGGGTCGCTGTGGAGCAGCTTTTTACTCTTAACATCCCACACACCGGCGCCGTTACTGAATACGATATAATCTAAAAAAGGCAGCTGGGCCTGTACCGGCTCCGTCAGCGCCAAGGTGCGCCCGGTAGCCAGCGCCAGGCGCACGCCCTTTTGGTGGCAGGCAGCCAGCGCCCGGCGGGTGGCGTCGCCCACCCGCTGATGGTCCGGCAGCATTAAAGTACCGTCCAGGTCCATTGCAATGAGTTTGATCTGCATACAAATTCCTTCCTTTGATGATCTAACAAACCCATTGTAGCATATTTGCGCGGCGTTGACTACTTCCATTCTATGTAAAATCCCGGTTATTTTTATGGGGATTTCTGTACATTTTCATTGACGGCAGGTAGGCGGCTATGGTATCTTAGTATTGGAATATTTTATTCTAAAAATAGAGTACAGAGGGGGACGGTCACATGGATCACACAAATCATGTGCCGAAAAAAGAATGGATGGCCTACTGCGTTGGTGCGCTGGGCCAAGGCATGGTCTATGCCATTATGAGCAGCTACATTTCGGACTTTTACATCAGCGTGCTAAAGCTCACGCCCTTATTTGTGCTGCTGCTCATGCTGCTGGCCCGGGTGTGGGACGCCATTAACGACCCGATCATGGGCTACATTATGGACCACGCCAATCCAAAGAACGGCAAGATGAAGCCGTATCTCATTTACACACCCATTCCCATTGCCATACTGACGGTGCTGCTGTTCTACGCGCCCAATATCAGCGACACGGCCAAGATGATCTACGCCGCCGTCACCTATGTGGCCTGGGGTATGATCTACACCGCCTCGGATGTGCCTTTCTGGGCGCTGCCCAATGCCTTAACGCCCAATGCGGACGAGCGGGGCGGCATTATCAGCAAGGCACGCACCGCCAACGGCGTGGGCTCTGCGGTGCCCACCGCATTCTTTATGGTGCTGGGCTTTATTCTGCCCAAGTTCAACCTGTCCGGCACAGAACTGGAAAAGACCAAGTATATGTGCATTGCCCTGTTCTGCGCCATTGTGGGCAATCTGCTGTTTATCCGGGTGTACTTTAAGACTAAGGAGCGGGTGAACATTCCCATTCCGCCCAAGAAGAACAAGGACCAGCCCTCTGCGCTGAAGTTGATCTTCACCTGTAAGCCCTTAATGCTCACGGCGCTGATGGGCATTCTCTCCGCCGCCCGGTATATGTACCAGGCCGGCGCGGTGCACGCCGCCCGCTACAGCTTTTACATCGGCAAGGACCTGACCGGTCTGTCCGCTGCGGAGCAGGAGGCGGCGCTGCAAGGCAACATTTCTCTGGTGAGCACCGTGTTCAGCGTGGCCAGCGCCGTGGGTATGTTCGGCGCCATGCTGCTGATGCCGGTGCTGTTTAAGAAATTTAATTACAAGCAGATCATCATTGCCACCAGCCTGCTGGGCGCTGTGTCCAGCCTGATCATGTGGTGTATCGGGTATCAGCATTTTTGGGCCTGCGTGCCGTTTTTGGTGCTCAGCTGCGTGCCCTGCGGCGCCATCAATGTGTGCGCCTTTGCCATGATCGGCGACTGCCTGGACTATATGGAGTGGAAGACCGGCACCCGGCTCACCGGTATGGGCTCTGCCATTCAGAGCTTTGTGACCAAGCTGGGAGCGGCGCTCTCCACCTCTTTCATTATCTTAATGTATATCATTGTAGATCTGGATGTCAGCTCCATTAACGCCTCCGTCACCGCCAACCCGCTGCTGATGAGCCATGGGGTGCGAAACGGTATGTTCAGCGTGGTATCGCTGATCCCGGCCATCAGCCTGCTGGTGTGCACCATTCCCATGTTCTTCTACAACCTGACCGGTGACTTTAGAGAGAAGATGGAGACGGAGCTGGCCGCCCAGCGAGAGAAAAAAGGCATTACCATTACAGACTAACGATAAAGGATAAAAGAAAAATGACTGCAAACACCAAACGCTTACAAAAAGTGACCGCCACCCTGTGCGCCACCGCCCTGCTGGCCGGGTGCACCGCCGGCACCTCCGGCAGCGCAGAGCCTGCCGCCACCACCGCAGAGGTCAAGGCCATCACCATTGAGCCGACCGCCGCGTATCAGACGATGAACGGCTTTGGCGCCTCCGCCTGCTGGTGGAGCCAGGAGGTGGGCGACTGGGACAACGCCAAGGATATTCTCTCCCTGCTGTATGATGAAAACAGCGGCATTGGACTGAATGTTTACCGCTACAACCTGGGCGCCGGGTGCAAGGACGACGCCACCATTACCGACCCGGACCGCCGGGCAGAAGCCTTTATGGACAAGGACGGCAGCTACCACTGGGAGCGGGACGCAGCGGCGCAAAACGCCCTGGCACTGGCAAAGAGTATGAACGACGACCTGCGGGTGACCCTGTTCTCCAACAGCGCCCCGGTGTTCTACACCACCAACGGCAAAGCCTACTGCGACTACCTGCCGGACGATGAAAAATATGTGACCAATCTGGAGCCGGAGCGGTACGGGGACTTTGCCAAGTACAGCATTGCCTGCGCCAAGCACTTTACAGAGGCCGGGTATCGGGTCACCGGGCTGTCCCCCATCAACGAGCCGGAGTGGAGCTGGCGGGGCTACGAGGACGGCACCGCCAAGCAGGAGGGCTGCTACTACTCCAAGACCCAGTGCCGGGACCTGTACAAGGTGTTTTTGGAACAAATGGCACAGGAGGACGCCCTAAAGAACTGCCAACTGGAGGGCTGGGAAAGCGGCCACATCGGCACGGACACCTGTATGGCGTACCTAAAGACCATGTTTGGCAAAAGCGGCGTCAACGGGCTGAAAAACAGCGCTCTGCGCAAGGGCATACCCACGCTGGCGCTCCATTCCTACTGGGCCAGTCCGGAGGAGAAACAGGCCTTTGCCGACGCCATGGCCGACACCTACGGCAACAACTACAAACTGGCGCTGACGGAATACTGCCAAATGACCGATGACCAAAACAGCGGCGTGTATGACCTGATCCAAAAGAACGGTATGGACAGCGGCCTGGGTATGGAATACGGCCTGGCGCTGGCCGGGATCATTCAGCAGGATCTAACGGTACTGAACGCGGTAGAGTGGGACTGGTGGACCGCCTGCGCCTTTGGCGGCTACACCGACGGCCTGGTGTACCTGGACAAGGACAGCCATAAAGTGGAAACTTCCAAGCGGCTGTGGGTGCTGGGCAACTTCTCCAAATTCACCGACGAGGGCAGCGTGCGCATTGCCATCACCCTGCCGGAGGAACTGAGCGATGTGCAGTCCGTGGCGTTCAAAAACCCGGACGGCACCGTCACCGCCGTATTCATCAACAACACGGATAAGGCCCGCAGCACCACCCTGGCGCTGGACGGCTACACCCGCCACACCACCTATGTGACCGACAAGGACAACGACCTGGCAAAGACAGACACCGGCACCGCCGCCGACGCCTTTGCCCTGCCTGCCCGCTCCGTCACCACCCTGGTGCTAGAAAAATAAAAGCCATAAAATACAAAAGCCCCGCTTGTAAAAGCGGGGTTCTTTTTTGCGTGTATGTAATGAAAAATCGGGCGGCAGGTTGCCGCCCCTACGAGTATGTTATGGGGTCCCCAAAAAGGCTTTTGCCTTTTTGGGGAGAGGAGACATTACGGAATGCGCGCGGGGTGGATTTTGTTAGAAATCCGCCACAAGCAATATGAAGTCAATGTCGACGAGGTAGGGTGCGATGCCCACATCGCACCGCGGCCGATATGGGCATTTGGGTGGCCTACAATCAATAAAAAAACCACCCACTGCAATGCAATGGGTGGCGGTGGCGCAGAGCGCCTTATTTTTTATTGATCTCTTTGGAATACTTGGCCAGATACACGGTGCGCATCAGGAAGCACTCAGCCTTGGGCACATAATGGGGGCGGTTGAAAATGTCCGTGTCGATCACGGCCTCGCAGCCCTTGTCCATAATGATCTCCAGCGCCTGCATATCCCCGTCGGAATTGCCGGTGATGATGGCGCCGTTGCCCTGGATCAGGATGGCATTGCGGCTATCCATAGCCTTGGCAATGTCCTTGGCGCAAGCGTCTGTATCGCCGTTGATCCACGGACGGTTCTTTACATCCACGCCGGCGATCTGTGCAAAATCGTCGATCATGGGGATCATATCCTCGCCGGTGCAGGACACAGCGATCACATCCGGATCGGTCACATGCTTGATGATGGAGCAATCCTGGCTGTCATAAATAGCCTTATGGATCTTGGCGCACTTGGGTGCAATGCCGGTAATGCCCAGCCCGGTCTCCAGGTCCACATCAATGGTCTCGCCGCCAACGGTCAGGCTAAAGGTCTTGCCGTTGCGCACGGAGGAGCCCAGGTCGCAAATGCTCTCCGGCATAGCCACAGCGCCGTTCTTCTGCAAGAAGTAGTTGCGCTTGCCCTCGTCGGAATAAGTCTCTGCCCAGGAGTGGCGCAGGTAGTTGTCCTTGATCACCCGCTCGCAGCACTTCTCCAGTGCGTCTGCGATCTCAAAGGCCTGCTCAAAGGTATCACCCATGCACAGGGTGCCGTGGTGCATCATCATAATGGCGCGGCAGCCCGGGTTCATCATAATGCACATCTCCACCTTCTTGCGCAGAGAATTGGTGGTAGACATAGCATAATCGGCGCAAGGCACCTTGGTGCCCAGTACCGGCTGAAATTCCTTATAAACATTGCGGATCTCCATGCCGGTAATGCTGACGATGGTGGCCGCCTTCTGATGGGTGTGGATCACAAAGTCCACGGTGGGATGGTGGCGGTACGCCGCAGCGTGCACGCCCTTCTCGGAAGAGGGCTTAATGTCACCCTCATAGGAGCAGTCCTCAATATTGACCACCACTACCTCTTCCGGCGTCAGCGTCTCATACGCACGACCGGAGGGCGTGATCACAAACTGGGTGTCGGAAATACGGGCGGATACATTGCCCCAGGTACGGGCGATCAGGCCGCTTTCCACCAGCTTTTTGCCGGCCTCAACGACCAGCTTTTTTGCTTCTTCTAATTCGTAAGCCATGTGTTTTCCCCTTAAAATCGTATTTTTGCCCCGGGGGCAAAAGCACCAAAAGGACGGCCGGGCATCACTGCCCGGTACCGCCCTTGGTAAAAATTCTTACGCCTCGATGCAAACGCAGTTCTTGAACACATTCTCAAATCTGTTCAGGCAGTCGTCGATCATCTCTTCCGTATAAGCGGCGGAGGTGTACAGACGAGAACCGGCCAGAGTTACCAGGCCCTCTGCCATGTAAGCAGCGCCCATGTGCTCCATCTCGGTCTGACGCTTGCCGGTCTCCTTCAAGGTGTTCGGAATGGTCCACGGATGTTTCCAGTCTACCTTAAAGTGCATGGTACCAACGGTATCCAGGTGACATACAGAACCCTGGTTGAAGCACACGAAGGGCAGGTCATACTTCTTGATCAGTGCCTGCAGGCCGTGTACCAGACGGTCAGCCATCTTACCGGCTACCTGGCAGGCGTTGCGCTTCTCGATCTCGCAGATGGCAGTGTAACCTGCGCAGCAGGAGATGGGGGTAGCAGCCATGGTGCCGCCGCACATAGCCTTATGGATCTTCTTGCCGGAGCCGTTGCCCTTATCCAGGCCGGCGCCTAAGTACTTCATAACCTCTTTGTGGCCGCCGATGCCGCCTGCACCCGGGTAACCGCCGGCGATCACCTTACCGAAGATGGTGATGTCGGGATCAATGCCGAAGTAGCCCTGTGCACCGGACACGCCGATACGGAAGCCGGTCACAACCTCGTCGCAAACCAGCAGAGCGCCGTACTTGCGGCACAGTGCCTGTACGCCCTTGGGGAAGTCCTTGTCTACCGGACGGGTACCGGACTCCGGACCAATGGCCTCAATGAATACGGCAGCGGTGCCGCCGCGGAACTTGTTAAGGATCAGCTTGCGCTCCAGGCTCTTCAGGTCATTGGGGAAGAACTCCTGGGTGTGCTTGAATACGAACAGCGGTACACCGTGAGACTGCAGGTTCATGGTGCCGGGCACACGCATACCCCATGCCAGCTGATCGGACCAGCCGTGATAAGCGCCGCCCATCTTGATGATGTTCTTGTGGCCGGTAGCCAGACGAGCCACACGCACAGCGCACATGCAGGCCTCTGTACCGGAACCCAGCATACGGAACATCTCTACGGAAGGAACGCAGTCGGAGATCTTCTTGGCCAGCTTGTACTCATATTCATGGAACAGACCGGTGGAAGGACCGCAATCGTCCAGCAGCTCTTTAACCTTCTCCTTCACTACATCGTCGTTGGAACCCAGGATGGTGGGGCCGCCGGCCTGCAGGAAGTCGTAATACTCGTTGCCGTCAATATCGTAGAGCTTAGCGCCCTTGGCCTTGGTCATCACGATGGGGAAAGGATAGTTAAACGCCAGGTTGTGCTGCACACCGCCGGGAATAATCTCTCTTGCCTCGGTGATCATAGCCTTGGACTTGGCGCACTTCTTGTCGAAGTATTCTTCTTCATACTTCTTCAGTGCAGCCGGGCTGATGGAATAGATGGGCTTTTTGATGAGCGCGTCCAGCTGAGCGGTGACCTGCGCTGCATCAAGATACTCAGAAATTGCAAATCGGGTATCCATAATGGTCGTTCCTCCTTAAAAATCATGAGTCGCCGCTCACCCCACAGGGTGTGAGCCATCGCTCACATAAAATACACCTTTAGTATATCACTTTTTAACGATTTGTCAAATGGGTACTTGCAGAAATTTGTTCAATTTTCCCGCAATTTTGTTCAGATTTCTTGCAATAGCGGTTAAATAATGATAATATAAGAAAAGTGAATTGCGGTTCACGCTTTACAGAGAGGGAGTATTTGTACGGATTGCACAAAGGGGCTTTTCGTTCTTTGTGCAAGGCTACAAAATTTTTTGAAATGGTAAATAAACATCACAAGGACGCATTTGACCGCATATCTGAGGAGCGGCGGGAGCGCATACTGGAAGTGGGCACCGAGGAATTCTCCTCCAAGGGGTACGAGAATGCCAATATCAATGTGATCGCCAAGAACGCGGGGATCAGCATTGGGCTGATGTACAAGTACTTTGCCACCAAGGAGGATCTGTTCATCACCTGCATTCAGCGGGGTATGCGCATTCTGTCCCAGGTGATCGAGGAGATCATGGCCAGCGACGACAAGCTGCTGATCAAGGCGGAAAAGCTCATTCGCGCCACCTGCGTCCATTCTAAGCGAAATGCCAATTACATTCGGCTGTATAACGAGATCACCTCGGAGAAGGACAGCGAGCGCACCCAAATGCTGGTGCGGGAGATCGAGAGCGAGACCAGCGGTATCTACACCACGGCCATTGCGCAGGCGCTGGCTAAGGGCGATGTGCGCCCGGACCTGGATCCCCGGCTCTTTGCCTTCTTCCTGGATAACCTGCTGACCTCCTTACAGTTCTCTTACACCTGCGACTACTACAAAGAGCGGTTCAAGTTCTACACCGGCGTAGATGTGGAGGAGATGGACGACGAGCGGGTGATCAGCCAGCTGCTGAAGTTTGTGGAGAGCGCATTTACATTTGAAAAGAAGTGACGGTATTTACCGCGTATAACACCATAGGAGGATATTTTATGAGCAAGTATGTAATCACCTACGATGTGGGCACCACCGGGGTCAAGACCTGCCTGATCGAGATCGGCGACACCATGCGTATTTTGGCCTCTGACACCGCAGGCTACGGCCTGTATGTGGACGACGAGACCGGCGTTAAGGGCGGTGCCGAGCAGGACGCTGACGAATGGTGGGGCGCCATGTGCAGCACCACCCGCAATGTGTTCAACAAGTGCGTTACCGTGACCAAGGACCAGGTAGAGGGTATCAGCTTTTGCTCTGCCATGCAGGGTCTGGTGCTGGTAGACAAAGAGGGCAACTGCATTCGCCGCCCCATGACCTACATGGACCAGCGGGCCGGCGACGAGCTGAAGAAGGGCATTGCCCACGGCGTACAGATCGCCGGTGCGGAAGTGACCAAGCTGCTCAAGTACCTGCGCTATACCGGCGCCGTATCCTCCTCTGTTAAGGACCCCATTTGGAAGTACCGCTGGGTGCGGGAGCACGAGCCGGAGAACTTTAAGAAAGTCTATAAGTGGCTGGATGTAAAAGAGTACCTGATCTGCCGTCTGACCGGTGAGTTCGTAATGACCCAGGACTCTGCGTTCGGCACCCTGCTGTATGACACCCGCAAGGGCCACGAGGGCTGGTGCAAGCCCATTTGCGATATGGTGGGCGTGGATATGAAGCACCTGCCGGAGATCAAAAAGTGCACCGATAAAGTAGGTGAAGTGACCGCCAAGGCTGCCGAGGAACTGGGTCTGGCCCAGGGCACCGCAGTGTACGGCGGTGGCGGCGACGCCTCTCTGATCGGCGTAGGCGCCGGTGCGGTAGAGATCGGCGACGCCCATATTTACAGCGGCACCTCCGGCTGGGTAGGCACCGTTGTGCCGGAGCAGATGGTAGACACCGGCGCCATGATGGCTGCCATTGTTGGCGCCAATCCGGAGACCTTTAACTACTTTGGCGAGTTGGAGACCTCCAACAAGTGCGTGGGCTGGGTCAAGGACCACCTGGCGCTGGACGAGATCGGCGTGTTCTTAAAGCGCTACGGCAACGCCACCGACAGCCTGGAGCAGGTAGAGTTCAATATGTACGACTACCTGGAAGAAGTGATCGACACCATTCCCGCCGGTTCCAACGGCGTAATCTTTACCCCCTGGCTCCACGGCAACCGCTGCCCCTTTGAGGATCCCAACGCTGCCGGTATGTTCTTCAACATTCGGCTGAATGTGGGCAAGACGGAGCTGATCCGCGCCGTGGTGGAGGGCATCTGCTTCCATATGCGCTGGATGCTGGAGCGCCAGGAATTAAAGACCACCAAGTACCAAAAGTCCAAGACCGTGCGCTTCTGCGGCGGCGGTGCTTTGGGCGAGACCACCTGCCAGATCCTGGCCGATATTCTCCAGCGTGAAGTGGTCGTGGTAGAGTCCCCGCAAAACATCGGTGCCGTGGGCGCAGCCGCTTGTATCGCCGTAGGTATGGGCGCCATCCCCTCCATCTTTGATGTTAAGAAGCTGATCCCGGTCAAGACCACCTACAAGCCCAACCCGGCCAATAAGGAAGTCTACGACCGCAACTTCAAAGTGTTTAAGAACCTGTACAAAGCCAACAAAGAGAACTTTGCCATTCTCAACGGCTAAACCCTTACATAAAAAACAGCCCCTGCACCCGGTGTGCAGGGGTTATTTTTTTAGCAAAAAGCAAAAGCGCTGCGGGCGAGCCGCAGCGCTTTGTTCTTTTGTTTGGCTTTACTCGTATTTGGCTTTACTCGCCCTTGGGTGCGTAGAAGTCCACCAGTGCAGCCAGCTTGTTGTACTTCTCAATGGAGTTCTCCGCCGCAATGCTGAACAGCTGCTCCGCCTTGCCGGGGAAGGAGCGCTTCAGCGCAGAGTAGCGGGTCTCGCCCTCGATGAACTGTACATAATCGGCGCTGGGTGCCTTGCTGTCCAGGGTAAAGGGGTTCTTCCCTGCCTTGGCCAGGTCCGGGTTAAAACGGAACAGGTTCCAGTACCCGGCGGCAACCGCCTTCTTCTGCTCTGCCTGGTTAAAGGGCATCTTGATGCCGTGGTTGATACAGGGGGCATAGCAGATGATGATGGACGGGCCGTCATAAGCCGCAGCCTCCTGGAATGCCTTTAAGCACTGGTTGGCGTTGGCGCCCATAGCCACCTGGGCCACATACACATAGCCATAGCTCATAGCGATCTGGGCCAGGTCTTTCTTCTTGACCACCTTACCGGAGGCAGCGAACTTGGCCACAGCGCCGGTCTGGGTGGCCTTAGAGGCCTGACCGCCGGTGTTGGAGTACACCTCCGTATCAAACACAACGATATTCACATTCTCATTGGACGCGATCACATGATCCAGACCGCCAAAGCCGATGTCGTAGGCCCAGCCGTCGCCGCCAAAGATGAACTGATACTTCTTGGCCGCATAGTCTGCGTCTTTCAGGAAGTCGGCAGCCGCCGCCTTGGCGTCACCCTCCAGCTCTGCCGTCTGCAATGCAGCGATCAGTGCCTGGGCAGGCTCCGTATTGGTAGCAGCGTCCTCATAGGTGTCCAGCCAAGCCTGGGCTTTGTCCGCCACCGGAGTATCCAGCAGCTGCTGGGCGTCCATAGCCAACCGCTCGCGGATCTGCTTTTGTGCCAGCAGCATACCGTAGCCAAACTCGGCGTTGTCCTCAAACAGGGAGTTGGACCAGGCGGGGCCGTGGCCGTTCTTATCTACCGTATAAGGGGTAGAGGGTGCGGAACCGCCCCAAATGGAGGAGCAGCCGGTGGCGTTGGCAATGTACATACGGTCGCCGTACAGCTGGGTAGCCAGCTTGGCATACGGCGTCTCGCCGCAGCCTGCGCAAGCGCCGGAGAATTCCAAATACGGCTTTCTGTACTGCACGCCGATGGTGTTGTTGGTGAGCAGCTCCGGTTTCTCGGAGGTATCCACCAGCGCGTCATAGATCTTTTGCCGATCCAGCTCGCTGGCAATGGGTTTCATGGTCAGGGACTTGGTGGGGCACACATTGGCACAAGAGGCGCAGCCGGTGCAGTCCAGTACGGACACGATCAGTGCGTACTGATAGTCGGCTCTACGGTGCTTCACCATGGTGGTGCCCTCCGGTGCGGCAGCCGCCTCCTCGGCATTCATGGCAATGGGGCGAATGACTGCGTGAGGGCAGACCATGGAGCACAGGTTACACTGGGCGCACTTGGTGCCGTCCCACTGGGGTACGGTAATGGCAATGCCCCGCTTTTCAAAGGCGGCAGAACCGGCAGGATACACGCCGTCCGCCCGATCAGCAAAGGCAGATACCGGCAGATCGTCGCCGTGCAGGCGGCCAACCGGATCCAGAATTTCCTTTACAAATTTCTTCATCTCCGGGCGATCGGTGGGCACTTCCAGCTGGCGGGGTGCGTCTTCCGCGGTCTTCCAGCTGTCCGGTACATCCACCTTCACGATCTCCTGGGCGCCACGGTCGATACCGGCAAAGTTGGCGTTCACCACTGCCTCGCCTTTCTTGGAGAACTTCTTGACCACAGCGGCCTTCATCAATTCAATGGCCTTCTCTACCGGCAGAATACCGGAGATGGCAAAGAACGCAGACTGCAAGATGGTGGAGGCACGGCCGGGCAGGCCCACTTCCTCTGCGATTTTAATACCGTTGATGATATAGAAATTGATATTGTTCTCGGCAATATAGCGCTTCATGGACGCAGGCAGCTGGCTGTCCAACTGGTCCGGGGTCCAAATGCAGTTGAGCAGGAAAGTGCCGCCGGGCACCAGGTCCTGCACCATATCGTACTTGGTCACATAGGACGGGCAGTGGCAGGCCACAAAGTTGGCCTTGTTGATCAAATAGGTAGAAGTAATGGGCGACGAGCCAAAGCGCAGGTGGGACACGGTAATGCCGCCGGACTTCTTGGAGTCATAGAAGAAGTAGCCCTGGGCGAACATATCCGTATTGTCGCCGATGATCTTAATGGAGTCCTTGTTGGCGCCAACGGTGCCGTCGGAACCAAGGCCCCAGAACTTACAAGAGGTGGTGCCTGCCGGGGTGGTGTCCGGGTTCTCGGTCACCGGCAGGGACAGGTGGGTCACATCGTCCTCAATGGACAGGGTGAACTCCGGCTTGGGCTGGGGGGCAGCCATATTGTTGTACACAGCGATAATATGGGCCGGCACGGTGTCCTTAGACCCCAGACCGAAACGACCGCCGTACACCGGCACATCGTTAAAGGCAGAGCCTTTCAGCGCAGCCACCACATCCAGGAACAGCGGCTCGCCCAGGGAGCCGGGCTCCTTGGTTCTGTCCAGTACGGAAATGTGCTTTACCGTCTCCGGCAGGGCAGCCAGCAGGTGCTTGGCGCTAAAGGGACGGTACAGGTGCACCTTGACCATACCCACTTTTTCGCCCCGGGCGTTCAGGAAGTCTACGGTCTCCTGAATGGTGTCGCACACAGAGCCCATCGCCACCACGACCCGGTCTGCGTCCGGCGCACCGTAGTAGTTAAACAGCTTATAATCCGTGCCCAGCTTTTCGTTAATGGTGTTCATATACATCTCGGTGGTGGCAACCGCGTCGTTATAGTAGCGGTTGCAGGCCTCTCTGTGCTGGAAGAACACATCGCTGTTCTCCGCAGAGCCGCGCAGCACCGGTTTCTCCGGGTTCAGTGCGCGGGCACGGAACGCCTGCACATCGTCCATATCCACCATAGACCGCAGGTCCTCATAGTCCCAGGTCTCGATCTTCTGCACCTCGTGGGAGGTACGGAAACCGTCAAAGAAATGCAAGAACGGCACACGGCTCTTTAAGGTGGACAGGTGGGCCACAGCGCCCAGGTCCATTACCTCCTGCACATTGGCAGAGCAGAGCATGGCATAGCCGGTCTGGCGGCAGGCCATCACATCGGAATGGTCGCCAAAGATATTCAGCGCGTGAGTAGACACGCAGCGGGCAGACACATGGATCACGGACGGGATCAGCTCACCGGCGATCTTGTACATATTGGGGATCATCAGCAGCAGACCCTGGGACGCGGTGTAAGTGGTGGTCAGCGCACCGGCAGACAAAGAGCCGTGCACGGCACCGGCGGCACCGGCCTCAGACTCCATCTCCGCCACCTTGACCGTTTGGCCAAACAGGTTCTTGACCCCGCGGGCAGCCATGGCGTCCGTCTCCTCCGCCATGGTGGATGACGGAGTGATGGGATAAATGGCGGCAACCTCCGTAAATGCGTAGCTGACATGGGCAGCTGCGCTGTTACCGTCCATGGTTTTTTTCTTTCTGTTCATGGAACTTCCTCCTGTATTTTCTCTTACAGATAACAACCTCAGTTTGGGCATAAGCCCATAACTATACCAATTATAGCACTCCGCCGTGCGGAATTCAACATAACAATTTGGCATTTCTGTATAATAACAACAAAAAGCAGCGCATAGACACTGCTTTTTTGTCGATTATTTCGTTTTTTTCACCAACTGCCGCTTAGTCGTCGTCGCCCAGCAGGTTCTCAATATTCTCAAAATTGAACTTGGCGGTGTCCGTGCCTTTCTTCACTGTGGCTTTGGCGCTC
This sequence comes from Bifidobacteriaceae bacterium, assembly GCA_963642245.1. Taxonomy (GTDB): domain Bacteria; phylum Bacillota; class Clostridia; order Oscillospirales; family Acutalibacteraceae; genus CAG-217. Next base: position 5,171 of record CAVIFY010000009.1, on the reverse strand, counting down.
TTTTGGGTGTGCTCCAGCTCCACCTGCACTTCTACATCGCCCCGGTACTTCTTCTCCGTGGTGTAGGTAAAGGTATTGCCGATCTCCAAGGTCACTTCCTTTTCGTCCACCTGCTTACCGTTAATGGTAATGCGCAGCTTGTCCGTGCGGGTATCCGTACCGGCGGGCAGAGAAACAGTGATATGAATTTTGCGGTTGGCGGCCACGGTGGTGGTAGTGGTCGTGGTCTTTTTTGTGGTGCTCTCTTTCTTCTTGGTGGTCTTTTCCGTTTTGCCGGACTTGGCGGTGGTGCCAGTCTTGCCGTCCTTGGCAGCAGAGCTGTTGCCGGAGGACTTGCCGCCGGTGGTGCTCTCCCCTGCCGCTACGGTGTTGCCCTTGGCATCCGTCTGGGGCATGGTGACCACCCGGGTCTGGGCCTTGCCGTCCTTGTCCGTAACGGTCTTGCCGCTTTCATCGGTCACATCCACCACGGCGGTCACTTCCTGGTCCGTATATTGCTTTTTGCTGCAAGCGGCGAAGGCCAGTACCATACTGCACGCCAGCAACAGTGCCATTGCTTTTTTCATAATAACAGCTCCTTTACATCCGTTCATCGGGTTGCAAAAATGCCTGCATAGCCGCGTCGCTGGGCATACGCCAGTCGCCCCGGGGGCTGAGCGATACAGAGCCCACCTTGGGTGCGTCCGGAATGCAGGACCGCTTAAATTGACTGATAAAGAACCGGCGCAAGAATTCCGTCAGCCACCGATCAATGGTGGGGCGGTCGTACCGGCCGTCAAAGGCTTTCTCCGCCAGCAGGGCCAGCTTTTCCCGGCCAAAGCCAAAGCGCACAAAGTGATAGAGAAAAAAGTCGTGCAATTCATAGGGGCCGATCTTCTCCTCCGTTTTTTGGGTGATCTTGCCGTCTGCGTCCGGGGGCAGCAGCTCCGGGGATACCGGCGTGTCCAGCACATCCCGCAAGATTTCCTCCGTGCGGCCGCCCAACTCCCCGGCCACATAATCCACCAGGTAGCGCACCAGGGTCTTGGGCACGGAGGCGTTGACCCCGTACATACTCATGTGGTCGCCGTTGTAGGTGCACCAGCCCATAGCCAGCTCGCTCAGGTCGCCGGTGCCCACCAGCAGGCAGCCCTCTTTATTGGCCAGGTCAAAGAGAATTTGGGTGCGCTCTCTGGCCTGGGTGTTCTCATAGGTAATATCGTGCACCGCCGGGTCGTGGCCAATGTCTGCCATGTGCTGCACACAGGCGTCTGCAATGGAGATCTCCCGCCGGGTGACCCCCAGGGCTTCCATAAGATCCAGCGCATTGCGATAGGTGCGGTCCGTGGTGCCAAAGCCGGGCATGGTCACGCCCAGTACGCTGCTTGCCGGTTTGCCCAGCAATTCCATGGCCCGCACAGCCACCAGCAGCGCCAAAGTGGAGTCCAGACCGCCGCTGATCCCCAGCACGCAGCCCTTGGAGCCAACATGCTCCAGCCGCCCGGCCAGGCCGCTGGCCTGGAGCAAAAAGATCTCCTTGCACCGCTCCCGCCGCTGGGCGTCCGCTGCCGGCACAAAGGGGTGCGGATCCACCAAGCGGTAGGCCAAATCGTTCTCCCCATTGGGCACCGGGCAGGACTGCACCGCCCCGCCGGACCGGTTCTCAAAGGACATATTCTGCCGCCGCTGGGCATTCAGTTTCTCTATATCCACATCGGCAACGGTGAGCACGCTCTCCCGAGCAAATCGCTCTCCCTCGGCCAAAATGCCGCCGTTCTCCGCCACCAGGGTGGCGCCGCTGAACACCAGGTCCGTGGTGCTCTCATGCACCCCGGCACCGGCATACACATAGCCCGCCACGCACCGGGCGGACTGACCGGCCACCAGGTCCCGGCGATAGGCCGCCTTGGACACATACTCGTCGCTGGCAGACAGATTGGCGATCAAATTGGCCCCTTGCAGCGCCAAAGCACCGCTGGGGGGCTGGGGCACCCACAGGTCCTCGCACAGCTCCACACCCAGCAGCACACCGCTGCCCAGGTCAAACAGCTGGCTGCCCATGGGCACGCCGTTTACCGTCTGTACCGTATCAAGATCTGCGCCGGAGGCGAACCAGCGCTTTTCGTAAAACTCATTATAATTGGCCAGGTGCACCTTGGGCACCATACCCTGCACCTGCCCGTCCCGGAGTAACAGGGCACAGTTGTACAGGCTGTTTTTATAGGGCACCGGGGCGCCGATGAGCACCGCAATGTCCTTGCCTGCCGTGTAAGCTGCCAGCCGCTGCACCGCCCGGTCTGCCGCCTGCTGGAGCGCAGCGGTAAAGAACAGATCGGCGCAGGTGTAGCCGGTAACGGACAGCTCCGGGGTCACCAGCAGGCGCACCTGCTGCTCCACTGCCCGGTCGATCACTGCCTCCAACTGCCCGGCGTTATAGTCCGGGTCGGCTACCCGCAGGCGGGGCGCTGCCGCCGCCACTCTGAAAAATCCGTAGTTCATTCCATCTCTCCGCTCAGCATGGTGATTTTATAGCCAAAGGTGGCTGTCTCCCCCGGCTGCAAAACGGTCACGCCCCGGCGGTGTTCCAGGGTGCCGTCCTCGTCTGTGCAGTGGGAAATACCGCTCCACGGCTCCAGTGCCACAAAGGGCGCGTCGTTCTCGGCGGACCAGACCAGCAAATTGGCCATATCCTGGTACTCCACCCGCACGCCGTAGCCCTTAGGCCCCAGCAGGGTGGCAGCCTTGGCCTCCACCCGGTCAAAAATCAGCGCGTCATCATAAAACAAATCGTGCCGCAGGGGCAACTCCTGCCCGGCTGTGAGCACATCGTACCGGCGCGCCGGGTCCACGATCCCGGTTTGGTGATCCGGGCGCAGGGGCGCCTTGGTCACCGGGCGGTCAAAGCGCACCTTGTAGTCCTCAAACCGCTCCCCTGCTGCCAGCGGGCAGTTAAAGGCCGGGTGACCGCCGATCACAAAGGGCATAGGCTCCGCGCCGCTGTTGATAATATGATAAGTAACGGCAACGGTGCTGCCCACCAGCTCATAACCGATCTCCAACCGATAATCAAAGGGGTACGCCGCCAGGGTGTTGTCGTCTGCCACCTGGGTAAAGGTGGCGCCGTTGCGGTGGTGCTCCGTCAGGGTAAAGGGGTTAATGCGGGCCACGCCGTGGCGCTTCATACGGCAGGGCTTGCCAAATGCGGTAGACGCCCCCTTGGGCAGCACCCCCACAATGGGAAAGCATACCGGCGCCTGACCGGCCCAGTAGGCCGGGTCCCCCTGCCACAGATATTCTCGGCCGTCCCGCACCAGAGAGCGGAGCATAGCCCCCGCGTCCGTAACGGTGACGGCACAGTGTTCATTTTTTAATGTCAGTTCCATAAGAACCCTCCAGTCCCCTTTATTATAGCCTATCCCCTGCGCCATTGCAATAAAAACAGGCGGGGTTTTCAGAGTTTACAAAAAAGCCAAAATCTACCTGCAAGTTGTTGCAAATCCCCTGCATATAGTATAGAATATGAGTAGCCTTGCGCAAATGCGACAGTCAGAGGAGAACGGCAATGGATATTGATACTTTTATTCACGAGGCCATTTTTGGCGAGAAAGAACAGCACCGCATTTTTTACTACCTGATGTGGGAGAACCTGCAGGAGGTGGGCTATGTGATCACCGACGAGGGCGGCTACGAGATCGACAGTGTGTTTAAGGCGGTGGCCCTGCAAAATCTGGTGGGCGAGTTTGCCTACCGGCTGTACGATACGGTCAACGAGACCGGCTACGAGGATGTGCTGGAGTACCTGAGCACCCTGGCCATGGGCGAGGACGACATTTTGCAATACTGCGAGAACGACCCGGAAATTCTGGTAGAGCCGGAGGATTTTGAATTGACGGTGAAGAACGCGCTGGACACCATTACCGAGCGCACGGCGGACAAGCTCTTGGAGGAATTCTCCGCCGACGATCTGTTTGACTACCTGTTTACCGCCACTTATGACTTTGAGCAGGACTTTACCTACGAATTTGAGGACACGGACGAGTTCCAGGCCTTTGTGGACTCCAACGCGGACCAGCTGGATAATTATAAAGAGGAATACCCTGCCGTCATGCGCTGGGTGGAAAGCGGTATGGTCTGCTAAACAGAATACCGATACAGTAACAAAAAGGGACCTGTTTTCAGGTCCCTTTTGCTATGTATTTTTGATTTACTTACTGCTCTTATTCCCGTTACCGGCCTTGTTCCCGGCAGCGTGCAGCTGTTGGGCGATCTCTGCCATACCGCTGGACATAGCGGAGATCATACGCACCGTCTCTTCCTTGGTGTAATCATTGCTGCAATAGTCGTTGAGCGCACCAAAGAAGCCAAAGGCCAAAAAGCTCTTGCTCACAGAGGAGCGCTGGCTGCGGAAGTCCAGGAACTTGTTTTTGCCGATATGGTCCGCGATCACATCGGTAATGGCGGCAATATCCAAATACGGCTCAATATTCCGATTGCGAAAGAGAATGCGGTACTTTTTCTTGATCCGGTTGGCACTGATAAATATGGTCAGGAAATACTGATTAAAGGTGGCCGTGTCCGGCTTCTCCGCCTTGTCGATCACCTTTAGCGCCTGGGCGGACAGCTCCTGCACAAAGTCGATCAAAATGGAATTGACCAAATTGAACTTATCGCTGTAATGCAGGTAAAAAGTATTGCGGTTGATCTGGGCGCGCTGGGTAATATCCGTTACGGAGATCTTCTCAAACTCGCCCTCTTCCAGCAGTTCAAAGAAGGCGTCCCGAATGGCGCGCTCGGTCTTGATATACCGCAGATCCGTTTCTTTCATGGCACATATCCCCCATCTTTAATGATCGTATGATGATTATACACCACCATACCAATAAAAGTCAAGTCGGGCGATCTGCCAATTAGTTAGCAAAAATGTGGTCTGTTACTTGACCCAGCCTTTCTTAAACATCAGGTGGGCAGACAGCAGCGACACCACCACGCCCACAGGGATCAGCACGCCGACGGCCAGATCGCCCTTAAAGAGCAACATCAGGCAGACCACGGCAATGGGCACCACCGTCAACTTAAAGTGCTTGGCAAAATAGCTCATACCCAAAGCGCCGAACAAGGCAGGCACCACCTGCTTAAAGGCGGGGGCAAAGACGGAGTTGTCGTCTGTCAAATACGGCAGCACCGGGCTAAAC
>CAVIFY010000008.1:0-69520 GCA_963642245.1 Bifidobacteriaceae bacterium | reverse complement strand
GTACGCCACCCTGTCCCACAACACCACAGAGACCGGCGTAGGCCTGGCGCCCACCATCGGCGATGTGGTACAAATGCTCATCAAGGCCAAGAACTTTGCCGGCCAGCTGCCGGAGGAGAAGTTCCAGAAGGCTGTAAAGCTGATCCAGGACAACTGCACCGTTACCGCTGAGGAAAAAGAGAACGGTGTGACCGATCTGGACAAACTGGCTGCCATTGAATTCACCGCTGCGGACTTTGGTTTCAAAGATGGCGACCGTGCCGGATTTGAGGACGCTCTGCTGGCAGCGCTGCGGCCCATTACCGCCCTGCTCCGTGACGAGAACGGCATTGTGGGTATGGCCGGTTTGAAGTTCCATATGTTTGACTATCTGGCCGCAGACGGCACCTATGTGGACGGCCTGTACGCCCGCCTGATCCCGCTGCTGGAGCAGCTGGGGCTCACTTCTCTGCCCACCGCAGAGGAATACAAAGCCAACTTTGAGGCTGTACGGGATAACACCGGCAGCAAGGACATTGCCTCCGATGAGTTCCTGCGCCCCATTCTGGACGCTCTGTTTAAGGACCTGGTAGATGTGGTATCTCCCGATCCGCTGAACGGTCTGATCCAGGTGCTGCCTCGCGTGGCATACATTATCGACCAGGATATGCTCACCACCACACTGAAAGACATTGCCCAGTCCACCGGCAGCCTGCTGACCGGCCTGACGGAGAACCTGGACCTGTCCGGCAACTTCTTCAACAACCTGCTGACCAAGGATCCCATTGATCTGACCGGCGTTGTAGGCAAGGAGTGCAAGATCCAGCTGAAAGCCATTGACTGGAAGAAGCTGGCAAACTGCTGCACCGTGAAGTCCGTAGCCAGCCACAGCAACCACAACAAGTACTTTGTGCTGCGCACCGGCGAGACGGACACTGCCTTTACCACCGCATTCTACTATCTCTATGATGTAGCCTTTGCGGACAAGGCCAACTACAAGACCATTAAGGCACTGATCCAGCAGATGATGGGCGACAGCGCCTCCACCGTGCTGGCTATTACGGATCAGTTCGTGTCTATGGGCAAGGTAGCCACCTACGGCCAGGTACTGGATCTGCTGGGTACTCCCGGCGATGAGCCGATCGACGGCGGCAACGGTAACAACAACAACAACAATAATAACAAGCCCAACGACAACAAGAACAACATTCCCAAGAATGATGGCAACAAGAATGATATTCCGAAGAACGACGGCTCTAAGAATAACATTCCCAAGAACAACATTCCCATGAATAACGGGGGCAGCTGGAAGAGCCCCTCAACCGGTGCTTGTGTATTTGGCGGCGCAGCCCTGCTGGCTATCGGCGGTGCATTGATGATCATGTACTTCCGTCGCAAGGACGACGCCGTGACCGAGTAAGCTATCTACCTCCATTCCTTTCGCTTTTGCACTAGGCAAAAGCCGCCGCCGGCAGAGTGATCTGCCGGCGGCGTTATTTTTATCTCTATCCTATTTTATATTTATGCGTCAGTCTGCAAGCACATACTGCTCAATGGCCTTGGCTACCCCGTCCGCGGTATTGGCCTCTGCCCGGTAGCGAGCGGCGGCCTTGCACTCCGGCGCGCCGTTCTCCATAGCAAAGGAATAGTGAGCAAAGGTGAGCATAGGGCAGTCATTGCCGGCGTCGCCAAAGCTCATCACCTGCGCCGGGGCGATCCCCAGCTGCCGGGCGATCCCTGCCAGCGCTGCGCCCTTGTTGGCGCCGGGAGCGGTGCACTCCAACTCATTGGCCAGGGAGGAGACCACCTCCAGCCCCTCACTCTCCAGCACAGACCGCACCCAGTCCATTTGCGCCGGGTCCAGGTCATAGACGGCAATGCTCTCTGCGCCTTTGTTCGCCTTGTCCAGCAGGTTCTCTACCGGGTGGGCCTTGGCCATAAACTGGTCCAAGAACGCCTGGGGCAGATTATTGCTGCTGTAATAGGGCAAGCGGGCCTCTTCCAGGTACATACCCCCGTCCCAATACACATTATAATACAGCGGCCGTGGCGCCAGGGTCTGCAAAATGCGCTGCACCGCCTCCGGCGGGATCAGCTGCTGGCAAATATGGGCGTCATGCTTCCGGTCATACACCGCCGCGCCGTTGGAGTAGATCACATAGTCCACAAAAGGCACCTGGGCCGTAACATGGTCGATAAAATCCAGGGTGCGCCCGGTGGCAATGGTCAGCTGCACGCCCCGGTCGTGGGCCGCCTGCAACGCCGCCACCGTGCGGGGGCTGACGGTCAGGTGGTCGCCGGACATTAAGGTGCCGTCCAGGTCCGTGGCAATGAGTTTGATAGGCATAAACACGCCTCCGTTCTTCAAATTACAGAAGATATTATAGCAAAATCCCGCCAAATACGCAACGCAAAGCCGGGAAATCCGCAATTTTAGTTGACGAAACAAAGGAATTGTGCTTTAATAAGGATTTGACAACCGCTGCAAACACCCCGCAGCGCCTTTTTCCAATAGATGGAGGGATCCGGTTATGAAACGATGGGGCACCATACTTTGTCTTTGTTTGCTGCCCATGCTGCTGTTCTCCGCCTGCGCAGAGACCACAGCGCAAGTTGATTTTGTTGCCAACAAAGATATTAAAAAGACCTTTGACGATGTTCACACCGTAGGCTACATTCTGGACGATATTCGCAAGGTGGATTTCTATAAGGAAATGCAGCCGGACGACAGCTACACCAAAAAGCAGGTAAAGAGCACCAAGCTGGACGCCACCGTGACCAAATATTACAAAAACGAGGACCTGGTGTACGCCGCATACGAAAAGGGCGGCAAGCAGATGACCGAGTGCCACCTGCGCTCCACCCACTCCAACGACCTGACCGTTACCTACACGGACGCAGACGGCAAGCGCACCGGCGTGTCCATTCTCTGCGAGGACGACAAGGGCAGCTACCGGGTCACCTTTGACCAGGGGCTGAACACCAAATCCCCCTACGGTGCCGACCGATTTACCATTTGGATCTCGCCGGAGGCAGACAATGCCACCTTTAACAGCGAGTGCACCTATGAGGCGGTCTACGCCGACGGCAAACTCACCTGCACCCTGGTCAGCGCCAACTATTATGACAAAAAGGGCGGGTTCAAGCACTTTACCCACACCACGGACAAAAACGGTGTGACCCAGGAGAGCAGCCAGCCGATCTACAACAAATCCGACGCCAACGAGGCCATGATCGGCGACAGCGTGGACATTCTGCGCCATGTGGAGAAGTGGGACGGCGTAGAGGCCGCCCAGGTGCGTATGGGCACCCACGCCTTTAGCTACACGGAAAAGAAGGACACCACCTACTGGTACATTGACAGCCAGGTGCGCTTTCTCTTTAGCGACAAGAAAAAGGCCGCGGCCTTTAACGCCCGCTACGGCGGCGATGGGGTCAAGACCTTAAAGCGGGCAGACGCCCCCTATGCGGTGAACTTCTCCCAGTGCAATTTGCAGATCGCCTCCGACTGCACCTTCCCCGGCGACCAGAACCTGGGTGAATTTGCCGTAACGGACTTTAAGAACAATCCCTATTACAATGTGACCTTTGACGCAGACGGCGTGCTCACCTCTTTTCAAAAAGTAAAATGACCCAATCGACTCCCCTTGTGTGTGCAAGGGGAGTTGTTGCATTCAGGGGATATAAGCGGGCGGATACGATGTACAATCCCTCCGTCAACGCCTTGCGGCGTTGCCACCTCCCTTTACAAGGGAGGCAAATTCTACACAACTTGGCTCCCCTTATTTTTTTAAGGGGAGCTGGCGCGCTTGCGCGACTGAGGGGATAAAAGCAGAAATCGATCCGCCCGCTTTGCATACCCACGATGTAGGGGGCGATGCCCACATCGCCCCGCAAGCACTGCACAATTTGTCAAAAGAATATACAACCGGTAAAACCCTGTATGCACCCGGGTATTCAAAAGTTGCGAAAGTATTAAATTTAAGCCCCGTCCTTGTAATTGCACCGGGGATATAGTATAATATTTCTGCTATAAAACCTGACCGCGGGTCAGATAGAAACGGTGTATAAGTGAAGATCCTGACCATTGGCGATGTAGTCGCCCGGCAAGGCTGCGACTGCCTGCGCCGCATACTGCCCGGCTTAAAGCGAGAGCTGGGCGCCAAATTAACCATCGTAAACGGCGAGAACTCCGCCGTTGGCAACGGCATCCTGCCCGGCAGCGCCCAGTTTATTTTTGACAGCGGCGCCGATGTGATCACCCTGGGCAACCACGGCCTGCGCCGGCGGGAGATCTACCCTATGCTGGAAGAGAACGAGTTTTTGCTCCGCCCGGCCAACTACCACCCCTCGGCCCCCGGTCGGGGCAGCGTGCTGCTGGATATGGGCGCCACCCAAGTGGGGGTCATCAGCCTGCAAGGCACCGCCTTTATGGAGCCTATCGCCAACCCCTTTGACGCGGCGGACCGGGAAGTGCGCCACCTGAAAAAGGCGGGAGCGCATATCATTCTCATTGACTTCCACGCCGAGGCCACTGCGGAAAAGCGGGCTCTTGGCTACTATTTAGACGGCCGTGTGTCTGCCCTCTTTGGCACCCACACCCATGTGCAGACGGCGGACGAACAGGTGCTGCCCGGCGGCACCGGCTACATTACGGACCTGGGTATGACCGGGCCGCAGCACAGCGTGCTGGGGGTCAGTCCCCAGGCTGCCATCGAAAAAATGCGCACCGGACTGCCTGTGCGCTTTACCAACCCGGACGGACCTTGCGTGCTGGAGGGCTGCCTGTTTGACATTGACGAAAAAACCGGCAAGACCCGCAGTTGCACGCGCATTAGGAGGTAACTATGGGCAAGAGAAGTTTTGCTCTTTTGCTGGCGCTGGTGCTGACCGCCACCCTCTTCTCGGCGTGCACCAAAGGCACCACCGGCCAAACAGAGACCACCACAAAGGCTCAAACCACCTTTGCCACGGACAATGACAATTTCAAATTAAGCTACACCCAGTCAGACAGCCTGGACCCCTTTTCCGCCAAGACCCAGAACAATCAGGTGCTGGCGGACCTGGTGTTTGAGAGCCTGTTTGACCTGGACGGCAGCTATACCGCCCAGCCCAACCTGGCTACCGGCTATGAATTCACAGACAGCACCACCCTTAAGGTGATCGTGCCCAGCGGTCTGACTTTCTCGGACAAATCGGCGCTCACCGCCGCAGATGTGGTGTACAGCTTTGAGCAGGCCAAGGACTCCCCCGCCTACGGCAGCAACCTGCAAGGGGTCCGCGCCGCCAAGGCAGAGGACGACAACACCGTGGTGTTTACCCTGCGCCACCCCTCCCCTTATGGGCAAAACCTGCTGACCTTTCCCATTGCCAAGGCAAGTGCCAAGGGCAAGTACCCTATCGGCAGCGGCCGCTACCGCTACAAATCCACCAAGAACGGCACGGTGCTGGCAGCCAATGTAGCCGACGACTTTAACCCCCATATCACCACCATTCACCTTGTGAACATTGCGGCGGCGGACTCCATTGACAACGCGGTGAACATCGGCAACATCACCTACGCCTATCGGGATCTGTCCGAGAACAGCGCCAAGCGCATGACCGCCACCAAAAAGCAGATCAACCAAAACAACCTGGTATATATCGGCTTTAACAACCGCTCCGGCGCCTTTGCAAACGCCCATCTGCGCAAGGCGGTGAGCCTGGCAGTGGACCGCAGCGCTCTGGCTAAGAGTGCCTACGCCGGTTATGCCACCGCTGCCCGCAGCGTGTATAACCCGGCCTTTGGACTGGCCGGCAGCACCCGCCTGTTTGCAGAGGGGGCGGACGCGGCAGCCGCCAAGCAACAGATCGCCCTGTCCAAAGTCAGCGACAGCGCCTTAAAGATCACCCTGCTGGTCAACAAGAACGACAACCGGCTGGCCGCCGCCAATCAGATCAAGACGGCACTGGAGGCCGTGGGCTTTACCGTGCAGCTGCAAGTGAGCAAATTCAGCGACTACAAGGCGCGGGTCAAGAACCTGAACTACGATCTCTATATCGGCGAGGTCAAGCTGCAAAACGATATGTGCCTTTACCCCTTCTTCAGCACCGACGGCGCCGCCCACTATGGCATCAGCCAGGACAAGGGCAGCACCGCCGCCCTGTACCGGGACTACACCGCCGGCAAGACGGAGCTGGGCAAATTTATGCTCTCGTTCAGCGAGGAAATGCCCTTTGCCCCCCTGGTGTACCGCAAGGGTATGATCTGCTACTCCAAGTCCCTGCGCGGCGATATTCAGGGGCAGTACGGCAACTTCTTTGCCAATATAGAAGACTGGTATTTTGGATAAAAACGCCCCGGCGTTTGCAATAAATCACGGAGGATATATTGATGATTAAATTTGAAAATCCCAGCGGATACATTGAGATCACCAACGCCTATTTCGCCACCCTTGTGGGGCGGGCCGCCCAGTCCTGCTTTGGCGTGACCGGTATGGTCAACGGCAGCGCCTACGAGTCCATCGTCAGCGCCATCAAGAGCAAGGCCACCGGCGAAAAATTCAACCAGGGCGTGTCCGTTAAGAGCGTGGACGGTCAGTTGCAGATCGAGCTGCACATCTCCGTCTCTTACGGCGTCAACATCACTGCCATTGTGGAGAGCATTATCAACAAGGTGCGCTACACGGTGGAGGAGGCCACGGACCTGAAGGTCAACACCGTCAATGTGTATGTGGACGCACTGAACTAACCATAGAATGGGAGAACATCACATGATGATAACAGGACTTATGTTCCGGGACGGAGTGATCTCCGGCTCAAACAACATTGCCAACAACCGCCAGGCCGTAGACGCGCTGAACATCTTTCCGGTGCCGGACGGCGACACCGGCACCAATATGAGTATGACCATCGGCGCTGCCGCCAAGGAGATGGCGGTGCTGCCGGAGGACTGCACGGTGGAGGAAGCCTCCGCCCGCTGCGCCTCTGCCCTGCTGCGGGGCGCCCGGGGCAACTCCGGCGTGATCCTTTCGCTGATCTTCCGCGGCTTTTCCAAGGCCCTGCGGGGTATGGAAGAAGCGGACGGCACCGCTGTGGCCGCTGCCTTTCGAAAGGGGGTAGACGCAGCCTATAAAGCGGTGATGAAGCCCACGGAGGGCACCATTCTGACAGTGATCCGCAAGGCGGCGGAAGCGGCGGAGCAAACAGCCGCCTCCAATAACGACGCCTGGACCGTGTGCTGCGCAGCCATGGCCGCCGCAGAGGACGCCCTGGCAAAAACCCCGGAGCAGCTGCCGGTACTGAAAAAGGCCGGTGTGGTGGACGCCGGCGGGCAGGGTCTGGTACTGATCTTCCAAGGTATGGGCGCCGTGTTTGGGAAAGGCACCGTGGTGCAGCCCATTGCAGGCAGCGCCGTCACCCCGGTACAGACCCCGGACAAGAGCACCGTGGCCGCCGCCTCCGGCGATATTGAATTCGGCTACTGCTCGGAATTTTTGATCGAGAAAGACCGCCACGCACCCCAGCAGGATCCGCTGCGGCTGCGAGCGTACCTGGAGTCCATCGGCGACTGCGTTGTGGTGGTGGACGACAGCGATATTATCAAGGTGCATGTGCACTCCAACTGCCCCGGCGATGTGATCCAGGCTGCGCTGAAGTACGGCCAGCTAATCAATATTAAGATCGACAATATGCGCTACCAGCACCGCAATGCGGAGGAGGGCGTAAAGCAGGGCGACACTGTGCCCCGGCCCACCGTGGTGCAGCCGGAGAACGACTACGGCTTTGTGGCCGTGTGCGCCGGTGATGGGCTAAAGGAGCTGTTTACCGATATTGGCGCCGACACGGTGGTCAGCGGCGGGCAGACCATGAACCCGTCCACCGACGATATTTTGAACGCCATTATGGCCACCCCCGCCAAGACGGTATTTGTGCTGCCTAATAATAAAAACATTATTATGGCTGCCGAGCAGGCCATTCCCCTGGCCAAGGACCGCCAGGTGCGGGTGCTGCAAACCAAGACCATTCCCCAGGGGATCAGCGCCATGCTGGTGTTTGACGAGACCCAGTCTGCCGACGACAACCAAATGGCCATGATGGACGCCGCCGCCCATGTGGAGACCGGCTCTGTCACCTTTGCCGCCCGAGACAGCGAGCTGGACGGCCGTCCCATTAAGCAGGGCGAAATTATGGGTATGTGCGGCAGCAAGATCAAATTCCTGGGCGACGACATTGTGGACATTGCCTTTAAGACCGTTGACAAGCTGTTTAAGCGGGGCGAGCACGCCCTGGTGACCCTGATCTACGGTGCAGACGCCACCGAGGAACAGGCCCAGGAACTGGAAAACCGCCTAAGCGAAAAATACGGCAGCGATATGGAGATCAGCATTGTAGACGGCGGCCAGCCCATCTACTACTTCCTGCTTTCTGTTGAGTGATATGGACCAGTTTTTAGAACGCGATATTCAATACCTGAAAGGTGTTGGCGACAAAAGAGCCCGGCTTTTTCATAAGCTGGGCATATTTGTCGTGGGGGACCTGGTGCGCTACTATCCCCGCACCTATGAGGACTGGAGCGTGACCACCCCTGCCGCCCGGGCGCCGGAGGGCACACCGGTATGCGTGCAGGCCACCATGGTGACCCCCATGCGCACCCACCTGATCCGCAAGGGCATGACCCTCTACAAAGCGGATTTTACCGATGGGGAAACCCTGATCCATGTGACCCTGTTTAACACCAAATTCCTGGCAGAAAAGCTGCGTATGTACCAGGACTACCTGCTGCTGGGCAAGGTGGAGCGCAATCTTACCACTGTGCAGATGAGCGCGCCCAAGATCGAGCCGCTCACCGCCCGGCGGATCCACCCGATTTACACCCAAACCGGCAGCCTGAACGCCAACCTGATCGCCAAGGCGGTGGACTACGCCCTGGCGCACATGGAGCCGCTGCCGGACACCCTGTCCCCCGCCCTGCGGGCAAAATACGGTCTGGAAGACCTGGACACCGCCGTGCGCCACATTCACTTTCCGCCAAATGCGAAAGCGCTGGAAGCGGCCCGGCACCGGCTGATCTTTGAAGAACTGCTGACCCTGACCATCGGGCTGAAAAAACTCAAGGGGCACAAGCGCACCCCCACCACCCGGATCATTGAAAGGGACTGCACCGCCGCCTTTGCGGCCCGGCTGCCCTTTACCCTTACCGGCGCCCAGAGCCGGGCAGTGGCCCAGTGCATTGCCGACCTGCAAAGCGGCTATCCTATGAACCGGCTGCTGCAAGGGGATGTGGGCAGCGGCAAAACCGCCGTGGCTGCCGCTCTGCTGGACACCATGGTGCAAAACGGCTACCAGTGCGCCCTGATGGCGCCTACGGAAATTCTGGCCACCCAGCACTACGCCACACTGCAAAAATTCTTTGCCGGCACGGACATTCGCCTGTGCCTGCTCACCGGCGCCTGCACCGCCAAGGAAAAGCGGCAGATCAAGGCCGATCTGATGGATGGCAACATACACATTGCGGTGGGCACCCACGCGCTGATCCAAAATGATGTGGAATTCGCCAACCTGGGGCTGGTGATCACCGACGAGCAGCACCGCTTTGGGGTGCAGCAGCGAGCGGACCTGGCGATGAAAGGCCGGGAAGTGCACACCCTGGTCATGAGCGCCACGCCTATTCCCCGCACCCTGGCTATGATGATCTACGGCGATCTGGACATATCCGTGCTGGACGAGCTGCCCCCCGGGCGGCAGGAGATCCGCACCGATGTGGTCACCTCTGCCTACCACGCCCGGATCTTTCGCTTTCTCCGTGCGGCGCTGGACCGGGGCGAGCAGGGCTATATCGTCTGCCCCCTGGTGGACGAGGGAGAAAGCGAGATGAAAGCCGCCACTGCCTATGCCGCCCAGCTAAGCGAAACGGAGCTGTACGGCTACAACTTAGGGCTGCTCCACGGCAAAATGACCCCCAAGCAAAAGGACGCGGTCATGCAGGCCTTTGCCCGGGGCGATGTGCAGGTGCTGGTAGCCACCACGGTGGTGGAAGTGGGCGTAGATGTGCCCAACGCCACGGTGATGATCGTGGAGAACGCCGAGCGATTCGGCCTGTCCCAGCTGCACCAGCTGCGGGGGCGCATTGGCCGCGGCAGCGCCAAAAGCTACTGCATACTGGTCAGCGACGCCAAGGGCGATACCGCTCGCCAGCGACTGC
The DNA here is from genome assembly GCA_963642245.1 of Bifidobacteriaceae bacterium. Lineage (GTDB taxonomy): Bacteria > Bacillota > Clostridia > Oscillospirales > Acutalibacteraceae > CAG-217. The sequence goes on along the minus strand of CAVIFY010000008.1, from coordinate 59,358 downwards.
TGACTATGAAAAAATACAGCGACGGCTTTAAGATCGCCGATGAGGACCTGCGGCTGCGCGGCCCCGGCGACTTCTTTGGCAAGCGGCAGCACGGCCTGCCGGAACTGCGGCTGGCGGATATGGTGGAGGATATGGACACCCTGCGCCTGTGCCGGGACTGTGCTGACGCCATTTTGGCCCATGACCCCAACCTGGACAAGCCGGAAAATCAACCCCTGCTGACGGAAACGGAAGACCTGTTCCGCCGCAGCACCACATAAAAAAGCAGACAGTGACCGAGATCGCTGTCTGCTTTTTTACTATAACGCTGTGGTGAAGGTGTAGCCCTGGCTGCGGATACTGTCAATGGCCGGGCCTAAGATCTCCGCATTGGTGGGGCTGACGGCGTGGAGCAGGAAGATGGCCCCCGGGTGGGTGCTCTCGGTCACCTTTTGCAGCGCGGTGGCCGGTTCCGCCACATTTTGGGTGTCCCAGTCCGCATAGGCAAAGCTCCAAAAGATACTCTTGTACCCCAGCTCCTGGGCCAGCGCCAGCGTGTCCTCGCTAAACTCCCCCTTGGGAAAGCGGAAGTAGGTCATCTTATACTGATAATTCTTCTCCATATACTGGTGCAGCACGGTGATCTCCTCCGTGGCTGCCGCCCGGGTCACCTCGTCCATAGTCAGGTGGCGATAAGTGTGGTTGCCCACCACATGGCCCTCGGCGATCATCCGCTTGATCAACTCCGGATTTTGGCTGGCAAAGTCATAGGTCACAAAGAATACGGCCTTGACCTGCTTTTCCTTTAGCGTGTCCAAGATCTTACCGGTGTAGCCGTTCTCGTACCCCTCGTCAAAAGTTAGGCACAGCTGCTTTTTATTATCCAGCAAAAAGCGGGCGCCCAGCGCGCCAAACTGCTTTTGCAGCCGCTCCGGCTCCTGGGGTCTGGCGTGGTCGGTAATGTTGCCCGGCCCCCACACCACCTTTTCCTTGCTGTAACTGCGACTGCCCACATTGGTGGGGCGCACGGTGGTGTCCGCCGTCTTGGTGGCGGTGGTGGCAGAGGTGGTACTGGTGCCCGGGTCGCCGGTTTGGTTCTCATTCTTTGCATTGCCCCGGCAGCCGGTAAACAGCGCGGTGATCAGCGCCAGAGCCAGCAGCAGACTGCTGCATTTTTTGAGCATAAAAAAACTCCCCTTTCAGCAATAGGTTGTGCTGAAAAGGGAGCGAATTTACCTGTTAAATTTTGATTAGCGAAAATTGGCCGTGCTTGCAAAAACTGCAAATCATTCGTTGATGATGTTCCACCCGGCACGGAGAATGCCCTCGTCCTTGCCAATGCGGTTGAGCACATTCTCAATGGCCTCGTCGTTCTTCTTGGCGGCGGACACATAAGCCCGGATCTTGGTATTGCCGTCGTCCGTATCCGAGGACTCCAAATTGTGCAAAATAATATCCCGGGCGTCCTTTAAGGCGCTCATTAAGTGGGCGCGAATGTCCACCTCATAATTCTCCATACAAGTTACGGAGATCTTGTATGTACATTCGTCCTTGGCCCGCTTTTCTTTATCATAGCTGCGCAGCTTGTTGATCTTGTTGCTCAGCGGGTGGAGCACCAGGTGCAGCACCACCACAGCCGCTGCCACGATCACCGCGTACAGCACCTTTGGCAGGGTGCACAGAATGCCGATGGCCGCCGTGGTCCAAATGGTGGCGGCGGTGGACAGGCCCCGAATGTTGGTGCCGTCCCGCAAGATCAGACCGGCGCCCAGAAAACCCACGCCGCTGACCACCTGGGCGGCCACACGGGTCAGGTCCGTGTCGCCCTGGTTGATCACAAAGGAAAACGCCGTGTAGGCATACGCCCCCACGCACACGATCACATTGGTAAGAATACCCGCCTGGTGCTTGGTCCACTGCCGCTCCAGGCCCACAAAAAAGCCCAGAATAATGGCCAGCGCCAGCCGAATGGAAAAGCCGGACACTGCCGTAATATCCATCAAATGCGCATAGCTTCCCATTTAGAATTAAGCCTCCGCTTTCTCCTCTGCCTCCTGGGCAGATTTTTGTTTCAAATAAGCATTGATAAAGCCGTCAATATCCCCGTCCATCACGGCGGTGATGTTGCCCATCTCAAAGCCGGTACGGTGGTCCTTGGCCAGGGTGTAGGGCATAAATACATAAGAGCGGATCTGGGAGCCCCAGGCGATCTCTTTCTGGTCACCCTTAATGTCCTCAATGCGTTCCAGGTTCTCTCGCTCTTTGATCTCCACCAGCTTGGACTTGAGCATACGCATAGCCACTTCTCGGTTTTGGTGCTGGCTGCGCTCGATCTGGCAGCTGACCACGATCCCGGTGGGAATATGGGTCAGGCGCACCGCAGAGGAGGTCTTGTTGACCTTTTGACCGCCGGCGCCGGAGGCCCGGTACACATCCATCTTAATATCTTCTTCCCGGATCTCCACATTCACATCGTCGTCGATCTCCGGCATCACTTCTACGGAGGCAAAGGAGGTGTGCCGCCGCCCGGAGGAGTCAAAGGGAGACACCCGCACCAGCCGGTGAATACCCATCTCGCCCTTTAAGTAGCCGTAAGCGTTCTCGCCCTCTACCAGGATCGTGGCGCTCTTGATCCCGGCCACATCGCCGTCCAGATAATCCAGCGTAGATACCTTGTAGCCGTGGCGCTCGCCCCAGCGGTTGTACATACGAAAGAGCATTTCCGCCCAGTCCTGGGCCTCCGTACCGCCGGCACCGGCGTGGAAGGTCAGCAGGGCGTTCTTGCTGTCAAACTCGCCGCTGAGCAGGGTGGACAGGGTCATATCTTCAATGCGCTTTTCAATATCCTTAACAGAGGCGGTGCAGTCGTCCAGCAGGGACAGATCGCCCTCCTCGTCCGCCAGCTCGATCATCACCAGCGCGTCCTCATAGTCGCCCTTCAGGCTCTCGTAGCCGGTGACCTTGGCCTTTAAGGAGCCGATCTTTTGCATTACCTTTTGGCTGTTCTCCATATCGTCCCAAAAGTCCGGGGCGGCGCTCTCTTTCTCCAGCACCTCCACCTCGGTCTTTAAGCTGTCAATGGCCAGGGCTTCCTTTAGATTTTCAATGGGCTTCTCGCTGTCCAGCAGCCGCAGCCGCAGTTCTTCAAATTCTACCATATCAACACTCCGTGCAGTTCTCTATATATATTACGATTTTAACTGTAATATTATATATAAATCTCCGCCGCATTGCAAGGGCTTTGCCGCCGATTTTACACCGGAGGGCGGATTTTTGGCGGAATTGACGGTGCTTTCATACTTTGTTTAAGATATTTTAACCAAATCGTTGATTTATTGTGATAATCTAATGTATAATGATAAGAAAGCATATAGATCGAGGTACACAAAATGGCTTTGTATGAAAACAACAGCTGCCCGGTCTGCGGCAAGCAGTTCCAGCCGGGCGACGATATTGTTACCTGCCCGGAATGCGGCACCCCACACCACCGGGCGTGCTACCGGGAGCTGGGCCACTGCGCCCACCAGGCGCTGCACGGCGAGGGCTACGCCTTTACCCCGGCTGATCCGCCCCCTGAGCAAAAAGCAAGCGCGCCGGCCGGTGACACCCACACCGCTGCCGCCCCGGAGCAAAAGAAAAAGTGCGTAGCCTGCGGCGCAGAGCTGGACGGCGACGCCGTCTTTTGCACCCACTGCGGCGCCCGCCAACCGGGTGCCGGCGAGAGCTATCGCCCGCCCATTATGCCGGGCGCGGTGCCGGACCCCAGCCAATACCCGGGCACCATTGAGGGCGAAGCGGCCGCCGATGTGGCGGCGGTGGTACGCACCAATACCGGCTACTTTCTGCCCCGGTTCAGCCGGAACAAAAAGGCCGGGTGGAACTGGGCGGCCTTTCTCTTTGGCCCCTACTACCTGTTCTTCCGCAAAATGTATAAGGAGGGCACGGCGGCGCTGGCCATTCGCTTTGCCGCGGCGCTGATCGTGCAGGGCGCCTACGCCAGCCAGTTTGCCAAGCTCACCAACTTTATGAGCACCAACTACACCGCCATTATGCAGGGCAAAATGCAGCCGGACGCCGCGCTGGTAGAGCCGCTGTACCCGGCTGTGGCCATCTTGATGGCCGTGGGACTGGCGATCCACCTGGTGATCGCGCTGTTTGCCAACCGGCTGTACCGCAGAAAGGTGTTTACCGTGCTGCAAACGGTGGACGATCGACTGCAAGACGGCGCCATCTTCCGCCAGACCCCCATGCTGCCGGAGCAAATGCGCCTGACCCAGGACGAAATGCGCCGTATGTATCTGTCCAAAATGGGCGGCACCAGCGTGTTTGCGCCGATCATGGCGTTTCTGATCCTGGATATGATCTCCGGGCTGCTGTCCAGCATACTGTAAAAAGAACTGACGAGGAAAAGAAAAATGAAAATCAAAAAGGCGATCATTCCCGCAGCCGGGCTGGGCACCCGGGTGCTCCCCGCTTCTAAAGCTGTGCCCAAGGAAATGCTCAATATTGTAGACAAACCCGCCATTCAGTACATTGTAGAAGAGGCGTTCGCCGCCGGGATCGAGGATGTGCTGATCATCACCAACCGGGGCAAGGGGGTCATTGAGGACCACTTTGACCACGCAGTGGAGCTGGAGCACAAGCTCTCCGGCGACCCGGGCAAGGCGGATCTGTACCGGGATGTGCTGCAATGCTCCCAAATGGGCAATATTTATTTTATCCGCCAAAAGGAGACCAAGGGTCTGGGCCACGCGGTGCTGTGCGCCAAGAACTTTGTGGGCAACGAGCCGTTTGCGGTGCTGTACGGGGACGATGTGATCATCAGCGACGACCCGGTCACCGGCCAGCTTTGCCGCGCCTATGAGAAGTACGGCAAAGGCGCTGTGGGCGTAAAGGAAGTGCCCACGGCGGACATTACCAAATACTGCTCCCTAGCGGTGCAGCCGCTGGAGGGCAACTGCTTTACCTGCACGGATATGATCGAAAAGCCCCGCCCGGAGCAGGTGATGAGCAACTACTCCATTCTGGGCCGGGTGGTGCTGCCCCCCTCTATTTTTGAGATCTTGGAGCACACCCCCAACGGCGCCGGCGGCGAATTGCAGCTGACGGACGCCATGCGCACCCTGGCGCGGCAAGAGGGCGTGGTGGCCGTGGACTACAACGGCACCCGCTACGATATGGGCAACAAATTCGGCATTTTGCAGGCCAATATTGAGGTGGGTCTGCAACACCCGGAGACCGGCACCCGCCTGAAAGAATACATTAAGAACTTAGCAAAGGAACTTTAATACTTATGATCAAACTGGAACGCACTTCCGTCACCAATTTTGACAACGCCATGCGTGGCGCCCGCAATCCTATGAACTCCTGGGGCCGCTACGACTCCTACTATGACGAGGACGGCAACTTCGTCTTTGGTCCCAACGACCTGAGCCTGGCCAAGCGCCTGTGCAAGGCCGGCACCGACCACCGCAAATTCATTCGTATGATCTTCGTCACCGTGGATGTGACCGCCCCCATGTACTGGTGGAAAGAATATGACACCTACAAGGTAGGCACCGTGGCCAACTCCACCTCCACCATGCACAAGATCGCCTCCAAGCCCTTTGAGCTGGCGGATTTTTCCGTGGACCACATGGACCGGCGGGGGCTGGACGCCATGGAAAAGGTGATCGACACCCTGGAGCAGCTGCGCCTGGAATACCTGGAGACCAAGGACAAACAGACCTGGTACACCATGATCCAGCTGCTGCCCAGCTCCTATAACCAAATGCGCACCTGCACCCTGAACTATGAGACCCTGGCAAACATTTATTTTGCCCGCCGCAGCCACAAGCTGGACGAGTGGCACACCTACTGCGACTGGGCGCTGGAGCTGCCTTACTTTAAGACCCTGATCGCAGATACAAAGGACTGACAACACCATGAACCAACAATACGATCCGTTCGGCAGACCTACAAACGGCGCTGTGCCGCCCAATAACGGTCAAACGCCGCCCGGTCAAAACCCCTACAACAACTATACCAACCCCGGCGGTTATCCGCCCCCGGGCAACGGCTATCGGCCGCCCTACCGCCCCTATGGGCAGGCGCCCTACGGCCCGGATCCCCGGCAGGCCGCCTATTTTGAGCAGGAGAACCGCCGCCGTGCCGCCCGGCGCGCCAAAAAACAGGAACTGCGCCGCTTTGGCAACTGCATTGGACTGGCGATTTTGGCCTACTTCATCTTACAGCTGCTGTTTTCTCAGCTGCTGTCCGTATTGAACCTGAAGGACATCTATGAGAACTCCACGGTTTTTCAAAGCTGCTTTAGCCTGCTGTTTATCTCCGTTTGCAGCGTGGCGGTGCCCTTTGGCGTGATGGCGCTGCTCAACCGGGACCGCTACACCGGCCCGGTGGTGCCCACCCGCTCCCTGCGCGCCGGTCAAATGGCGCTGTGGGTCAGCTTTGGTATGCTGTGCTGCGTGGGTGCCAACTTTGCGGTCACCTTTGGGGTGATCCCGCTGTTTAAGGCCTTTGGCTATGGGCTGTCCTCCAACAGCTCCGGCGATCCCAACTCGATTTTTGCCTGCGTGATCGCCTTGATCGGCACGGCCATTGTGCCTGCCATTTGTGAGGAATTTGCCATGCGGTGCTGCTGCGTGCAGCTGCTGCGCAAATACGGCAAGGGCTTTGCGGTGCTGAGTATCAGCATTGTGTTCGGCCTGCTCCACGGCAATGTGATCCAATTTGTCTTTGCCTTTTTGGTGGGTCTGATCCTGGGCTATATTACAGTCAAGACCGACAGCGTGGTCCCGGCCATTCTGGTGCACGCGCTGAACAACGGTATGTCCGTCGTGGCCGGTATTGTGCGCTATGCCGCTACCGACACCATCGCCGACTCCGTTACCGTGGGTATGTATGTGTTTTGGCTGCTGGTGGGCGCTGCCGCCACCATTTATCTGCTGGCCAAAAAGCAGCTGTACACCCCCAAGACCCAGACGGCGCCGGACCCGGAAGCCCTGACCTTTGGCCAGTGCATGGGTGCATTCTTTGGCACCCCGGGCATGATCATATCCTTTATCCCGCTGGTGGTGCTGACCATCTTTTCCATTCAAAAGCTGTGATTTTATGACAACGGACGAACAATTTATGCACCGGGCGCTGGAACTGGCCCGGCAGGCTGCGCTGGAGGGCGAGGTGCCCGTAGGCGCCGTGGTAGTGCTGGACGGCCGGATCGTTGGCGAGGGCCGCAACCGGCGAGAGCAGAGCCGCAACGCCCTGTCCCACGCAGAGCTGGAAGCCATTGACGCTGCCTGCAAGGCCCTGGGCGGCTGGCGGCTGTGGCAGTGCGACCTATATGTTACATTGGAGCCGTGCCCCATGTGCGCCGGCGCCATCATCAACGCCCGCCTGCGCCGGGTGATCTACGGTGCCGCGGACCCTAAGGCCGGGTCCTTTGGCTCGGTGATCGACTTTAACACCCTGCCTTATAACCACAAGCCGGAGCTGGTGCCCGGTGTGCTGCAAGGGGAATGTGCCGGTGTGCTCAGCGACTTCTTTGCCACCCTGCGCGCCCGCCGCAAGGCAGAGGCCGCAGCCAAAACAGAATAAAAAGAAAGAACACGGAAGCACCCTTTGGCGCCTCCGTGCCTTTTTTTGCGGCTTACACCGCCGGGAGCCGCCATGCACGCGGCTCAGCTACGCTTTTGTCCGGTTATTTCATGGACTCTTCGTAGGCCTTGATCATTTTCTTAACCATCTGGCCGCCTACGGAACCGGCCTGCTTAGAAGTCAGGTCGCCGTTGTAGCCCTGCTTCAGGTTTACGCCCACTTCAGAAGCAGCTTCCATCTTAAAACGGTTCAGGGCTTCCTTAGCCTCGGGCACAACACTCTTGTTGCTTGCCATTGCGAATACACTCCTTTTTCGTAAACTTGCGTTTGCACCAATAGTGTATGTGTCGCAAGGACAAATAAAACTGAAAAATTTTTACAGTTGCAGACAGCGAGCGCCTGGTCCCGCTGTCTGTTTTTTTATTTTTTGCGCTTATAGCCGCAGTCGCAGTACGGCCCGCCGGAGGCCAGAGTGTACTGCCGCACAAAGTCGCTGGCGCCGCCGGCCGCCGCCATGGTATAGTCCAGGTGGCACAGCGCCGGAGTCAGGTCATAAAGCCCCAGCTGCTTCATCAAAACGCAAATGCCGCACCGGGTAAACCGAGCCTCGTAGCCGCTGTCGTCCGGGTACGGCAGGTACTCCATATTCCAGGAATAGGGATTGCGGTCCGCCGCCCGCAGCCGGGCGGTCTGCTCCATACCCTGCACATCCGCCGGGGTAAACTTTTTCTTCCCGCTTTGGCGGCAGAACCAGCCCATCAGCGGGATCATCATCGCGTCCGCATAATACCGGGTCAGCCGCTCCACATCCGGCCGCCGGGGCATATTCAATACAATAGCGCCCAGCATGGCCGCATTGACCAAATTCATTTGGAACCGATCTTCCTTTTCAAACGCCGGCACATCCGCCAGGATCTGCTTGTACTTCCGCTTGGCGCGGGTCATGATCCGCCCGGCAGTGTCTCGGTCATAGTCAAACACCACCGTCAACTGCTTTTCAAAAGAATGGGAAAACAGTGCCCACATGGCCATGGGCATACCTGCGTACTTCATCTTACTTTGCACCTCCAAAATCCAGTCGCACGATCTGCATTTTCATTTTATCATCGCCCAGCCGTGCCAGCAGCCGAAACAGCGGCTTTACCGACGGGCTGTCCAGCCGGTTGTAGCCCAGCATATAGCCCCTGCTGCTGACGGTCAGCCGGTCGCTCCAGGGCGACAGCTCCGCCCGGGCGTCCGACACGGCAAAATACGCCCCCACATCTTGAATTTTGGCGTCCTTGATCCAGGTTTTGAGCATCAGCTTGACAGCGGATCTGCACGCGGCGTCAAACACCAGCTTGCCCCCGGGGAACGCAGCCGCCATCGCCTGCACCAGGGCCTTGACCTGGTCGGTGAGAAAGTAATAAAACACCCCGGCGGCGAAAAATACAGCGCCCTCCGTACCGTCTATGGCGTCAAACCAGGCGGTGTCGTTCAGATCGCAGGGAATATTCTGTTCCCGCTCCCCTGCCGGCAGCAGCGCATTGCGCACGGCGATCACATCGGGAAAGTCCAAATTATAAATTTTGCACTGCCCGTTATCGCAGTTGCGCCCGGTATTGTCCAACCCGCAGCCCAGGTTCACCACGGCGGCGCGGGGGTGCGCCTGCAAGTAATCCCGCACCTCTGCGGCCAGATCCGTTTGGCGCATGGCCACTTCCAAAAAGCCAAACTGCTGCATTAGGCTCCCGGACTTCTTCTCCAAAGCAGAAAAATCATAATCCACCTGCTCCAGCAGCGCCTTGGCGTTGGGGTCCCGGTACAAGTCCGGGTACAGCCGGGTGCACATATACCGGCCGTACATGGGGATCACCAGCGTCTCCTGCACCGTGTTCTTCTCAATATGATAAGCCATACAGTCCCTCCTAACGATTGCGTCTGTACCCGGCCGGGTCCTTGTACTCCGGGTGTGTACGGGAGTAGTCGTCCCGGTCGCCGCAAATGGTGTAGTCGCACTTGCAGCCGTTGGCGCAGGTGGTGGTGCGCACCAGCCGGGCGTGGATCAGCTCCATTGCGGTATAGTCCGGGTTGCACAGCGCCGGCATAACCTCCAAAAGATCGTGCTGCCGGGCAAAATCCGCCACCGGGCACCGGGTGAATTCATAGTAAATGGGCTTGCCTTTTTCGTATGGCGCCACATACATTCGGTAGTCGCCCCACTTGTCGCACTGCTTTTTGGCATTGCAAAAGGACAGGTACATCAACCGGCGAAAAAACGGCTTGTTGCAGTCTGCAAAGGCCGCCAACTTGCGAAAGGCCGGGAGGAACAAATTGCCCTCCATCTCCTCAATTTCCGCCAGATCGGTATGCGCCTTGCAGACCACATAATACGCCGTCAGCGCAATGCAGTCATAAGTGCCGCCCACACCGTTATGAAAATTCTTTTTGCCGCCCAGATCCGTGCGCCAGTCCGCCAAAAAGGCCACAAACTGCCGCTGCACTTGCTCCCACACCGGCTCTTGCTGCGCCGGGGGATAATGCAGGGCAATGCGGGCGCGGATAGCCGCCTTGCAGGGCTTGGAGTACAGCACATGGCACCCACGGTCAAATTGCAGATCTTGATCTCTCATATTCTCCCCCCTCACCGGCAGAATACCGGGCTGCCCAACGGCAGGCAAAATCGTGCAGTCAATAAGTTAGAAACAACTAACCAGGGCGGCTGCAAAAAGCGGCCCCGGCAGCCGCTGCGCCCACAGGCGCTCTCTTCCCTTTCATAGTAACAAAACGGCGCGCCCCTGTCAATACGCACTTTGCCCCGGCGGTGCACAAATCTTTGCCGTATAAATAAGGATAAAAAACCTTTTCCCTATATTGACAGAAAATGCCGGAAAAAGAATGCCCGGCGGATATTGACAATCCATAGGGGATTTGGTAGAATATCAGCGGTTAGCAAGGGCTAACTATTATTTTCAGAAACAAGTTAGTTTTCACTAACAAATTCGGAGGACCAAAAATGTCTAAAAAAATTGCGATCACTCTGTCCATGCTCATCGCTCTGGTGGTACTGGCCTGCACGCCGGTCAGCGCCCTGGCCATGGGCCCCACCAAAAGCGGCGTCTATGAAGTGCCGGTAGAAATGTGGCACGCCGAGAAAGAGAAAACCTCTATGGGCGACAGCTACATTGTGCACACCGCCCTGCTGACGGTGGACGGCAAAAAAAAGACCCTGACCATTGCCAGCGCAGAGAGCGCCGGGGATATGCAGTTTTGGTACTATAAAGACGGCGGCGTTACCGGCGAGACGGTAGAAGTGGAGCAAAAAGAGAATGTAAAGATCGACGGCACCTCCTATGCCACCGCCTTTGAATTCCCCATCAAGAGCGACAACGAATTCGTGGGCGTAAAGTTTGCCGCGTCCATTATGCCCCTGTCCCCCTCTGCACGGATCAAAATTGATTACAGCGGCGCCAAAAAGATCGCCGATGTAACGAAAGCCACCACAACCACAACCACCACAACCACAACGACCACCACCGTACCGGCAACGGAGACCACCACTGCCCCTGCTGCCGACAGCCAAGCGAAAGGCAGCAACAAAGCGGCCGTTATCATCGGCACCGTAGCCGGTGTGGCAGTGCTGGCTGCCGTGATCGGCATGATCGTAAAGAAAAAATCCAACTAAAGCGCAGGTGTTCTATGAAAAAAGTGTTTCAAAAATTCCAGGTCAAAGACTTTGTATTCCTGGCGGTGCTGTCCGCAGCCATGACCCTGTGCGGCGGCATTACCATGCCCCTGGTGATGCACACCACCCTCTTTGGGCTGCGCAATATGGTGGCAGCGCCCATCTACTCCATCTTTGTAGCCATTGGGCTGATGAAGGTGCGCAAGCCCGGCGCGCTGACGGTGATCGGCCTGTTCTCCGGCGCGCCGCTGGTGTTCTTCTCCACCGTGATGTTCTTTAACAACTTTATCTCCGCCATTGTGGCGGAGCTGCTGATGTTGCTGATCTTCCGCGGCTACAAGAAAAAGAACGCCGTGCTGGTGACCACCGGCATTTATATGCCCCTGTCCCTGCCGGTGTCCGTGCTCTTCAGCATTTGGCTGGGCGGCCAAAGCTACAGCCAGCTGCTGGCGAACCCCACCGTGTCCGTGCTCACCTCCATCGGCACCGTGGCGCTGTCCTTTGTAGGCGCCGCCGTGGGTATGAAGATCGCGGCAGAGCTGCAAAAAGCCGGCAAGCTGAAGCCCTATGGAGAAGAAGACCATGCTTGAGACCTTTGAAGTCAAACGACCGTTTTACCCGCTGGTATCCTTTGGCGTGTCGCTGGTGGTACTGGTATTCGGTATGCTCTTTTCCCGGCACCTGGAGGCCTTTGCCTTTGCAGGTGCCGTCTTTGCGCTCTACTGCCTGTTCGGTATGGGGCGCAGCACCTGGAAGATGACCGTTATTATGGCCCTGTGCGGGCTGGTGATCGGCGGGCTGTCCTTCCTGACCAACCGCAGCGCCGAGGCCTTTTGGCAAACCCTGCTGCGTATGCTCCTGCTGGGGCTGTGCGCCGTGCCCATGGTGAGCACCTCCCCCTGCGACCTGACCCGCTGCCTGACCGGACTGGGCTGTCCCCGGGTACTGACCCTGGGTATGCTGGTGACCCTGCGCTTTATTCCCATTTTGGCAACGGAGATGAAGCAGATCTGGGAAGCTATGAAGGTGCGCGGCGCCCAGGTGAGCTGGTATCGCCCCTCCTGCATTTACCGGGCCTTTCTCATTCCGCTGGTCATGCGGATCATCAATATATCCGACACCCTGTCCCTGTCGCTGGAGACCCGGGCCTTTACACTGGACGGCACCGGCAGCGTGTACAGGGAAGTGAAGATCAAACCCCGGGACTTTGTATTTGCCGGGTGCACGGCGGCGCTGTGCATTGGGGGAGGTGTTTGGATATGGGCGTAGCCATTCGCCTGCGCGACATTACCTTCCGCTATGACGGCGCCAAGGAGAATGTGCTGGAGCACATAGACCTGGACATTGCCTATGGGGAGCTGGTGCTGCTGTCCGGCCTGTCCGGCGAGGGCAAGAGCACCCTGCTGTCCATCATCAACGGGGTGATCCCCTTTGTAAACGGCGGCAAATGCACCGGCACGGTAGAGATCGACGGCCACGATGTGACCCACCAAAAGATCAGCGCCAGAGCCGCCCGGGTGGGCACCGTGCTGCAAAATGCAGACGAGCAGATCATCTACGACTTTGTGGCGGACGAGATCGCCTTTGGCTGTGAAAACTGCCAACTGCCCCCGGCAGAGATCGAAAGCCGCATTGCCCGCTGCACCCGACTGCTGGAGCTGGATCCGGCGGCACGCACCCGCACCCTGTCCGGCGGGCAAAAGCAGCGGCTGATCACCGCCTCTACCCTGGCTATGGGCCAAAAGGTCATTGTGCTGGACGAGCCGCTGGCCAACTTAGACACCGGCGGCGCCCACATTCTGCTGGGCGCCCTGCGCACCCTGGCGGACCAGGGCTACGCGGTGCTGCTGGTAGAGCACCGGCTGGATGTGGTGCGGCAATATGTGGATCGGGTGCTGTGGATCGCAGACAAGACCCTGCACACAGACAGCACCACCCACCGGATGGAGCAGGGTATGCAAGCGGTGCCCGCAAATCACAAGGGCACCTGCGGCGAAACGCTGCTCAGCGCCCGGGGACTGACCTTTTCCGCCGGCGGGCGCACCATTCTAAAGGGTGTGGACCTGGATATTCACGCCGGGGAACGGCTGGTACTGCTGGGGGAGAACGGCTGCGGCAAGACCACCCTACTGCGCACCCTGGCAAAGCTGAATAAGCCCGACGGCGGCACCCTGCACCAAACTCTGACAAAGACGGACAAGGTAAGCAGCAAGTGGTTCGCCCGGGTGGGCTATGTGTACCAAAATCCCACCTATCAGCTGTTTATGCCCACCCTGCGCAGCGAGATCGCCTACCGCGCCACCTCGCCGGAAAAGGCAGAGGAGATGATCCGCGCCTTTGGGCTGGAAGGGCTGGAGGAACGGCACCCCCAGTCCCTGTCCGAGGGGCAAAAGCGGCGGGCGTCCATTGCCGCCATCTGTGCCGGAGAGCCAAGGGTGCTCTTCTTAGACGAGCCAACCGTCGGCCAGGACTTTGCCAATCTGTGCAAGATCGTGGACGCTATCAATCAAATGAACCGAGACAGGCAAACAGCCGTGGTCACCATCACCCATGACAAACGCTGCGCCCAGGCGCTGGCGGACCGGGTGGTGATCCTGCAAGAGGGCCAAATTCGGCAGGAGGGAGACTGCCGCCTGGCCACCGAATACCTGAACCGGTCTTAATAAACAGATCAAAAAATAAGGAGAAGTCAAACATGATCAAAACCAGACTGATCGGGCAAGTACCGTCCTCTAAGAAGTACATTGCCCTCACCGTGCTGGCCCAGTGGCTGCGCACGGTGGCGAACATCTGTATGATGTTCATTCTGTCCCACCTGCTGGCCCAAATTCTGGCCGGCACCGTATTTACGGCAAGGACCCTGCTGCCCGCCCTGTGCGGCATTGCCGGGGTGATGGCGGTGCGCTACCTGTGCGGCTATTACAGCTCTAAGGCCTCTTTCTACGCCTCCGGCGAGGTAAAGCGGGTGCTGCGCCAAAAAATGTACAAAAAGCTCACTCGTATGGGCGCCGCCTATCACGAAAAGGTGTCCACCTCCGAGGTGCTGCAAGTGTTCGTAGAGGGCGTGGATCAGCTGGAGCTGTACTTTGGCAAATACCTGCCCCAGTTCTTCTTTGCCATGCTGGCGCCCATCACCCTGTTTGCGGTGCTGGTGTTCGTCAGCTGGAAAGCGGCGCTGGTGCTGCTGATCTGCGTGCCGCTGATCCCCCTGTCCATTGTGGCGGTGCAAAAGCTGGCCAAGCGCCTGCTGAGCAAATACTGGGGCGTGTATGTGAACCTGGGCGACACCTTCCTGGAAAATATCCAGGGACTGACCACCTTAAAGGTCTATCAGGCAGATGAACGCAAAAACAAAGAGATGAACGAAAAGGCAGAGGAATTCCGCCGCATTACCATGAAGGTGCTGACCATGCAGCTGAACTCCGTCAGCGTCATGGACATTGTGGCCTACGCAGGCAGCGCCGTGGGCGTGGTGATCTCCGTCATACAGGTAAAGAACGGCACCATCACCCTGCCCCAGGCGTTTTTGATCATTATGCTGGCCGCAGACTTTTTCCTGCCCCTGCGGCTGCTGGGCTCTTTCTTCCATGTGGCCATGAACGGTATGGCCGCCAGCGACAAGCTGTTTAAGCTGCTGGACACCCCGGAGGAGGACCACGGCACTGCGGTGCCGACCAGCTTTGACACAGACCTGGCGCTGCGGGACCTGACCTTCTCCTACGACGGTGAAAAGACGGTGCTGGACGGCATTTCCGCCACCATTCCCCGGCACAAGCTCACCAGCATTGTAGGCGAGTCCGGCTGCGGCAAAAGCACGCTGGCATCGCTGCTGTGCGGCACCACCAAGGGCTACACCGGCAGCCTGACCCTGGGCGGCACAGAGGTGCGGGACATCAGCGAACAAGCGCTGATGGCAAACACCACCGCTGTGAACTTTAACAGCTATATTTTTACCGGCACCGTGCGGGAGAACCTGCAAATGGCAGACCCGGCAGCAGACGATCCGCGTATGATCGAGGCGCTGCAAATGGTCAATCTGTGGTCCTTCCTGCAAGAGCAGCAGGGGCTGGACACGGCGCTGACCCAGCAGGGCAGCAACTTCTCCGGCGGGCAGCGCCAGCGGCTGGCGATCGCCCGGGCGCTGCTGCACAACACGCCCATTTATATCTTTGACGAGGTAACCTCCAACATTGACGCAGAGAGCGAGCAGGACATTATGACCGTCATTCACCAAATGGCCAAGGTCAAGACCGTGATCCTGATCTCCCACCGGCTGGAGAATGTGGTCACCAGCGACCAGATCCTGCTGCTGGACGGCGGGCGGATCGCCGAGAGCGGCACCCACCGGGAGCTGATGGACCGGGGCGGCAAGTACAGCCTGCTCTACAACACCCAGGCGGAACTGGAAAAATACGCAAAGGAGGAAGCCTAAATGAAACGCAAGCAATCCGGATTGAAGATCATGATGCGCCTGATCACCCTGGTCAAGCCCCTGGCCCTGTTTATGGTGCTGGCGGTATTCCTGGGGGTCACCGGCTTTCTCTGTGCCATTCAGATCACAGTGGCCGGCAGTATGACCCTGCTGACGGCGGCAGGGATCGGCGGCGGCATCGCCATCGGCACCGGCTGCACCTGCATACTGGTATTCGCCGTGCTGCGGGGCTTTCTCCACTACGGCGAACAGGCCTGCAATCACTATATCGCCTTTAAGCTGCTGGCGCTGATCCGGGACAAGGTGTTCCGCGCTCTGCGCCGCCTGGCCCCCGCCAAGCTGGAGGGCAAGGACAAGGGCAACCTGATCTCGCTGATCACCAGCGACATTGAGCTGCTGGAGGTATTCTACGCCCACACCATCTCGCCCATTTGCATTGCCTTTTTGACCAGCCTGGTTATGCTGATCTTCATTGGCCGGTACAGCCCCTGGCTGGCGCTGGTGGCGCTGGCGGCGTACCTGACCGTAGGCGTGGCCATTCCCCTGCTGTCCTCTAAATTCAATAAAAACATCGGTATGACCTATCGGGAAAGTTCCGGCGCCCTGTCCGGCTATGTGCTGGACAGTATGCGCGGCCTGCTGGAGAGCATTCGCTACAATGCCACCGACGCACGGCTGGAGGAGATGAACCACCGCACCGACCACTTAAACGCCCTGCAAAAGCGGCTGAAAAAAATTGAGGGCCACACTGTGTCCATTACGGATATGGCCATCATCTTCTTCTCCGTGGCCATGCTGCTGGTGGCCATTGGCCTGTACCAGGCGGGCGCCATCGGGTTTGACGGTCTGATCGTCTCCACCGTATCCATGATGAGCTCCTTTGGCCCGGTAGCGGCCCTGTCCAACCTGGCAGGCAACCTGACCCACACTCTGGCCGCCGGCGAGCGGGTGCTGTCCATTCTGGACGAAAGCCCGGCCGTGGCGGAGAACACCGACGGCAAGGCCGTAGACTTTAACGGTATGGCCTGCGATGGGGTAGACTTTGCCTATGACCGGGAGCAGATCCTGGACGGCTTTACCATGGATATTCCAAAGAACAAGATCATTGCCATCAACGGCCCCAGCGGCTCCGGCAAATCCACGGCGCTGAAGTTGATGATGCGCTTTTGGGATGTGCAGGGCGGCGCCGTCACCATGTCCGGCGAGAATATTAAAGACATTCGCACCGCTTCCCTGCGCCAAAACCAGAGTCTGGTGAGCCAGGAGACCCAGCTGTTTAACGACACCATTGAGAATAACATTAAGATCGCCAACGAGAACGCCACCCGCGCCCAGGTGGAGGAGGCCGCCAAAAAGGCGTCTATCCACGACTTTATCCTGACCCTGCCCAAGGGGTACGACACCTCCGTCGGCGAACTGGGCGACCTGCTCTCCGACGGGGAAAAGCAGCGGATCGGACTGGCACGGGCATTCCTTAGCGACGCGCCCATGATCCTGCTGGACGAACCCACCAGCAATCTGGACAGCCTGAACGAGGGGCATATCTTAAAGTCCATTGACCGGGCCAAGCAGGGCAAGAGCATTGTGCTGGTGTCCCACCGCAAGTCCACCACCAAGATCGCCGATCAGGCGTACACCGTGTACAGAGGTAGATTGTCATGAAAAAGGACCGCATTACCAGAGAAAAAGAAATGCTGCCGGAAATGGTCAAGATCTACTGCCACGGAGTGCACAAGACCAAGCGGGGCGGGCTTTGCCCGGACTGCCAGGCGCTGACGGACTACGCCCTCTTTCGGCTGGATCACTGCCGCTGGGGCAATGACAAGAACTTTTGCTCCCAGTGCCCCTGCCACTGCTACAAGCCGGATATGCGGGAGAAGATCCGGGCCGTTATGCGCTATTCCGGCCCGCGCATTATGCTCTACCACCCGCTGGTAGGCTCCATTCACGGCATAGAGACCGTTAAGGGCGTCATTAAGGCCAAGAAAAAGGCCAAAGCGGCAGCCAAAACGGAACAAAAATAAGCGCCAAACAAAAAGCACGGCGGCGGACCCTGATGGCTCCGCCGCCGTGTTGTCTTATTTTTATTTTTCGTTTATCTTACTGCACTTCCTGCACGGTGGTCTCCGGCTTGGTGGTGCTTTCCGGCTCCGTGGTGGTCTGCTCGGTGCCGTACACCTGGAGCACCACCTCGCTGCCTACGGCAGCGGTGCTCTTGGCGTCCGGGGTCATACCGTACACGCTCTTCACGGTGCCCTCTTTGTAGCTGCCGTCGTTGTACACGGTCACGGTGGTCACCTTAAAGCCCTTGTCCTCCAACTGCTTTTTGGCCTCGGCCACATCCAGGCCGCCTACATCCGGCACTTCCTCCGTCTGGATCCCCTTGCTCACCGTCAGCACGATCTGGGTGCCCTGAGCCACGCTCTCGCCTTTCTTCACGCTTTGGGCAATGATCACGCCCTCCTCCGCTTTGTCGGAATACTGGGCGTCATAGGTGATGGAGAACTGCTTGTTCCAGGCGCCGTTGTTCTTAATATCGCTCTGGGTGTACCCGGCGGACACAAAGTCCGGCACGGTGTAGTTCACAGAGGACGCCGCCTGAGTGGTATTCTCTCCGCTGTCTACCAGACCGGAGAACTTCACCACATAAATACCCGCTGCCACGGCAGCCACGATCAGCACCACCAGCACAATGATGATGGCCTTGTTTTTGCCGCCCTTGGGCTTCTCTGCCGGGGCGGTGCTGTGGCGCACATCCGGCTGGGGTGCAGGCTGGGGTTTCGGCTCCGGCTGGGGCGGCTGGGCCGCCTCCGCTGCCTGGGCCACCACCGAGGGAGCCGCATTCAGCAGTTCCCGCAGACGGGCTGCGCTCTGTGCCCGGTTCTCCGGATAGATCTGCAACCCGGCGCCCAGGGCGCGGATCACATGGGTGGGAATGCTCTCTGCGATCTTGTTGGGGATCATCAGCTTGTCGTTGGTCTCTCTGGACGGCGCGTCCGGCGGATTGCTGCCCACCAGCGCCCGGTAAATACAGGCAGAAAAGGCGTAAATATCCGTCGCCGGGCACATTTTGCGGTCATTGTCGTACTGCTCAATGGCGGTGTAGCCCTCGTTCAAATTAAATTCCAGGTCCGACTGCACCGTGTTGCACTGGGCAATACAAAAGCCCTTGAGCCGCACCTTGCCGTCCGGACACAGCAGCAGATTGTCCGGCGTAATGGAGCCGTGGATCACGCCCCGATCGTGGAGCGCCTCCAGAGTGGTGAGCACCGGCATAAACATAATGCGCGCCTGCTCCCAGGAGATATAGCCCTCCGGGGTGCGCAGCAAAAACTCCCGCAGGGGCACGCCGTCCACCGGCTGCGACACGGCATACACCGTCTCATTGGCCGGGAACACATCGTACACCGGCAGTGCCGCCGCCAGGGTGCGCAGCTGCATCATGGTCTGCCACAGGGTGGCAAAAGACCGTTTATACCCATCAAAATTCTTGCGAAAACGCTCCCGCACATGCACATCCCGGTTGCCCTCCAACCGATTGGCAATGCCCTTGGGCAGGAACTCCCGCACCACGCAGGGGGCCTGCAAGGTGCGATCAAAGGCGGCGTACACCGCAGCGTCGCTCTCCCAGGCCTGCACATGGCCCAGCACATACCGATCCTGGAGCACCGTGCGCAGGGGCAAAAAGCTGGTGTCGTTCTCCTGATCGTTATCAAACCCGCAGCCGGGGCAAACGCTGCCTGCGGTCAGGGGTGCAAAACAATTCATACACAGTCGATCTGTATTTTCCAAAAAAGATCCCTCCAAATCAAGACCTTATACTAAAGCAGTTTTATAATAACAGCCGGGTGATTTTTTGTCAACCGCACTTTCGTAAACAATCGGTAAACAACCCCTGCCCCGCCGGTTGAAACCGAACACTTTTTCGTGTATAATGAGGGGTACAGAACAAATGAACCGAAGGAGTTTTTGAATATGGATTTTAAGCAGCTGCCAAACGGTATGTGCGAGGGCTTTGCCCTGCTGAAAAAATGCGATGTAAAAAAGACCAAAAACGGCGCCACCTACCTGGACCTGGTGCTGGGGGACAAGACTGACGAACTGCCCGCCAAGCTGTGGGACTATACGGACAACGGCCTGTTCGCCCCGGATATGGTGGTCAAGGTGCGGGGCACCGTGGAGCAGTATAACGGCCGGGACCAGTTCCGTATCTCCCAAATTCGCCCGGCTGCGGACAGCGACAATTACAGCCTGTCCGATCTGGTGCCTGCCAGCGAGGTGGGCGGCGCCCAGATCTATGATATGCTCATGCGCCGGGTAAACGCATTCCAGGACGCGGACTTTAAGGCCATTGTGTCCGGCATTATGGAGGACCACAAAGAGGCGCTGGTGCGCTACCCTGCCGCTCTGCGGCTGCACCACGCGATGGTGGGCGGGCTGATGCTGCACACCGTGTCCATTGTGCGCCTGGCCGAGTCCCTGTGCCAAATTTACCCCAATGTGGACAAAGAGCTGCTGCTCTCCGGCGCCATTCTTCACGATGTGGCCAAGACCTGGGAGCTGGAGGCCAACGACCTGGGGCTGGTCAAGGGCTACACCACCCAGGGTGAGCTGATCGGCCACCTGGTCAAGGGCGCTATGTATATTGACGAAAAGGCCCGGGACCTGGGCGTGGCGCCGGAAAAGGCGGCGCTGCTGGAGCATATGCTGCTGTCCCACCACGGCCAGCCGGAATACGGCTCCCCTGTGCGCCCCATGTTCCTGGAGGCGGAGATCCTCTCCCAGCTGGACGCACTGGACGCCACGATTTTTGAAATTCACGCCGCCACCTCCAAGGTGGAGCCGGGCAAATTCACCGACCGGCAGTGGGCGCTGGACAACCGCAAGCTGTTCAACCACGGCCGCACCACCACCGAGCACAAGGTCAACTTAGGAGAATAATATGGAAGTCACGCAGGAAAAATGGACGGAGATCACCGTCACCGTAGATACAAAAGACATTGAGACCGCCGGCAACATCGCCAATATGGTGGTGCCCTACGGCATTTATATTGAGGACTACTCCGCCCTGGAGGAGGAGACCATGGAGATCGCCCACATTGATCTGATCGAGGCGTCTCTGCTGCAAAAGGACCGCACCAAGGGCATTATCCACATTTACATCAGCCCGGAGGAGAACCCGGCCGAGGCCGTCTCTTTTCTGGAAGAGCGGCTGCAAAGCGCCGGTATCGCCTACACCCTGGGCACGGACCTGTGCGCCATGGAGGACTGGGTAAATAACTGGAAAAAGTATTTTCACCCCATGCCGGTAGGCGACAAGCTGCTGATCCGCCCCACTTGGGAGGACGCGGACCCCACAGACGGCCGCAAGGTGCTGCACATTGAGCCGGGCCTGGCCTTTGGCACCGGGTCGCACCCCACCACCCGCCTGTGCCTGGAAACGCTGGAAAAGGTGGTCAACCCCGGCGCTACGGTGCTGGACATCGGCTGCGGCAGCGGCATTCTCTCCATTGCCGCCCTGCTGCTGGGCGCCCACACCGCCTTTGGCGTGGACATTGACAAGCTGGCGGTCAAGACCGCCAACGCCAACGCGCTGGAGAACGGCTTTGGCCCGGACCGGTTCACTGCCGTAGAGGGCAATTTGTCTGACAAAGTCAGCGGACAGTACGATATTATTGTAGCCAATATTGTGGCAGACATTATTATGCAGTTCAACCCCCAGGTGGCGCAGTTCTTAAAACCCGGCGGCACCTACATCACCGGCGGTATTATTGATGTGCGGGAGGACGAGGTGCTGGCCTCTTTCGCCGCCAACGGCTTTACCGTGCAGCAGCGCTTTGAGGACAAAGGCTGGCTGGTATTCGTATTAAAACACGAATAAGCCTGCCCTCCACCGACCGAAAAATAGGCGGGCGGCAAATTGCCGCCCCTACGATAAACTTTTTTTGTAGGGCGGGGGCTTGCTCCCGCCGCAGCAGATGCACGGTCCGCCGTCATCACTCTACAAAATCGCAAAAACGCCCTGTACAAGCTGTACAGGGCGTTTGCTTTGCCGTTTTTTATTTTGCCTTGGTGGCGATCTCCTCGGTCATGCGGGCGATAAAGTCCTCCAGGCTGGAGGCACCCTCGTCGCCGTCCTTTCTGGAACGGACGGACACGGTGCCGGCCTCAATATCCTTGTCGCCGGCCACCAGCATATAAGGCACCTTCTCCATCTGCGCAGAGCGGATCTTAAAGCCGATCTTCTCGCTGCGATCGTCTACCTCGCAGCGGATACCGGCAGCCTCCAGCTTTGCCTTAATGGTGTTCAAATAGTCGATATGACGGTCTGCGATGGGCAGCAACTTCACCTGCACCGGCGCCAGCCAGGTGGGGAACGCACCGGCAAAATGCTCGGTCAAAATGCCGATAAACCGCTCAATGCTGCCGAATACCACACGGTGGATCATAATGGGACGGTGTTTCTCGCCGTCTGCACCCACATATTCCAGCTCAAACCGCTCCGGCAGCTGGAAGTCCAGCTGAATGGTGCCGCACTGCCAGGTACGACCCAGACAATCGGTCAGGTGGAAGTCCAGCTTGGGGCCGTAGAAGGCGCCGTCGCCCTCGTTGACCTCAAAGTCATAGCCCAACTCGGTAATGGCGTCCCGCAGAGCCTGGGTGGCAATGTCCCAGTCCTCCTTGGCACCCATAGAGTCCTCCGGCTGGGTGGACAACTCAATGTGGTACTCAAAGCCAAAGGTGCTGTACACGCTGTCGATCAGCTGTACCACGCCCTTGATCTCGTCCTTGATCTGCTCCCGGGTCATAAAGATGTGGGCATCGTCCTGGGTAAAGCAGCGCACACGCATCAGCCCGTGCAGCGCGCCGGACAGCTCGTGCCGGTGCACAATGCCCAGCTCGCCCATACGCAGGGGCAGGTCCTTATAGGAGTGCATTTTGTTCTTATACACCAAAATACCGCCGGGGCAGTTCATGGGCTTAATGGCAAAGTCCTCATCGTCAATGACGGTGGTGTACATATTCTCTTTATAGTGGTCCCAGTGACCGCTGCGCTCCCACAACTTGCGGCTGAGGATAATGGGGGTAGAGATCTCCTGATACCCGGCGGCGGTGTGGATCTGGCGCCAGTAGTCGATCAGCTGGTTCTTGAGGATCATACCCTTGGGCAGGAAGAACGGGAAACCGGGGCCTTCCTCCATAATGGTAAACAGTTCCAACTCCTTGCCCAGCTTACGGTGGTCCCGCTTTTTGGCCTCCTCCAGCATTTGCAGGTGGGCCTCCAGCATAGACGCCTTGGGAAATGCGGTGCCGTACACGCGGCAGAGCATTTTGTTCTGGGCGTCGCCCCGCCAGTAGGCGCCGGTGGTGTTGGTCAGCTTAAAGGCCTTTACGGCGGCAATGCTCATCAGGTGGGGGCCGGCGCAAAGTTCGGTAAACTCGCCCTGCTTGTAAAAGCTGATGTGCTCGCCCTTACCGGCGTGCTCGGCGATCAATTCCACCTTATACGGCTCGCCTTTCTCCTCCATCAGGGCCGTCGCCTCTGCCGGGGGCAGCTCAAAGCGCTGGATCTCCGGATTTTCCTTTACGATCTTCTTCATCTCCGCCTCGATCTTGGCCAGATCGTCGGTGGTAAAGGGTGTGTCGCCGCAGTCAAAGTCATAATAAAAGCCGTTTTCAATGGCCGGGCCGATGGTCAGCTTTACCTGGGGGTACAGGCGCTTGACTGCCTGGGCCATAATGTGGGAGGCGGTGTGGTTAAATGTGCGGCGGCCGTCCTCCTCATCAAAGGTCAGCACCTCAAAGGTGCAGTCGTCGCTGACGGTGGTGCGCAAATCCCGCACCTGGCCGTCGATCCGGCAGCAGCAGGCTGCACGGTACAGGCCCATAGAAATGTCCTTGGTAATGTCCGCCGCCGTCATCGGTGCGTCATACACCTTAACGGAGCCGTCCTTTAGCGTAATGTTCATAAAAATTCCTCCAAAAAATAAAAAATCACCCTGCATACACAGGGTGAATGAAGATCCACGGTCCCACCTGAATCGCACAGCAAGGCGCTGTACCTCAAGGCCCGGATAACGGCAGGCGACCGGCCGGTATTGGCGGCGCTCCGGGGTGGTAAGCGGCAGCTGCACCGTGTGCCCTTGCAGCGTACAGGCACTCTCTGAAAACGGCGAAAAAGCGGTGCTCGTGTCCCCATCAAAGCTTTCTCTATCACTTATGGCTTATAGTAACACCTTTTTCCCTCCCTGTCAACCGAAAAGGCCGGATTTTTTGCCTTTGCCCCCGCCGGGCGCGCAAACAAAAACTTGACAGATACCATATATAGGTGTATTATTATACAGAAGTTTTACATTTTGTTATGTACGACTTCTTTACAGAAATGCGTTAAAATGTGATTAAACTGTACCTTTTCTGATGATATTCGATTGGAGAGTTCCATCTCAAAAACGAGAAATTTATGCAGAAGGAGGTGCTGTTGATTATGAGTAGTGTTGTGATTCCGGTGATCGTAGGCGTACTTTGCGCCGCTATTTTTGCCGTTTTAGGTTTCGTACTGGGCGTGGCTCACCGCCGCAAGACCGCAGAGAGAGAGATCGGCTCTGCCACCCAGGAAGCCACCAAGATCATCAATAATGCTTTGGCCGAGGCAGAGGCTACCAAGAAAGAAAAGGTGCTGGAAGCCAAGGACGAGGTGCACAAGCTCCGCTCCGACGCAGACCGGGATATCCGCGAGCGCAGGAACGAAGTGCAAAGACAGGAAAAACGCCTAAACCAGAGAGAAGAATATCTGGACAAAAAGGCGGATTCCCTGGAAGCAAAAAATGATAAAATCAGCGAAAAGCAAAAAGAACTTGAAAACAAATTACTCGAAGTCGATGGCATCAAGAAAAGCCAGTTTGATATGCTGGAGCGTATTTCAGGTCTGACCCAGGAGGAAGCGAAAAATCAACTGCTGGCCTCTTTGGAAGAAGAACTGGACACGGAAAAGAGCAAGAAGATCCTCGAATATGAGCAGATGACCCGGGACCAGAGCGAAGTGCTGGCGCGGGAGATCATCGGCACCGCCATTCAGCGCTGCGCCGCCGATCACACGGCAGAGACCACCGTCTCCGTTGTGGCACTGCCCAATGACGAGATGAAAGGCCGCATTATCGGCCGTGAGGGGCGCAATATCCGCTCCATTGAGTCCATTACCGGCGTTGAATTGATCATTGACGACACGCCGGAGGCCATCACCATCAGCGCCTTTGACCCGGTGCGCCGGGAGATCGCCCGCCTGACCCTGGAGCGACTGATCCAGGACGGCCGCATTCACCCCACCCGCATTGAGGAGCTGTACGAGAAGGCCAAGCGTGAAGTAAACGCCACCATTAAGCAGGAGGGCGAGAAGGCTGTACTGAAAGCCAACTGCGGCTCCATTCACCCGGAGCTGGTGCGCCTGCTGGGTAAGCTGAAGTACCGTACTTCCTACGGCCAGAGCGTGCTCAAGCACAGCCTGGAAGTGAGCTATATTGCCGGGCTGATGGCCGCGGAACTGGGTGCCGACGAGCGCCTGGCCCGCCGCGCAGGTCTGCTGCACGATATCGGCAAGGCCCTGGATCACGAGATGGAGGGCAGCCATATTGCCCTGGGCGTGGAATTCGCCCGCAAGTATAAAGAGAGCGAAGCCGTTGTGCACGCCATTGAGGCCCACCACGGCGATGTAGAGTGCAAGACCGTGGTTGCCTGCCTGGTTCAGGCGGCAGACGCTGTATCTGCCTCCCGTCCCGGCGCCCGCCGCGAGAATGTGGAGAACTACATTAAGCGCCTGCAACAGCTGGAGGAGATCTCTTGCAGCTTTGAGGGCGTGGAGCGCGCTTATGCCATTCAGGCCGGCCGCGAGGTCCGCGTGATGGTGAAGCCGGAAGTGGTATCCGACAGCCGTATGCCCTTTGTGGCCCACGAGATTGCCAAGAAGATCGAGTCCGAGATGGAATATCCCGGCCAGATCAAGGTCAATATTATTCGTGAGTCCCGTGCTTCCGATGTGGCAAAATAACAAATTTGAGGGACGGAGCCATCCGTCCCTTGTTTTTTGGAGGAATTGGAATGATCAAACACATTGTATGCTTTAAGCTGGCAGACCCCACCCCGGAGAACTGCCAAAAGGCGGCGGAAGTGCTCCGCTCTATGGACGGCAATGTGCCGCTGCTGCGAGGGATCGAAGTGGGCGTTGATGAGCTGCACTCCCAGCGCTCCTATGATGTGATCCTGCAGGTGCTGCTGGACGATATGGACGCTCTGGACGCCTATCAGCAGGACCCGTACCACTGCGGCGTGGTGAAAAAGCATATGCACGCGGTACGCGAGAGCAGCATTGCCATAGACTACACGGTAGAATAAAAGGCATATCACCGCAAAGGCAGATAGTCACTTTTGGACTATCTGCCATTTTTTGACCTTTTTTATCGTGGAAATAGACAAAAAATAAGCGACATTTTTGCCGCTTTGCCGAAAATGCCCCGCCGCCCCCGCCTTGCATTGACACACCCCTGCCAAAATGATAAAATGAGAATATCTATATAATATATAAATTTATATATAAAAGAGGAGCACACTATGGACCAAACCAAGGAAATTGACATTGACCTGAAAAAGATCTTCTTTATGATGCGCAAGAAGGTCGTCTACATTCTGCTGTTCACCCTGCTGGGGGGCATTGCGGCCGGTTGCTTTACCGAGTTCTTCATTGACCAGAAGTACACCGCCAAGATCTCCCTGTATGTGTACAGCGATATGGACCAGCTGAGCACTCAAAGTTCCATCAGCTACAACGACTACACCGCCTCCACCGCCCTGGTAAAGAGCTATCTTGCCGTGCTGGAAAGCGACGCGGTACTGGACAAGGTGGCCGAGAAGGTGGGGCTGACCGACGGCAGCGACATTAAGAGCAGCATTACCACCTCCCAGGACGAGGACACCAATGTGTTCTATGTGTCCGTTACCACCACCAATCCCAAGACCAGCCAGTCCATTGCCAACGCGGTGGCGGAGGTCGCCCCCGGCGAGATCGCCCGGATCATCAAGGCCGGCGGCGCCAATGTGATCGACTATGCCAAGGAGCCAAAGACCCCATCCTCCCCCAATATGAAGAAAAACATCTTCCTGGGGCTGCTGATCGCCTTTGCCGCCTCCTTTATTTACTTCTTTGTGCGTGAGGCGTTTAACGCCACCATCACCTCCGTGAAGGACCTGGAGCGGGAGTTCCAGATCCCGGTACTGGGCACCATTCCCCGCCTGGTGGCCTCCCGCGACAAGCAGGCGCCACCTGCCGACAGCGGCCAGATCGCCCCGCCGGAACCCCCTGTATCTATGAAAGGAGCTGAGTAACCATGGCACTGAGACGCAATAAGAAGAACCCGGACGAGCGCGGGTTCAGCCGCAACGATCAAAAGAAAATGCTGGCAGCGGACACCCCCTTTGTGATCAAAGAGGCCTACAACACCATCCGTACCAGCCTGCTGTTTACCCAAAAGGGCGAGAACTGCCCGGTATTCGTGGTCACCAGCCCGGACGCCAACAACGGCAAGACCATCAACACCATCAACCTGGCCATCAGCTTTGCCCAAATGGGCAAGCGCACCCTGATCATTGACTCGGATATGCGCAATCCAACCATTCACCGTATGTTCAATATCCCGGTGACCAACGGCCTGTCTGAGATCCTGGCCGGGCTGACGGACAACATCACCGTATCCAAGACCAATGTGGAGAACCTGTCCATTCTCTCCTCCGGCAAGATCCCGCCCAACCCGGCGGAGCTGCTGGCCAGCTCCAGAATGGATCAGCTGCTGAGCTTTGTAAAAGGGCATTACGACTGTGTGTTTATCGACACCCCGCCCATCAACCTGGTCACGGACGCCAGCGCCTTTGCAGGCAAGGTCACCGGCTATGTGATGATCGTTAAGGCCGGCAATACAGACATTCCCGAGGTGCGCGCCGCCATAGACGCGCTGGAGAGTATCGGGGCAGAGATCGTGGGCTTCATTCTCAACGACGCCACCCCGGACCGGAAGAAATACTACTCCTACTACCGCAAGTACGGCCGGAAGTACAGATACGGCTACGACTACGGATACAGCTACAACTACAAATAAACACAGGAATGATGAAACTTGAAAAAGTGGCAAAAAGTTCAGCAAATAAGTGAATATCTTGTAGATGGGATCGCTCTGGTGCTGGCGACCCTGGCCGCCTATTTGGTCTTTGGCAAGGGGCTGCACCACATTTTGGTCTATACCGGGGACGAATGGAAGTCCTACTGCTTTATGCTGTTTGTAGCCTACTCCGCCATTGCCACCGGCTTTGCCTCCTCTATTGATCTGGCCAAGCGGGAGCGGGTGATGGAGCTGTTCGCCGTGCTGCGCAACTGCTCGCTGACCTACATGGCCTTTGCGGTGCTGCTGCTGGTGTTTAAGAACCCGATGATCGACTCCCGCTATCTGTTTATCGGCTCCTATCTGCTGTTTATCCTGTTCTCCTGCCTGGGGCGCTATGTGCTCAAGCGGGTGCTGACTGACAATTTTTCCAACTCCCGCAGCGCCACCCTGGTGGGCGTGGTCACCACCGCAGACCGGGCAGAGCAGTTTGTGAAGGCGCTGCAAGAGGACTGGACCAAGCGGGTGGACGGCGTTGCCATTCTAAATACGGACGCCTTTGCGACGACCGCCTCCGTAGGCAACCCGGGGGCATACCGGGCTATGCACAGCCGCACGGTGGAAAAGCGCTGCTGCGGCGTGGCGGTGCTGCCGGATCTGAACAGCTTTTTAAGCTGGGTGCGCCTGTCCTCCATTGACGAGGTGTACATCAACTTCTCCGCCAGAGAGGCCAACTGGTCTACGGAGAACCTGAACGCCTTTATTGAAGAGCTGGAGGATATGGGCGTGCTGGTGCACATCAACATTCCCACCCTGGAGCAGTTTGTAGAAGAAAGCAAGTTTAACCATATGCGCTGCGATATTGTGGCCGGCTACCCGATGGTGGGCGTGTCTGCCGCAGTACAGGACCCGAAAAAGCTGAGCCTAAAGCGGTTTACGGACATTGTGGGCGCCCTTGTGGGGCTGATCCTCTCTGCCCCCATTATTCTGCTGGTGGCCATTCCCCTGCTGCTGGAAAGCCGGGGCGGCCTGTTCTTTAAGCAGCAGCGGGTGGGCAAAAACGGCCGCCTGTTCTATATGTACAAGCTGCGCTCCATGTATGCGGACGCAGAGCAGCGCAAAAAAGAATTTGAAGAAAAAAACAATATGCAGGGCCTGATGTTCAAAATGGACAACGACCCGCGCATTACCAAAGTGGGCCGCTTTATCCGCAAGTTCAGCATTGACGAGCTGCCCCAGTTCTACAATGTGCTGCGAGGGGATATGAGCCTGGTAGGCACCCGCCCGCCCACACTGGACGAATTTGAGCAGTACAGCTCCCACCACAAGCGGCGGCTGTCCATGCGCCCGGGCATTACCGGGCTGTGGCAGGTCAGCGGCCGGTCCCAGATCGTGGACTTTGAAGAAGTGGTGCGCCTGGACTGCCAGTACATAGACAACTGGTCCCCCACCCTGGATATTAAGATCCTGTTCAAGACCCTGGGCGTGGTGTTTACCGGCCGCGGGGCACAGTAAGGAGGGCCGCCATGAAAATCGCAATGATCGGTCACAAGCGCATTCCCTCCCGGGAGGGCGGCGTAGAGATCGTGGTAGAGGCCCTGTCCCGCCGTATGGTGCAGCGGGGCCACCGGGTCACCGTTTATAACCGCAAAAGCCGCCATGTGGCCGGGGCCGCCTTTGACGATCACAGCCACCTGCACAGCCTGGACGGGGTGCAGATCTGCTGGGTGCCCACCCCAAACAGCAAAAAGCTCAACGCCATTGTGTACAGCTTTTTTGCCACGGTGCGGGCGCTGTTCGGCGTCTATGATATGATCCACTTCCACGCAGAGGGCCCGGCGGCTATGGTGCCCCTGGCCAAGCTGTTTGGCAAAAAATGCGTGGTCACCATTCACGGCCTGGACTGGCAGCGAGCCAAGTGGGGCGGCTTTGCCACCCGCTTTCTCCGCTTTGGCGAGCGTATGGCCGCCAAGTATGCGGACGAGATCATCGTGCTGTCTGCCAGTATGCAGCAGTATTTTGCCGACACCTATCACCGCCAGACCGTGCGGATCGAGAACGGCATTGACCCGCCGGAGACGGCGGATCTGTCTCCCCTGTCCCGCTTTGGGCTGGAAAAGGACGGCTATATCCTGTTTCTCGGCCGCATTGTGCCGGAAAAGGGCATTCACTATCTGATCGACGCCTACCGCACACTGCAAACGGACAAAAAGCTGGTGATCGCCGGTGGCGCCAGCCACTCGGAGGAATATTTCAATCAGCTAAAGGCCAAGGCTGCCGGAGACGACCGTATCGTCTTTACGGACTTTGTGCAGGGCGCGCCCCTGGCCGCGCTGTACGCCGGGGCCTATCTCTACTGCCTGCCCTCGGACTTAGAGGGTATGCCCATCAGCCTGTTGGAGGCCATGAGCTACGGCAACTGCTGCGTCACCTCGGACATTCCCGAGTGCACGGAAGTATGCGGTGACCAGGGCTTCGCCTTTCAAAAAGGCAACACGGCGGACTTAAAGCGACTGCTGGCGCAGCTGCTGGAACAGCCGGACACAGTGGCCCGCTGCAAGGCCACCGCCGCCGATTATATTTTACAAAAGTACAACTGGGACCGAGTAACCGAGAGGACGCTGGAACTGTATGAACGGGTTAAAAGCGCAGAATAAGACCCGCCTGCAATGGGTAGACGATACCAAGCTGCTGGCCTGCGTGCTGGTGGTGCTAGGTCACTTTGCCCAGAGCATGGTGCGCGCCGGTATTTTGCCGAGCACTGCGGCCTACACCCTGTGCAACAGCGCGCTTTATACCTTTCATGTGCCGCTGTTCTTTATTTGCAGCGCATACCTGTACCGCCGCTTTACGGTGCTGCGCACCGGGCGGGATTACGCCCGCCATGTGGGCAAGAAAGCGCTGGCCCTGGGCGTGCCCTACTTCACCTTTGCCGGTGTGAACTATGCGCTGAAGCTGCTGTTCCCTGCCGGGGTGAATATGGCAGAGGAGCGGGGGCTGGTAGCCTACTTCTTCCTAAACCCGCCGGCGCCTTTTTGGTATCTGCCGGTGCTGTTTCTCTTTTTCGTACTGATCCCCCCTGCGGGCAAAAAGGGCAGCCTGGCCCTAATGGTCCTGGGGGTGTGTACCTACTGGATTTGCGGTCTGTCCGCTGCGGCCGGACTGCCCGGCTGTTTGCGCAGTGTGCTGCAAAATCTGATTTGGTTTGCCATCGGACTGGCACTGGCCAACGCGCCTGCCGATCTCTTGCGCAAAAAGCCGCTGCCGTTTTTGCTTGGCGCCGGATTTTTGCTGCTGGCGGGGGTCACATTTACCCTGCTCCACAGCAACCGGGCGCTTTCGCTGCTGTGCGGGCTGCTGGCCTGCGGAGCGGTACTGGCCGCTATGCAGCTGTGGCACCCGGGCGAAAAGCTGCGCCGGGCGCTGGACCTGTGCAGCCGAGACACCTTTCCCATCTATCTGCTGCACACCATTTGTGCCGCACCGGTACGCAGCCTGTTGCTGCACTTTGGGGTACAAAACCCGGCGGTGCACATTGTGCTGGGGCTGGCCGCCTCTTTTCTGCTGCCTATGGCGGCAGGGCGCATTGCCGCGCGGGTGCCGGTGTTCAACTTTTTCCTGTACCCCACCCGCTATATTCTAAAAAAGCAGACAGCCCCTTGTGCGGCTGTCAGGGAGCCTTGAGATGAACATTCTCTTTATTAACAAATTCCTGTACCCCAAAGGGGGAACAGAGACCTATATGATGGGCCTGGGGGCGGAGCTGAGCCGCCGAGGCCACCGGGTAGAATACTTTGGCATGGAGCACCAAGGCAACTGCGTGGGCAACCGGGTAGGCGCCTACACCAAAGATACCGACTACCACACCGCCAACCCGGTGAAAAAAGCCGGCTACGCCCTGCGCACGGTGTACTCCACCCACGCCAGACGGCAGCTGCGCCGGGTGCTGGAGGACCTGGAGCCCCAGGTGGTGCACCTGAACAACTTTAACTACCAGCTGACCCCGGCGGTGATCTTGGAAGTACGCGCCTGGGACAAAGCCACCAGGCGGCGCACCAAGATCTTGTACACGGCCCACGACTACCAGCTGCTGTGCCCCAACCATATGCTCAACCGGCCGGACACTATGGAGAACTGCACCGCCTGCCTGGGCGGCAAGTACACCCCCTGCGTGCAGAACCGGTGTATGCACGGCTCCCGGGCCAAGAGCCTGCTGGGCGCCGCCGAGGCCACCCTGTACCGCAAGGCCCATACATACAAAGAGATCGACCGGGTGATCTGCTGCTCCGCCTTTATGCAAAGCCAGATCGAGAAACACCCGGACCTGGCCGGGCGCACCCGGGTGCTGCACAACTTCTGCACCGTGCCGCCCCGCCCGCAGGTAGAAAAAGAAGACTATGTGCTCTACTTTGGCCGCTATGACAAAGAAAAGGGCATTGATACCATTTTGGCCGCCGCCAAGGCGCTGCCCCAGCTGCACTTTGTGTTCGCCGGCAGCGGCGCTATGGCAGAGGAGATCCGGCACCTGCCCAACGCCACGGATGTGGGCTTTTGCACCGGGGACGATCTGTACCGCCGCATTGCCGCGGCCAAGTGCAGCATTTACCCCAGCGTGTGGTACGAGAACTGCCCCTACTCCGTGATGGAGAGCATTGCCCTGGGCACCCCGGT
The DNA here is from genome assembly GCA_963642245.1 of Bifidobacteriaceae bacterium. Classification (GTDB taxonomy): domain Bacteria; phylum Bacillota; class Clostridia; order Oscillospirales; family Acutalibacteraceae; genus CAG-217. The sequence continues at coordinate 26,879 of CAVIFY010000008.1, read as the reverse complement.
GCTGGGCACCGACATCGGCGGCATACCGGAGCTGATCCAGGACGGCAAAACCGGCGTGCTGCTGCCCCCCGGCGACGCCAGGGCCCTGGGCGCGGCGCTGTGCCGCCTGGACCTGGAGCCGCAGCGACTGGCGGCCATGACCGCCGCCTGCCGGGCAGACGCTTTCCACTCCGTACAGGATTATACAGACCGGCTGCTGTCTGACTATAACGCATAAACAAAAAGAAGAAAGAAGATCAGTATGGCTAAACGAACTTTATACGGCACCGTGATCGTCACTTATCGGTGCAACGCCCACTGCAATATGTGCGACTGCTTTAAGGACCCCACCCGCCCGGAGGAAGAGATCACCCTGGACGATATTCGCCTGCTGCCGGAAATGGCCTTTACCAACATCACCGGCGGCGAGCCTTTTATCCGCAAGGACATTGGCGATATTGTGGAGGAGCTGTACAAAAAGAGCAACCGCATTGTGATCTCCACCAACGGGTATTTTACGGACCGTATCTTGGAGCTGTGCCGTCGGTTCCCCAAGGTGGGCATTCGCATTTCCATTGAGGGGCTGCAACAGACCAACGACGCCATTCGCGGCATTCCGGACGGCTTTAACCGGGGCTACTCCACCTTAAAGAAGCTGGTGGAAATGGGCCACCCGGATGTAGGGTTCGGTATGACGGTGCAGGACCTGAACTGTGAGGACCTGGTGCCGCTCTATAAGATCTCCGATGAGCTGGGCATGGAATTTGCCACCGCCACCCTGCACAATTCTTTCTACTTCCGCAAGACGGATAATAAAATCGACGACAAATACAAAGTGGCCCAAAATTTTGAGGCGCTCATCAACGAACTGCTGCAAAGCCACAGTCCTAAGAAGTGGTTTCGCGCCTACTTTAACCATGGGCTGATCAACTACATATACGGCAACAAGCGGCTGCTGCCCTGCGATATGAGCAAGGACGCGTTCTTTATCGACCCGTTCTGCGATGTGATCCCCTGCAACGGCATGGCAAAGAAAGCCGTCATGGGCAATCTGCACGACATCGGCGACTGGGACACCCTGTGGAACAGCGACCAGGCCAAGGCCGTACGGGCCGCCACCAAGCAGTGCGACCGCAACTGCTGGATGATCGGCTCTGTCTCCCCCGCCATGCACAAGTACATTTGGGTGCCCGCCTGGTGGGTAGTCAAGCACAAGTTCCTAAAAGGCGGCAAGTATTCCCTCAGCGAAAACGCCTTTATTCCGGAAGCGCAGAAGTAAGGGGCCGCCTATGACCAAAATTGCCATTATTCTTTGCTATTTTGGCAAGCTGCCGGAGAACTTTCCCCTGTTTGCGGAAAGCTGTCGGCGCAATGCTACCGTAGATTTTTTGCTGTTTACGGACGACACACCGGCCCACCTGCCGGAGAATATGCACCTGCACCCCACCACCTTTGCGGCGCTGCAACGCCGCGTGGCCGGGTGCTTTGACTTTGCCATCACCCTGCACACCCCCTACAAGCTGTGCGACTACAAGCCCGCCTACGGCGAGATCTTTGCGCCGGAGCTGGAGGACTACGACTTTTGGGGCTATGGGGATATGGACCTGGTGTTCGGCGATCTGCGAGCGTACTTTACCGAGGACAGGCTGCAAAAGTATGACAAGTTCTACGCCTTTGGCCACCTGTCCCTCTACCGCAACACGCCGGAGAACAACGCCGTCTACCGCCAAAAGGTAGGTATGGACTACCGCAAGGCGTTCACCACCCGGGAGATCACCGTCTTTGACGAGGTGGAGGGCATTGCCGCCAAATATAAGGCGCTGGGGCTGCCTTTCTACGATCGTCAGGACTATGCGGACATTACCAAGGCCAGCGATCGGCTGGCCATCACCGGGATCTACACCACCGGTGAGACCCGACTGCACCCCAACTACCAAGAGCAGATCTTTTACTACGACCGGGGCCGGGTGCTGCGGGACGCCTACCGGGACGGCTGGTGGCTGACAGACGAATTCATCTATATCCACATCAGTTCCCGCCGCCTGCCGCTGCACATTGACCCGATGGCAGACACCTATTTTATCGGCAAAACCGGCTATGAGCCGAAAACCGGGGCCACCACCCGGGCAGACATTGCCCGCTACAACGCCCTGGACCCGGCGGCGGACGAAAAGCAGCGCCGCCATCGGCAGCGGCTGGATCTGCGCCGCAAGGTGCAAAAGGCCGGTATCCGCATAAAGGAGCGGCTGGTAAAATGAACATCTTACACCTGCAACTCAGCGGCGGCCCGGGCGGCATTGTGAGCCTGTGCCGCGACATCAACACCTATTCGCAACATCAAAATCATTTTTACTTTCTCTTTGCCGGGGGCAGCATTGCAGAGGATATTGCCGCCCACGGTGGCACGGTGCAAGTGGCCACCGGCGCCAAGGGCCACCCGCTCCAGGCGGCGGCCGACCTGGTGCGCTACTGCAAAGAAAAGCGAATTGATGTGGTGGTAGACCATTCCGGCTCGCCCTACACCCGCTTTGTGCATATTTACGCTGCCCGTCGGCTGAAGAATGTGCGCTTTTTGCTGTATCTCCACGCCAACGCCTATTACGGCACGGACAAAGGGATCAAAGAGTGGGTTTACGCCCGGCTGCTGCGCAGCGCCGCCCGGCATTCTGCGGGGATCGTGGCTATCTCTCACTCGGTGGCAAAGAGCTATCTGCGCCGCTACCGCCTGCCAAAGGACAAAATGCAGGTGGTCTACAACGGCACGGACCTGCGCCGCTTTGCCCCCCACCCGCCACATACGGACACACCTATGCGGCTGATCTATGTGGGGCGTATATTTAAGGACAAGGGCATTGACCTGCTGCTGCAGGCGCTGGCCGCCTGCCCGGCGGACGCCCCCATCACGCTTACGCTGGTTGGCTCCGACCACGGCGGCTATACAGAGCAAATGCAAGCGCTGAGTACCCGGCTGCACCTGGAAGATAAAGTGCAGTTCCTGGGCAGCCGCACCGATGTGCCCCGGCTGCTGCAAGGGGCCGATCTGTTTGTGCACCCGGCCACCTGTGAGGAGGGATTTGGCATTACACTGATCGAGGCCATGGCCAGCGGCGTGCCCTGTCTGGCCTTTCCTAAGGGCGCCATACCGGAGATCATCGGACCGGAGATCGACGGCTTTTTAACCACAGAAGTCAGCGCCGACGCTCTGACTCAGGGGATCCACCGGGCGCTGGAGCTCTTTACCAAAGAACCGCACCACTGGCGCACCCTGTGCAACAACGCCCGGCAAAAGGCAGAACTTTTTTCCATCGAACGAACGGTAGCGCAGCTGGAAGCGCTGTACCAAGAGCAGTAAAATTATGGACAAAATCGGCATTTTAACCTTTCATCGAAGTGAAAATTACGGCTCCGTGCTCCAAGCCTGGGCGCTGTGCCAGCAGATCAACACCCTGCCCGGCTGCCGGGCGGAACTGATCGACTATTCCAACCGGGCGCAACAGGACCTGTACGCCCTGTTTTTGCCGCCCAGATCTATTAAAAATATCGTCAAAAACCTGCGGGCCTGCCTGCTGCTGCCCTATCTGCTGCGGCGCAAGGCGGCCTTTCGGGACTTTATCGGCGCTCTGCCCAAGAGCGCACCAATACAAACCCGGGCGGACTTTGCCGCCCACCGGGAGGACTACCGGGCGGTGGTCTGCGGCTCCGACCAGATTTGGAACCCCGGGTCCCTGGACTTTTCCACCCACTTTTTTGCCCCGGACTTTGCAGCGCAAAAAATCAGCTACGCCCCCAGCCTGCGCAGCGCCACCGCCGCGACATTTGCCAATGTGGACTTAAAAAGCCTGCTGGCGGACTTTGGCGCCCTGTCTGTGCGGGAGCAGGAGAGCGTGGCGGTGATCGAACAGCTGACCGGCCGCACCCCAAAGGTGGTGCTGGACCCTACCCTGCTGCCTGCGGAGCAAGACTTTGCCCCCATTCTGGGCACGGCGCCCGGGGGCGATTACCTGTTTTTCTATTCCATTGATTACCCGCCGGAGGTGTGCCGCACCGTGCAGCAGACCGCCCGGCGGCTGCACCTGCCGGTGTACATTCTCTTTACCGGCAACAAGACCTACCGTGCCCTGGGCTACGGCTTTCGCCTGGCCCGGCACCAGACCCCCGGCGACTTTTTGGCGCTGGTCAAAGGGGCCAAGCTGGTGCTGAGCACCTCATTCCACGGCACCGTATTTGCCCTGCGCTTTGGCACCCCCTTTTATGCCCTAAAGGCCAAGCGGGGCGCCGCCTACTATACCGACCCTCGCATTGCCACGCTGCTGCAAACGGCAGGTGTGGCAGAGCGTTACCTGCCCTGTGATCGGGCGGGAGAGATCAACACCGCGCCTCTGCACCGGGACCCGACCCCTCTGGACCGTGCCGTGGCAGAGAGCCGCACATTCTTACAGGAAGGACTGACTGCCCGATGACCATCTGCCCGGAAGTGCGCTGCACCGACTGCGGCGCCTGCCAAAGCGCCTGCCCGGCAGGCTGCATTACCCTGGCGCTGAACAGCGCCGGTGACCGGGTGGCGGTGATCGACCAGAGCCGCTGCACCCACTGCGGCAAGTGTAGCCGTATTTGCCCGGTGCTCCACCCGCCTGTGCTGCGAGAAAGCACCACGGCGCTGGCTGCCTATGCGGCAGATGCCCGGGTGCGCCAAAGTTCCGCCTCCGGCGGGGCGGCGGCTGTGCTGGCGCGGCAAGTGGTGGAAAGCGGCGGCTGTGCCTACGGTGCTGCCTTTACCGCCCCCACCACAGTGGAACTGGTGCGGGTGGATACACCGGCCGACTTGCCCCGACTGCAAGGCAGCAAATATGTGCACGCAGCCACCGGCAGTGCCTACCGCCAAGCAGCGACGGACCTGAAAGCCGGGCGGCAAGTGCTCTTTACCGGCACCCCCTGCCAGGTGGCAGGGCTGTACGCCTACCTGGGAACGGACCCGCCGGGACTGACCACCTGCGATCTGGTGTGCCACGGCGTGCCGGAGGCAGACACCTTAAACGCCTACCTGCAAACGGAAGTGGACCCGGCATCCATTGCCCGCCTGACTTTCCGAGACCGGGACGGCTGGGTGATGAAAGCCTATGACCGGGACGGCGGCGTGCTGCGCCGTATGGATCTGAAGAACAGCCTGTACTACAACGGCTTTATGGAGGGCTACCTGTACCGCACCGGCTGCTACACCTGCCCCTACGCCACGGAAAAGCGAGTGGCCGACCTGACTCTGGGCGACTTTTGGGGCATTGGGGAGGAAACACCCTACCCAAATGCGGCTGCGGAGTTAAAAAAGGGCCTGTCCCTGATCTTGGTCCACACAGACAAGGGCCAAGCACTGCTGAACGCCTGCGCCCCGGCGCTGGCAACCACCCTGCGCACCCCGGCGGAAGCGTTCAAAAACAATCACCAGCTGCGCCACCCCACCCCGGACAGTCCCGCTGCCCGGCGGTTCCACAGCCTGTACGGCAAAAAGGGCGCAGCCTATGCCATTGCCCATTGCAATGAAAAAAAGCGGCGCACCCTGCGCCTGCGCCACACCATTCGGCACTGCCCGCCGCTGCTGGCCCTGTGCCGCAAGATCCCCAAACTGCGAGATAAGCTATGATCGGTATTCTCATTCTCAATTACAAAAAACACCAAGTCACCGCCGACTGTATCCGCTCTGTGCTGGACACCGGCCAAGACCTGGACTACCATATTTATGTGCTGGATAACGGCTCCGGCAACGACTCGATCGCCCGACTGCAAGCCCTGTTTCCGAATGAGACGCGCATTACCTGGATGGAGAGCGAGGAGAACACCGGCTACGCCCGGGGCAACAACCAAATGCTCGCCCGCGCCCGCAAAGACGGCTGCACCGCCGCGGTGATCACCAACAGCGATATTGTGTTTTTGCCCGGCACCTTGCAGCAGCTGGCGGCGGATATTGCCGCCGGTCACCCTATCGTCGGCCCCCGACTGCAATACCCCACCGGGCAGCGGCAAGATAGCGTAAAGCTGCGCCCCTACACCTACCGGGAATATCTGTGGACGGAGACCTATCTGCGCAACCTGGTGCCCAAGGCCAAATTGCAGGCCCTGCGCCGCCAGCCTGCTGCCCCCGGGGAGGTCTACTGGCTCTCCGGCGCGGTCTTTGCCGTCGATACGGCGGTATTCCGGCAACTGGGCGATTTTGACCCCTATACCTTTTTATATTACGAGGAGTACATTCTCTCTGAGCGGTGCAAGGCCCGGGGCATTGTCCTGTGGTTTGACCCGATGGTCACGGCGCTCCACTGCCACGGCGCCTCTGCCGGGGGCGCGACCAACCTGTTTACCCGGCTGGAAAACCTGCGCTCCGAGCTGTACTTTCTCCACCGCTACCGGCACTGGAGCCGCCACCGACTGGCCACCGTGCGCCGGGTGCGCTGCCTGGAGGTGCTGTTTACCTTTGGCAAAGCCCATAAGTGGGCGGACGCCCGCACCTACCTGCGCAAAAGCAAAATCCTGCTGAAAAAGGAACGAACGAATGAAACTTAAAGTCTCCACCAGTCCTTATACCTACTTCCTATTGCTGATGACCATTATGGACACCGGCTACTTTGTGCTGCTGAATATTCCCGGCCTGCGAGACTCCGGGTATGTGCGTATGGGACTGCTGGTGGTGGCCACCCTGCTGGCCATGAACTGCTACATCAACAAAAACATTTACCGCACCCTGCGACCATACTACAATTATCTCAATGTATTTGTGCTGTACCTGGCGGCGTTCTATGTGGTGCACTTTATCTACGGTATGGTGCATTACACCCAAAAGATCACCTCCATCATCAGCGTGTCCAGCTACCTGGGTATGTTCCTGCTGATCTACCTGTTTCTCTATGTGTTCCAGATCGACGGCGGTTATGATCGCATTCTAAAGCCCCTAAGCTGGATCACCTACCCCTATATGCTGGTCATTACCCTGCGTGCGGTGGTCTATAACCTTGCCGGTCGGGACCTGATGCCCTACCTGGGCCAGCTGTCTCGCTCCGGGCGCCTGCGCTACGGCATTCCCGCCCTGTGCGGTGTGCTGTTCCTCTACTATTTTTACAAGCTGCTGCGACGAGATACTTTGATCCGCCGGCGGCTGGTATATGTGGCGCTGCTGGCCTTTACCGCCTTTTATCTCTATTACATTTGTATGACCCGTATGTATGTGATCGCCTTTTCCCTGTCTGCGCTGGTGATCTTCCTGTGCAAAAAGCGACCCAAGAATAAGCAGATCGTAATGGTCTGCGTGGCGATCATTTTGCTGGCGGTGCTGTATTTCTCCGGGCTGATCCCCCGGTTTTTGGCTACCTTTACGGAGAGCAGCGGCGAGTACGGCGGCTCTACCCTGGCTCGGCAGTATTCCGCCCGGTACTTCTCCGGCGTGGCTCAGGACCAGCCTATCTTCGGTCTGGGCTTTCTCTCCCCCAAGCGGTATGAGAACTACTGGATCTACTTTGGCCCCTTTGGCACCGCGTACCTGGACGACCTGGGTATTCGCAATATGTTCTACCACTATGGGGCACTGGGTATCGGCCTGGTGGTGCTGTCCCTGGGGCGTATGGTGTACCTGGTCATGCGGCTGCTCACCTGCCGGGACTATCCCCGCAAGGCGCTGGTGCTGGGACTGACAGTGTTCTTTGGCTGTATGTGCGTGTCCCTGTGCCCCTTTGACACGGTGCGCCTGCTGGGGCTGATCTTTACCTGGTCTATGGTGGAGTACGACGCCCACCTTTACTACTACCTGCCCCGCAAAAAGGCAACAGAGACAGGGGGCGAGAGCCGGTGAAGACCCTGTCCGACAACAAGCAGACCACCATTAACCTGGTCACCAGCCTGGCAGCCTTTGTGATCAACGCCGGGATCAGCTTTGTGCTGACCCCCTATATTCTGGAAAAGCTGGGCAACGAAGCCTACGGCTTTATCGGCCTGGCCTACGATTTTGTCAATTACGCCGGTATTCTCACCCTGGCGCTGAACAGTATGTCCTGCCGGTTCGTCAGCTACGAGTACCACCGGGGCAATAAAGAAAAGGCAGATATTTATGTCAACTCCATTTTGGGCGCTAATCTGATCCTAGCCGGTGCCATCACCCTGTGCGCCGTCTTTATGGTGTGGAAGTTGGAGTACATACTCACCATTCCAAAAGAGTTGATGTTCGATGTAAAGCTGACCTTTGCCATCGTCTTTATCAACTACATTTTCGGCATCTGCTTTTCCGTCTTTAACAGCGGCACCTTTGTAAAGAACCGAATGGACCTGTACTACCTGCGCAACCTGTTCTCCTATGTGCTCAAGCTGGTGCTGACCATTCTGATCTTTACCCTGTTTGATGTGCGCATCTTCTTTATTGCGCTGACCACCCTCATTTGCAACGCCTATATGAATGTGGCCACCTATATCCTAATGCGCAAGCTGCTGCCGGACTTAAAGCTGAACCTGCGCAAGTTCAAGTGGAAGACCTTAACGGAAGTGCTGCGCTCCGGGGTGTGGAACTCGGTGCAGAGCCTGTCCGATCTGATGATCTCCGGGCTGAACTCCCTGCTCACCAACCGATTTATCGGCACCGCCGCCGGGGGCTATCTGCAATCCTCCAAGACCATTCCCAATTACATTTTGCAGCTGGGGCAGCAGTTGGCCCAGGTGTTTTCGCCCAAGTTTACCATTCTGTACGCCCAGGGCAACATTGACCGGCTGGTCAAGGAGGCCAAGCGCTCTATGCGGCTGGTGGGCTTTATCATTGCCACCCCGGTGGCCGGGTTTATCGTCTTTGGCTATCAGTTCTATGCCCTGTGGCTGAAGAACTATTCCCCGGCGGAATTGCAGATCGTGCAGACCGTGTCCGTCATTACCACCATACCGTACCTGTTTAGCTGCGTGGCGTTCCCGCTGATCCAGATCAACACCGCCTGCAACAAGGTGCGCACCCCGGTGCTGGTGGCGCTGGCCGCCGGTATTGCCAATATCTTAGTGGTATTTCCCCTGGGCAAGGCCGACGCCCTGACCCTGAATGTGCTGGCCTGCTGCACCGCCGCCTTCACCATTCTGCGCTACGGTGTATTCCAGCCCTACTATGCGGCCAAGATATTGAACCGCAACCGGCTGTTCTTCTACGGCACCCTGCTGCGCAATGTGCTGGCCACCGCCGTTATCGGCGTGGTGCTGTACGCCGCCAAGGGGCTGTTCACCTACGGCAGCTGGGGCCGCTTTTTCATCGCCATTGCCCTGTGCGGGGCGGTGGGGTATGTGCTGGCTTTCTTCCTGCTGTTCAACCCCGGGGAGTACAAAGAGATCATCCATATGTTCCTATCGAAAATCAAGAAAAAAGCCGCATAAATCGCACAAATAGAAAAACAGCGCCTGAGCTTTCGCTCAAGCGCTGTTTTTATGTTACAGGCTTATTTATTTTGAATATAGGCGTCAATGGACTTGGCAGCGATCTTGCCGGCGCCCATAGCCTTAATGACAGTCGCGGCACCGGTGACCGTATCGCCCCCGGCGAACACGCCGTCCCGAGAGGTGCGGCCGTTCTCATCTGCCACAATACCGCCACGAGCGTTTACCTCCAGCCCACCGGTGGTGGACTTGATCAGCGGGTTGGGTGAAGTACCGATAGCCATGATCACGCAGTCTGCGTCGATCACAAAGTCCGAGTCCGGCACCGGCACCGGGCGGCGTCTGCCGGTGGCGTCCGGCTCGCCCAATTCCATCCGGATACACCGCACGCCGGTCACATTGCCGTCGTCGCTGCCCAGGATCTCTACCGGGTTGGTAAGGGTCTGGAACCGGATTTGCTCCTCCTGGGCGTGCTGCACTTCCTCCTGCCGGGCAGGGATCTCCTCAAAGGAACGACGGTAGAGCACATGCACTTCCTCCGCACCCAGCCGAATGGCGGAGCGGGCCGCGTCCATGGCCACATTGCCGCCGCCTACGACGGCCACCTTGTGGGCGTGGTAAATGGGGGTGGTGCTGCCGGGTTGGTACGCTTTCATCAGGTTCACCCGGGTCAGGTACTCATTGGCGGAGTACACCTCTTTCAGGCTCTCGCCGGGAATGCCCATAAACCGGGGCAGACCGGCGCCGGAGCCGATATAGACCGCCTCAAAGCCCTCGTCAAACAGATCGTCAATGCTCATGGACCGACCGATCACCACATTGGTAACGATCTTTACGCCCAGAGCCTTTAAGCCGTTCACTTCCAGCTCCACGATCTTCTTAGGCAGGCGGAACTCCGGAATACCATACACCAGCACGCCGCCGGCAATATGCAGCGCCTCAAACACCGTTACATCATAACCCAGCCGGGCCAGATCGCCGGCGCAGGTCAAGCCGCTGGGGCCGCTGCCGATCACCGCCACACGGTGGCCGTTTTGCTCCGGCACCGCAGGCCACACCTTGCAGTGGCTGTTGTGCCAGTCCGCCACAAAGCGCTCCAGGCGGCCGATACTCACCGCGTCGCCCTTAATGCCCCGCACGCACTTGCTCTCGCACTGGCGCTCCTGGGGGCACACCCGGCCGCAAACCGCCGGCAGGGAGCTGCTCTCGCTGATGATCTGATAGGCGGCCTCAAAGTCGCCCTCCGCCACCTTGGCAATAAAATCCGGAATGTGGATCTGCACCGGGCAGCCGCTAATGCAGGGCTTGTGCTTGCAGTGCAGGCAGCGCAGCGCCTCGTCCATAGCCGTTTGCTCGTCGTAGCCGGTGGCTACTTCTAAAAAGTTCTTGTTGCGCACCAGCGGGTCCTGGTGGGGCATTTCATTGGCCTTTAAGGGGTTCATCAGTCCTGCACCTCCTGTCGCAGCAGGTTGCAGTCCGCTTCCCGCTCAAAGTCTTTATACAGCGCAGCCCGTTCCATAGCCGCGTCAAAATCCACCAAGTGGCCGTCAAACTCCGGCCCGTCCACGCAGGCAAACTTGGTCTCGCCGCCTACCAGCAGGCGGCAGCCGCCGCACATACCGGTGCCGTCGATCATAATGGGGTTCATAGACACAATGGTGTGGATACCGTACTTCTCCGTGGTCTTGCACACGAATTTCATCATCACCAGCGGGCCGATGGCGATCACCAGATCGTACTGCTCGCCGCTTTGGATCAGGCTTTCCAGAGCATTGGTCACCAGCCCCTTTTCGCCGACGGAGCCGTCGTCGCTCATCAGCACATACCGATCGCTGACCTTCTCAAACTCCTGTTGCAAGATCACCAGATCCTTGGTGCGGAAACCCACAATGCTGTGCACCTGGGCGCCGTTCTCGTGCAGCGCCTTGGCCACCGGGTACGCAATGGCGCAGCCTACGCCGCCGCCAACCACAGCCACCTTGCGGTAGCCGGTGACCTTGGTGGGATTGCCCAAGGGGCCTACAAAGTCCTGCAAGCTGTCGCCCACTTCCAGCCGCGCCAGCTGCTTGGTGGTAGCGCCCACCAGCTGGAAGATAATGGTCACCGTACCGGCGGTGCGGTCATAGTCCGCCACCGTCAGGGGGATCCGCTCGCCCCGGTCGTCTACCCGCAGGATCACAAACTGACCGGCCTGGGCTTTCTTTGCCACATAAGGCGCCTGAATTTCCATACGCACAACGGTGGGGTTCAGCACCTGCTTGGCAACGATTTTATACATAGAATCACCTACTTGGAATTAGACATTTCTTAGAAAAAACGCCGCATAACCTGTATGCAGCGTTTTTGATATTATACCAGTTCCCGCTTATAAGTCAACATTTATCAGCCGGAAATCGGAATTTTTAAGAATTGTTAATAAATCTGCATTATTTTGGATGGGTTTTTTGGTGATAATTCCGCCCCTTGCCAAATGCTCCGGGGTGTGGAAGTCAGAGCCGGAGACCATCAGCTTGCCGTTCTCTTTGGCCCACGCCAGCGCCTGGGCGTTGCGCCGATCGTCCGTCTTGCCGTTATAGACCTCCACCCCGTCAATATTCTTCGGGTCCGTGCGGCGAATACCCACACGGAAAGGGTGCGCCTGGTAAATAAGAAAGCCGTTTTGCTCGCACAGGGCCTTCACCCCCGGCTCCCACACATTCATCAGATTGCCGGCGTTCTTGATAAACTCCTCCGTCACACCGTAGATCAGGTAGTCGTTGGCAGTCCAGTAGTGGCGCAGCTCCATCCCCAGCAGCACGGTAAAGCCCGCCGGGGCCGCCGCTTTCATCCGCCGATAGCCGGACAGGTAAAAATCCGCTGCCTTTTGGGGGCACGCCAGCCGATGAATGGGAAAGGTCATAGGGCTGTAATGGTCCGTGACCACAATGCCGTTGTACCCGGCCTCCACATACATCTCCACAATTTTTTCCGGCTCCACCCGCCCGCAGCGGCTAACAGCGCCGGTGTGGCAGTGAAGCTCATATTTATATTCCATGACCGCACCTTCTTTGCTTTGCTCTATGCCTATTATAAGCCCTGGGCGCCCTGCCGTCAATCGTGCCGACTTTACAAAAATAAAGGAATATGTTATACTTTTTTTAACTATTTTGGTAAGAAAAAGGGGTAAAAATGAATAAAGAGAAGAAAAACAACTTCCTGTTCTCCGTAGTGATACCGGTCTACAAGGTGGAGGACTATGTGGAGGAGACCATCCAGTCCGTTTTGCAACAGACCATCGGGTTTGAAAAGCACATTCAAATGATCCTGGTCAACGACGGCTCGCCGGACAACAGCGGCGCCGTGTGCGAAAAATACCGAGACCTGTACCCGGAGAATATCCTGTATATCGAACAGGAGAACCGGGGCGTCAGCGCTGCCCGCAACAACGGGCTGCAATACGCCACCGGGGAATACATCAACTTTTTAGACTCGGACGATAAGTGGGAGCCGGACGCGTTTGAGCGGATCCTGGACTTTGCCAAGACCTGCCCGAAAGCCCGGGTGTTCTGCGGGCGTATGCGCTTTTTTGAGGCCACTACCGCCTTTCACCCGCTGGACTACAAATTTGCAGAGAGCCGCTATATCGACCTAAACGATCCGGAGGAGACCTATGCGCTGCACTTGCACATCACCTCCTCTGTGCTGCGTACGGACTTTGCCAAGGAGCTGCAATTTGTGGAGGGTATGGCGCTGGGCGAGGACGCCCTGTACCTGAACAGCCAGATCCTGCGTGCAGGCGGATATGCCGCCGTGCGAGAGGCGCGGCTGAACTATCGCCGCCGACTGGCCGGTTCTTCTGCCATTCAAAATAAGGAGCAGAGCCTGCGCTTTTACAGCGAGACGGTGGAGAAATTCTACTTCCCGCTGATCGACCTGTCTACGGAATTATACGGCAAGGTGGTGCCCTACATTCAGTCCCTGCTGGTGTACGACATTGGCTGGCGGGTGCGCTACGGCCAGCCGGAGATCCTGACCGACGCCCAGTGGCAGACCTATCTGGACCAGCTGCACCAAGTGCTGCAACCGGTGGAAGACGCCTGCATTCTGCGCAACCCGGTGCACCGCAGCATCTTCCGCAAAGAGGCCATGCTGCGGCTCAAGCATGGGCAAGAGGACATTTTGACCGACCTGACCTACAACCCCAAGAGCAAAAAGCTGTTCTTAAAGGGCGAAAAGGTAGTCCATATTCAAAAGAACACCAACAACTGCGAAATCTACAATGTGGAGCATCGGGGCGATCAGCTGCTGGTGGAGGGGCGGATCCGTAAGTGGATCGTAGACGCCCGCTGCACCACCAAATTCGTGCTGGCCTTTGCCGGCAAAGAGTACCCGGTGGAGCTGCGCATTTATCCCCACGACTGTGAGGAGACCATGTTCGGCGAGCACTACCGGCACTATGAATTCTCCGTGCACATTCCCTTTGACAGCGCCTTTACTCCCGGGCAGACCCGCTGGGTGCGCCCTCGGCTGTACTTTGGGGACAGCAAGTGCGATGTGGGCACCGGCTACGGCGGGCGGCGGTTCCTGGCCACCAAGCTGTGCGACAGCGCCTACCGTATGATCGACGGCTATGTGGTGCTGGCTACGCCCCAGGGGCTGAAGATCCAAAAGCCCAAGGACGAAAAAGCCACCCACCGCGCTCTGGAGCGCCGCTATCTGAAGTGGCTGTGGCACAACAAGCAAAAACACATTGTGTGGCTACGGCTGCTGTACTGGTTCCTGGCTCCCCGGCGCAAAAAGCCCCTGTGGATCATCAGTGACCGGGAGGAAGTGGCCGGAGATAACGGCGAGGCGTTCTTCCGCTTTTTGGCAAAAGAACAGCCGGCGGACATTGACTATGCCTTTGTCATCAATAAGGGCTGCCCGGACGACAAGCGCATGGGCCGGTACGGGCGGGTGCTGCACTTTGGCACCCTGCGGTACAAGCTGGCCTTTTTAATGGCCGATGTGATCCTGTCCTCCCAGGCCAACGACTTTATCCTCAACGCCTTTACCGTATGGGACAACCGCTATCTGCGGGATCTGGTGCACTTTGACTTTATCTTTTTGCAGCACGGGATCATTATGAACGACCTGTCCAACTGGCTGCAAAAGCGCAATAAAAAAATCGATCTGTTTGTCACCTCTGCCCCGGCGGAACAGAAATCCATTGTTGAGGGTAATTACGGTTTGGAGCCGTCACAGGTGATCCTTACCGGTCTGCCCCGCTTTGACCGGCTGGTCAGCGCCAAGGACCGGCGGCGAAAGCAGGTGCTGCTGATGCCCACCTGGCGCAAGACCGTGCGGGATATGCTGCAAAAGGACCCGGCAAACGCAAAGGAGCTGCTGGCGCAGACCGACTTTTACCGGTTCTATAACGGTCTGATCCACCACCCTGCCCTGCTGCAAAAAATGCGGCAGCTGGGGTACAGCGGCAAGTTCCTGCTGCACCCGATGATGCAGGACTACACCCGCTGCTTTACCGGCAACGATGTGTTCCGGATCGCCACGCCCACCGACTACCACCGCCTGTTTACAGAGGGGGCGCTGCTGGTCACCGACTATTCCAGCACCTTCTTTGACTTTTGCTACCTGCAAAAGCCGGTGATCTACACCCAGTTTGATGAAGAGACTTTCTTTGCCGGTCAAATGTACGACCGTGGGTACTTTGACTACCGGCGGGACGGCTTTGGCCCGGTATGTACGGACCTGGACGGCACCGTGGCCGCCATTTGCGCCGCGCTGGACGCAGACTGTGCGCTGCAGGCGCCCTACACCGATCGGGTGGCGCACTTCTACGCCTACCACGACGACCAAAACGCCCGGCGTATTTATGACGCGGTGCGCAGCTACCAAGCCAATAAATAAAGCAAAAAGAAAAGACCTGAAAGGGCATATGCCTTTTCAGGTCCTTTTTTGTATCAATAGCCGTTGGATTTTAAGAACTGGTAGATCCGGCGGCTGTTGTGGTTATCCCGGTAGCGGAAATACTGCTTGGCCATTTTGCGGTACTTGGGTTTCATCTCAAAGCCCGCTGCCGCGTAACTGTCCAGGCAAGGCACCAGGTCCTCGACCTGTGTAAACCGATCGCCGGGCAGCTGGGTGGTCATATCCAAATAAGAGCCGTGGACCTGGTTATACAGGTCGTAGTCAAACTGGTAATACACCACCGGCTTGTTTTGGTACAGCACATCCCAACACACGCTGGAATAGTCCGTCACCAGCAGCTTGCAGCGCATCATCAGTTCATTAAGCGGCTGCCGGCCAAAGGGAATACAGGTGACCCAGGGACTGATCTTGTCCTTAAAATTATCCATATACCCGGCAAATTTGGGGTGCAGATAGAACACCAGGCGGGTATGATTGCGCCGGAGCATTTCGTCCAGCGCCGGGTCCGTCAGCAGAGCGGAATAATTCTTGTAGTAATCGCTCTGCAAAAAGGTGGCGTTATCCACCTCCTCCAGCCAGGAGCGCCAGGTGGGCATCATCAGGATAAAGGGATCCTCCGGGGTGGACTTGTCCTCCAGCACATCCCAACGGGCAAAGCCGGTAATGGGCACATTCTTAGGCGCATAGCCAAACTCACGCACCACAATGTCGTGCTCCGGGCGGGAGCAGGTGACAAAGTAGGTCATAGGGCTGCTGCCCTTCTTGCCAAACAGCTGGTCCACCCGCTTCATAGCGGTAACGCCGTGCTGCAAGAACAGCTCTTCCTTTTGCTTAATGGCTCGGCGCACAATGCTGGGCTTAGAGCGCCACACATACAAATGGGAGGTAGAGTCCGAGGAAATGCAAATGCGCATGGACAGGCTCAGCAGCATATGTTTGAGACTCATAAAGGGCACCACCTGGCGGCCGTAACCGGCCACATTTTTGTAATCCGGCTCCCGGGGGTCCATAATGTAATAGATATGCCGCCGCTCTTTCTCCGGCAGGTGCTCCATACAGTATTTGAAGAAATAGTAGCTATTATCCTGGGCGGTTTTGCAGAACTTCTCATACACCACCCAGTTCTTTTGCCGCAGCCACAGGGGGCGCAGCAACAAATACAGGGAATACGCGGTGATCTCCCGCAGGCGCACCGCCGCCGTGTCGTACTCGCACAAGGGACGATAGCAGTAGCACAGCACGCCCTTTTTGCCAAAATACGGGAACAGAATATGCCCGCTGCCGGCGTCTGCCTGGCAGTTGGTGAAAAAGAGTTTCCACTTCAGTCCCGGGTCAGCGCACCGCAGCTTGATCCGGTGGGTACAGCCGTACTGCGCCACCTCCAGGCGAATATCCCAGTACACTTCCTTTAAGGGCAGTTCCGCATTCAAGGGCAAGGCCAGCTGCACCCGGCAGCCGTCCCCTGCCGGTGTGGTGCGGCAGTCCAGTGGAATTTCGATCTTCTCCGTTAACGAGCGGTAGATCAGCTTGGCGCCCTGCACCTGCTCACCGGCAGTATGGCGCAAATGCAGCCGAATATGGCACACATTGCCCTTGCAGGACAGCCCGGTAATGGGCGCCGCCACCGGCATACTCTCCAGGATCACATCCGGCGTGCACAGCAGCGCGCTAAGATAGCCGGTGGTAGGCTCCAAATACGGCAACAACGCCATAGGCGTGGGCTGCGGGGTCAGATCCCGCCGGGCAAACTGGTCCCGGAGCACCGGGTCCACGCTGTCGCGCATTCTTTGCAGCTGCACTTCTCCATACCCGGCAGGCAGACCGAATGTATCCACATAGGGATTATAATAGTACCCCACGCTGTCAAAGCGATCGCTTTCCCGCTTGGCGGCAGCGTACTTGCCCGCGTCGGTAAACACCAGCATTTGGGTACGGCCGTCGGCGGTGTTCTCGCCCACCAGGCCAAACAGGCAGCGCCCCCGGTTGTACAGATCCAGGCCCTCGATCACCGCTCGCATATCGTACTGCACGGTGGAGCCGCTGTTTGCAGGCAGATCTGCCAGGGACAGCACCGCCAGCTTGTCGCTGAGCAGCGCCGCCTGCCGGGGCACAAAGTCCGCCGGGCAGGTGTAGTCCACCCGGTAACAGCCGTCCTTGCCGCCGCAGGCAGTCATCGCCGCCGGGCGCAACGCCGCCGGGTCCGCGGCGCAGCCTACGGCAAAGCAGCCGTAATCCCGCCGATAGTCGCCATCCAGCTGCAAATTGGGGAAGGTGCGCTGCATATCCCGCCGCCGCACCTGCCGCTGCACTGCACCCACGCCCAGGTGGCAGAGCAGATCTTCCACATAAGTGCGGGGGGTGGTCATGGTGGTGATCACATAAGTAAATTTGTCGTTAAATTCGTCGTGGAGCAGGGGGCTGATGTCCCGCTTGAACCACTTGCGCTCCAGCAGCGCCACCGTGTGGTCATCTGCCAGGCGCGCCAGGGTCTCCAGATCCGCGCGGCCGTTCAGCGCCCGGGGGTACAGCACCTGCCAGGTTTTCTCTTTATTCCGGCCGTAGTCGATCACTTCCAGATCGCCGGGGTCACCGGTAAAGGCCAATTTCAGCAGCTTTTCGCTAATATCCGGGCTGTCGTACTTTAAGAAAGTGCGGGAGTAATCCGTGTCGCTGTAATCGTCCGCCAGGCATTCGCCGTCTCGCAGGCAACGGCCCAATTCCTTGGCCGAGGTGATCTTGCGAAAAGGCAGATCCTGCACATCCAGGTACATTCCCCGGTCCGCAGTGTATTCCTTGTAGTCGTAGATAAACAGGATAATGGGCTTCCCCGTCAGGGAGAAGTCAAAGAACACGCTGGAATAATCAGTGATCAGCGCGTCTGCGCAATTTAAGAACTCATAGTTGCTCACCTGCCGGGGGAAAGGGCGGATATGCCGGTACTTGCCCAGCTGGATCGCATCGTGCAAAATAGGGTGGAAGTTCACAAACAGCAGCTGTTCATCGGTCATGCTCTTGTCCAGCACGGAGAGCATGGCGTGCACCTGGGCGGCGTACTCGCTGGTGTCCACATCCCGGTTGCTGGTGCCCCGCCAGGTGGGCATATAGGCATAGACGGTCTTGTCCTCCAGCCCCAGTTCCCGGCGCAGGGCGGCGCCTTTCTCCGGCTCCATAAACACCTTGTTGCGGGGGTAACCGGCCATCACCACCTTGCCGGTGTATAGCGCCTCCAAATTGTAATCCCGCAGGATCACATCCCGGGTAAAGGCGTTGGGCTGGGTCAGGTAGTCCGCTTGCAGAAAGTTGTGCTGCACATTGTACATGGACTCAATGCCCATGCGCATTTGCTTGCCCAGGGTCTTCAGCGGGGTACCGTGCCAGGTCTGCATATACACCTGGCCGGGCCGCTTGATAAAGTAAATAGGCAGCGACGCATTGGAAAAAATATGCTGGGCACAGGCCAAAATGCGGGTGTAGCGGAAGGTGGTCACATCCACCAGTTCCACTTGCAGCCCCGCCGCGTCCACAAAGGCCCGGTGCTTCTTTTTATCCTCCGTAGCATAGAACACCCGATACTGCCCCGGGTACAGCCGGGCGATCTCCTGGGCCAGCACCAGTCCGGAGTCAGACACCGTTTGGCCGTGGAAGGACTCAATGAGCACCCACTTGGGCCGCAGGCGGCAGTATTTTGAAAAGAAGCCGTAGTAGAACTTGCGCTTGGGGGTCTTGCTGACCATACGGCGCAGCCGCTTCTTGATCGCTTTTAATTTTTTCCGAATTCCACCCATAATATCTCCTGTATTTTGCTACTTATAAGCCACAAAACCCCGCCGAAAATCGGCAGGGTACTTGGCTGCTCTTTTATTTTTGGTCCCGACCGGGGGCGCCGTCCGGCTCGTCCGGCAGCTGATCTACGCCGCCCACCGCCTCTTGCAGGCCCAGGTCCTCTTTGATTTGAGAAGTGGAAATGCCCGGCGTGCGGTCCAGAAATACCAGCTCGCAATAGTCCTTCAAATAATCGAACTTGTCGCTGCCTTTCCAGTCGCCGCCCATGACCACCGTGTCAATGTGATACTCCTGCACATCGTGGATCTTCTGCTCCCAGCTGTTCTCCGGGATCACCAGGTCCACATAGCGGATCGCCTCCAGCATCTTCTTGCGGGTCTCATAGGTGTGGTAAGCCTTTTTGCCCTTCTCGGCGTTAAACTCATCGGTAGACAGGGCCACCACCAGGTAGTCGCCCATAGCTCTGGCCCGCTGCAACAGCCGAATGTGGCCGTAATGGAGCAGATCAAAGGTGCCGTATGTTAAAATTCGTTTCATTCTTCTTCCCCTATCTTCACTGATCGGTAGTGGCGTTTTTCTTATTAAACCACACCGGTGCCGTCTCTGTCAAGCACCACACGCTCCACCACGCGCTGTGCAGCGTGGCCGTCGTCCAAATAATTAAAGCGGGCGTTAAAGGCGGCGTACTTCTCCGCATACCGGGGCTTGTCCGCCTCTACGGTGCGCAGCGCCCGGTGCAGATCCGCCTGGGTCTCCACAATGGGGCCGGGCAGGCAGTCCAGGTCAATATAAAACCCGCGAATTTCTCCTGCATAACTGGCCAGATCGTACATATAAAATAGCATAGGCCGGTGCAGATTGGCATAGTCAAAAAACACGGAGCTGTAATCGGTGATCAGCACATCTGCCACCACATACAACCGGTTAATATCCGTCACACCGCAGGCGTCGTACACAAAGCCCTTGTACTTCTCAAAATCAAAGGAATTGGCCACCAAATAGTGGGCACGAAACAGGATCACATAGTCCTCGCCGAATTCCCGGCGTAGGGCGTCAAAATCCATGTGGGTGCGGTACACATAGCCCAGCTTGGCGTCGTGCTGATTGTCTCGCCAGGTGGGGGCGTAAAGAATGACTTTCTTGTCTGCCGGCAGTCCCAGCTCCCGCTTGATCCGCGCCTCATCCGCCGGGGTGTGGTTGATGAGAAAGTCGTTGCGGGGATAGCCCGCCTCCAACACCGTGTCCGCCTTGCCCACTGCCTGCAAATTCCAGGCGGAAGTGAACTTCTCAGCCGCAAAGGCCGAGGGCGCCAGGATATATTTGAATTTCTGGGCGTCTACTTTATATTTTTGGCGGATCTCCTCTTTGGAATTCATGGCATTGTCGGAAATGGCAATGTCATACCCCAGCCGCTTCAGCGGGGTGCCGTGCCATAGCTGCACATACACCTGGTCCTCCCGGGGGAAGATATGGTCCGCAATGCGGTAATTGAAAAACCAGTATTTTGCCCGGGCGCAGGCCTCCTCATAAGCCGGCGTGTTCACGGTAACAATATAGGTATTGGGGTGGTCCAGCACATAAGTGAACTTCTTTGGCTCCCGAAAGGCCCACACAAAGGTGTAGTCCGCAAAGCGGGGATCGCCGCACATATATTCATAAATGGCCTTGGGGCTGTCGCTGTAACCCCGGCCATCAAAGGTAGAGAATAACACCACCTTGGGGTCCGTGGCGATATGGGCCGTGCGCTTTTGATATGTGCTCATGCGCTCGTCCAGCAGCAGACGGCGGCTGGCCTTGCGAAAGACCGTGCTGCGCTTGGCCACATCAATGGCCACCTTTTTAATCTTCTTAAACAGATCCCGGCGCAGATCCCGCCTGCGGGGCGCGTACAGCAGTTCTAAATTGTCCGTGTTATACCAAGCCATGGCTTCCTCTTCACTTTCACAAGGTTTCTATACAATATTATAAATAGATGGCGGATAATGTCAATATTCTTTCTGAAAAAGGCAAATCCTGCTACGGCGAATATAGACAAATTATGCAATTTATGCTACTATAAAGAGCAAAGATTTTTTTTAACTTCCACATAGGCGGAGAAATATATGACCAACCCCACTGTTACAATCGAACGCTGCCGACAGACCGGCCATCGGCTGGAGCTGCAAGTGACCCTCACCTGCCCGGCGCCCCCGGTGTACCCCAAGCTCAGCGTGGTCTTCACCTGCGGGGAGCGCACCCGGATCATTCCCATGGCGCTGACCGGCAGCGACGGCACCGCCCTGCGCGCCCAAAAGACGGTGGAACTGGCCTATGTGTTTTACGAGCCGCCGGTGGGGCAGCAAATGGGCATTACCTTTCTTTATACCGACGGTGTCCACGGCTATCAGCCGGTAGAGCCGGATCGGCCCTGCCAGGTGACCTGCCCGCCCCGCCGGGCGCTGCGTCACTTTATCCACAGCAGCAAAAAAGAGAAATTAAAGCAGCTGGCGGGCGCCTGCTTTTCCCTGCTGGCCCTGCCCTATCGGCACCGCAAGGTGCAGCCCGGGCGGGTGACTTTCCTTTCCAACCGCTCCGATCGGCTGTCCGGCAATATTAAGTCCGTCTTTTTAGAGATGACCAAGGTGCCGGGGGTGGAGATCACCGTGCTGTGCCGCAAGGGCAACCTGCTCCACAGCCTGCCGGTGCTGCGCCAGTTCCTGCGCCTGTATGCCACCTCCCAGGTGGTGTTTGTAGACGACTACTATCATCTGCTGTCTTATGTGGAGAAAAAGCCGGAGGTGCAGCTGGTACAGCTGTGGCACGCCTGCGGCGCCTTTAAGACCTTTGGCTATTCCCGCCAGGGGGAACAGGCGCTGCCCCAAGGCTCGCCCAACCACCGGCAATATGACTACGCCATCGTCAGCTCCCGCCAGGTGTGCCCCTGCTATGCAGAGGGCTTTGGCATTGACCTGCAAAAAGTGCTGCCCCTTGGCTCTCCCCGGTGCGACCGCTTTGCCGACCGGCGGTACAAGGCGGCCTTTACCAAGCGCTTTTATGCGGAGAACCCGCAGCTGGCTGGCAAAAAGATCCTACTCTTTGCCCCCACTTTCCGGGGCGGCGGCCAGGGCAACTGCTACTACCCGCTGGAGAAATTCCGCCCGGACGACCTGCTGGACGCCCTGCCGGAGGACACGGTGCTGACTGTGAAAATGCACCCCTACCTGACCGAGCGCCCCGCCTGCCAAAAGGCGGAGAACGCCCACCGGCTGGTGGATCTGTCCGATCGGTACGATGTGAACGACCTGCTGTTTGTCAGCAGCGTACTGATCACCGACTACTCCAGCGTGGTGTACGAGGCGTCTATTTTGAACCTGCCTATGCTGTTCTATGCCTTTGATTTGGAGAGCTACTGCAAGGAGCGTGACTTTTACTGCGACTACGCCTCCTTTGTGCCCGGGCGCATTGTGCGCACCATGGAGGAGTTGGCCCACGCCCTGCAAACCGGGGACTGCCAGCAAGAGAAAGTGGCGCCCTTCTACGCCCGTAATTTTGACGATACCGCCGGCAAGGCTACCAAAAATGTGGTGGACTTTGCCAAAGAGCTGCTCAGCATTCCGGCGGATCGCTTACCCCTGTAATTCCCAGTAACGGAGACTGTTCATGTTTGACTGCAAAATGATTATCAACCGCCTGCATATTGAGGACGATCGTATGGAGATCGGGGTGGCCATCAACTGCCCCTTTGATGTGGATGTGTCCTCCCCCAAGGCGCGGATCCTGTTTGAATGTGACGGACAGACCCGCCGTCTGCCCCTGCGGGTGGTCAACTACTTTCGCCAAAAGCAGGAGGAGAGCTGCATTGTGGTATGCAACTACACCTACCTGCTGGACCAGATCTTTTACCACTTCCAGCCGGAAAGCCCGGTGACCGTCACCATTGACTTTGAGTACGGCCGCCACACGGTGCAGGCGCTGCCCTTTACCGTGTCCACCAATGTGCTCCACGAGAACCCGGGCATAGAGCTGCCGGAGGAGTACATTGAGTACGAGTGCTTTGACGGCGCAGCGGTATTTGACGCACCGGACAATGAGTATGTGGCCCCGGCGCAGACCGGCAACCGCACCTATTCCTTTGGCTTTGACTGCGAAAACAGCGCCCTGCTGCTGTTCTCCCAAAAGAAGAAAAGCGGCGACCGCCCCTTTGTGCAGCGCAGCCGTGTGCTGGTGCCCCTGCTCCGGTTCATTGACTTTGCCCTGCGGTGCCTGTTTGCCCTGCTTTTGCTGCCCCTGTTCCTGTTTGACGGCATTTTGGCCGGGCTGGATATTGTGCCCCGGCGCAAGACCGCACCCATTGAGGGCGTGGGCAAAAACATTTTTGTGCAATTTAAGATCAATGTGTCGTCCTTTATTAAGACCAGCTTTAAGCGGGCCAATTTTGTAGAGAACATTCGCCGCCCGGTGTATGCCATCTACAACGCCTACTACAAATTGCTGTGCAAAAAGGAAGTGGTGCCCAACCGGGTCACCTTTATGTCCGGCCGACGGGACACCCTGGGCGGCAACCCGGAGTTCGTCTATAATCAGATCAAGGACGACCCGAATATCGACTTTCAGTTTTTGCTGTTCTCTGACCCTAACGGCCACTACAAGGCCAAAAATATGTTCCGCTTTGTCAAGCTGTACGCCTCCTCCAAGGTGGTGATCGTGGACGATTACTTCCGCCTGCTGAATATGGTGGACAAGCGCCCGGAGGTAAAGCTGATGCAGCTGTGGCACGCCTGCGGCGCCTTTAAGACCTTTGGCTTTACCCGCCTGGGCAAGGTGGGCGGCCCCAAGCAGACGGACCCCAACCACCGGATGTACGATGTGGCCATCGTCTCCTCTGCGGAGATCGCCAAGCATTACGCCGAGGGCTTTGGCCTGTCTGACGACAAGGTGCTGGCCACCGGCATTCCCAGAACGGATATTTTTATGGACCCCCGGTACGCCCAAACGGTGCAGGACGGGTTCTATGCCAAATACCCGCAGCTGCGGGACAAGCGGATCATCCTTTTTGCCCCCACATTCCGGGGCAACGGCCAAATGAGCGCCTACTACCCGGCAGACGCCTTCCATGTGGACGAGTTTATGGACGCCCTGCCGGCAGATACGGCGCTGCTGATCAAGTACCACCCCTTCTGCCCGGAGCGCCCGGTGATTCCGGAGACCTACAAGGACCGGGTGCTGGACCTGTCCGACGAGGACGAGCTCAACGACCTGCTGTTCGTTACCGATCTGCTGATCACCGACTACTCCAGCGTGGTATTTGAGGCGTCGCTGCTGGATATTCCCATGCTGTTTTATGCCTTTGATCTGTTTGACTACATCAGCAAGCGGGATTTCTATTATGATTTTGAGAGCTTTGTGCCCGGCAAGATCGTCTTTTCCCAGCGGGAATTGACAGAGGCCATCATCACCGGCGACTTGGAGAGCGAGAAAGTACCGCCCTTTAAGACCAAGTTCTTTGACCACCTGGACGGCCGCTCCAGCCGCCGCGTGGCAGACCTGATCCTGCACTTCATTGGCGAGAAAGAATAAAAAGCATAGGATTTTACCCCCGGCTGTACGGCCGGGGATTTTCATTGCCGTAAATTGGAAAAACAGGCGTACAAAATTTTCGTATTGCCGGGCAAAACAGGTGCAAAATAATAGGGATATATTAACATCTAAGGAGATATGCTCTATGAAAGCTACCGGTATTGTACGCCGCATTGACGACCTGGGGCGCATTGTGATCCCCAAGGAGATCCGCCGCTCGTTCCGCATTAAGGAGGGCGACCCGCTGGAGATCTTTACCAACGCCGACGGCGAGGTGATCTTTAAGAAATACTCCCCCATCGGCGAGCTGTCCCAATTCGCCGGGCAATACGCCGAGGTGCTCCACAAGAACGGCTGCTCCCCGGTGGTGATCACGGACAACGACCATGTGGTGGCCGCTGCCGGGGTCAGCAAGCGAGAGGTGATGGAGCGCCGGGTGACCAAGGCCCTGGAAGATGTGATGGACGCCCGCACCCCGCGGATCGCCAAGGCCCCCGGCGAGTGCCTGCAAGCCATTGAGGGCTACGACCGCCCGGCGGAGGTGGCCTATCCCATTGTGTACGGCGGCGATGTGTCCGGCACGGTGCTGCTGCTGCAAGGAGAGGACGGGGCTGTGCCGGACGAGGCGCAAATTCGGCTGATCCAGGTGGGCGCCGCCTTTTTGGGCCGCCAAATGGAATAAGCCGCATTGTGCAAGTTGCACAAAAAGTCAATGTGTTTTTAGTGCATAGTAGCCAATACGCAGAAATGGCAAAAAAAGCCTTGCATTTTTGAAAATCGGGTCTATAATGTGTCACGAAAAGAGAAAAACGGACCCGAGGTAAAAGCAATGAAGAAACTCAGAAACAACGCACGCGGTTATATCCTGGATATGTTTGCGCAGCACCACATGGTGAAGCGGACCGTGCTGTCTTTCCTGAGCATTGTGGTTATGGGGTTTGGTACGGCTCTTTTCAATGTGTCCGGTTTCGGCGTAGACCCGTTCACCTCTATGAACATGAGCGTGGCCGCCGTTTTGGGGATCAGCTTTGGTACTTACCAGCTGATCGTCAACGCAGTGATCCTGCTGTATGTGGTGATCGTTGCGCACCGGGGACTGGTCGGTGTAGGCACCGTGTTTAACATGGCCGGCGTCGGTTACAGCTGTGAGTTATTCAGTAGCCTGCTGATGCCGATGGTAAAGCAGAACGACACTCTGTCAATTAGAATCCCCCTTCTCCTTGCCGGTATCCTCGTTCTCTGCTTTGCCTGTAGCCTGTTCTTCACGGCCAACATCGGCGTTGGCCCTTATGACGCCCTGGGCTTTATGCTCAGCCGGTTCGCCAAGCTGCCGTACAAGTGGGTGCGGGTGCTGACGGATGTGACCGTGGTGTCCATCGGGCTGCTGGTCAGCGGCGGCTTTACCGCCATTGCTCACGGCGACTTTGCCAGTATTCAAAACATTGGCATCGGCACCATCATCACGGCCTTTTGTATGGGTCCGCTGATCAACTTCTTTAACAAGACCCTTTCCGCAAAGATCTTCAATGTAGACTATGCACAGATCAGCAAGGATGTGGCGTTCTTTATGATCAAAGGCGCAATGCGGAAAAATTCTCTGGGTGCCGTTCCCGGTAACAACACCCAGTTATACAGTCAGGCTTACAGTCTGACTGATAAGTAAGATGCCAAGAAGGTTGCCTTCTCTCCCCCTTTCCGGGCAGCCTTTTGACATATATAAATTTATGGCTTTTGCATAAATTTTACCCCCCTTAAAAGAAGCGACACCGAATGCTAT
This sequence comes from Bifidobacteriaceae bacterium, assembly GCA_963642245.1. GTDB lineage: Bacteria > Bacillota > Clostridia > Oscillospirales > Acutalibacteraceae > CAG-217. The sequence goes on along the minus strand of CAVIFY010000008.1, from coordinate 502 downwards.
GTTCGGCGTCGCTTCTTTTATTTAGCAAAACAAAAGCGGCAGCCTGCTCGGAGTAGAGCGGACTGCCGTATTTTTATTTATGATATTTAGAATGGTTGTTGATGGCGCAGGCCCGGTAGATCTGCTCCAGGAGCACCAGGCGGGCCAGCTGGTGGGGCAAGGTCATTTTGCCAAAGGACAGCTGCAAGTCCCCTGCGGCCTTTACACGGGGCGACAGGCCATAGGAACCGCCGATCACAAACACCAGGTGGGAGCTTTGCTGGCTAAAGTCCGCTACCCGCGCCGCCAGCTGCTCACTGGACAGCTCCCGCCCCTCAATACAAAGGGGGATCACCCGGGCGCCCTTGGGAATTTTTGCCAAAATGCTGTCGCCCTCCTGCTCCAGCACCCGCCGGATCTCTGCCGGGGACGGATCTGCCGGGCAGCGGCTCTCCGGCAATTCCACCACCTGCACCTTAGCAAAGGCGGACAGCCGCTTTAAGTATTCGTCGCAGCCCTCACG
>CAVIFY010000007.1:51114-71056 GCA_963642245.1 Bifidobacteriaceae bacterium | reverse complement strand
CCGCAGTGCGGGGAGATGTCGCGCAGCGACAGAGGGGACGGGCACCGGTTAGGTGGGGGACCGCCGCATCGCGGTGGTGGAGGGATTGGCGCCATTTAGATCGGCCATCTACTTGATTTTTTACGGCGGATTTGGTAAGATAAGATTACGCTTTGCGAATTTAGCACTTTAAATTGAAGGAGAATGTGCAATGAGCGGATTTTTAGCTTCTTTGCCCGGTGCCTGTGCCCAAGGTATCATCTGGGGTATTATGGCAGTGGGCGTGTATTTGACCTTTAAGGTCCTGGATCTGGCAGACCTGACGGTGGACGGCAGCTTTGGCACCGGCGGTGCCGTGCTGGTGGTGTGCACCATTGCAGGGATGAACATTTGGCTGGCTATGCTGCTGGCGTTCCTGGCCGGGTGTATTGCCGGGCTGGTCACCGGTATTTTACATACCAAGTTTGGCATTCCGGCGATCTTGGCGGGCATTTTGACCCAGCTGGCGCTGTATTCCGTCAACCTGCGGATCATGAGCGGGCGGGCCAATGTGGCGCTGAATATTGACGAATACGGCATTTTGGTGTCCCTGCGGTATATCCCCAAGTCCATTCTCATCGGCGGCGCGTTTGCGCTGGTGATCATTGGGCTGCTGTACTGGTTCTTTGGCACGGAGCTGGGCGCCGGTGTGCGCGCCACCGGGTGCAACGAGGCCATGGCCCGCGCCAACGGTATCAACACCGGGCTGAACAAAGTGCTGGGGCTGGTGCTCTCTAACGGCATTGTGGCGCTGTCCGGCGGGCTGCTGGCCCAGTACCAGGGCTTTGCGGACATCAATATGGGCCGCGGCGCCATCGTGATCGGCTTGGCGGCAGTGATCATCGGCGATGTGATCTTTGGCAAGCTGTTTAAGAACTTTGCCCTGCGCCTGCTGGCGGCAGTGCTGGGCGGCGTGATCTACTATATCGTCATTCAGCTGGTGCTGCAAATGGGTCTGAACGCCAACGACCTGAAGCTGTTCTCCGCTCTGGTGGTGGCCCTGTTCCTGGGCGTGCCGTACTGGAAAGGGCAGCTGAGCGCCAAGCATGTAAAGACCAACAAGGGGGGCAAGGACAATGCTTAAAATCACAGGTGTACAAAAGACATTTAACCCCGGGACCATCAATGAGAAAAAGGCCCTTTGCGGCATTGATCTGACCCTGAACGAGGGCGATTTTGTAACGGTGATCGGCGGCAACGGCGCTGGCAAATCCACTATGCTGAATATGATCGCCGGAGTGTACCCGGTGGACTGCGGCTCCATTGTGATCGACGGCCAGGATGTGACCAAGCTGCCGGAATACAAGCGTGCCAAATTTATCGGCCGTGTGTTCCAGGATCCGATGACCGGCACTGCTGCGGATATGCAGATCGCGGAGAATTTGGCCATTGCAGCCCGCCGCGGCAAGGGGCGGACCCTGCGCTCCGGCGTCAGCAAAAAAGAAAAGGCCCAGTATGCAGAGATGCTCAAGGAGCTGGACCTGGGGCTGGACACCCGCTTGACCTCCAAGGTAGGTCTGCTCAGCGGCGGTCAGCGCCAGGCGGTAACGCTGCTGATGGCCACTTTGAAGAAGCCCAAGGTGCTGCTGCTGGATGAGCACACCGCAGCCCTGGACCCCAAGACCGCCAAAAAGGTGCTGGACCTGACGGAGAAGATCGTGGCCCGGGACCACCTGACCACCATTATGATCACCCATAATATGAAAGACGCTATTGCCATCGGCAACCGGCTGATCATGATGAACGAGGGCAAGATCATCTATGATGTAAGCGGCGAGGAAAAGAAGCAGCTGACCACCAAGGATCTGCTGGATAAGTTTAAGGTCACCTCCGGCGAGGAGTTTGACAACGACCGGGTGCTGCTCTCTACCGAGGTGGGGGAGTAAGCCCATAAAGCAAAATAAAAGACGGGACCGTGTAAGAGCGGTTCCGTCTTTTTTTGCGCCTTTTACAGGGTCACGCCGTCTTTGAAAATGGCGATCTCCCGGTAGCCGTGGCGTTCGTTTTGGGTCTCCTGCCCATTTGCGGTGCGCAGGATCAGGTCAAACAGATCGTCCGTGGTGGCCCGTTGGGCGTCCAGGTCGATCCAGCCGGGCTTTTTCTTTGCCAGGGCGGTGTTGGTGGCGATCTTAATGGTGGGCACCGGCGCACCCAGCGGCGTGCCCCGTCCGGTGGTAAACAGGATCAGGTGGCACCCGGCGGCACACAGGTTGGTCACCGCCACCATATCGTTGCCCGGGCCGCCCAGCAGGCTCAGTCCCGGCTCCGTTACCCGATCGCCGTAGTCCAACACATCGGTAATGGGAGCGGTGCCGCCCTTTTGCACGCAGCCCAGAGATTTCTCCTCCAGGGTGGTAATGCCGCCGGCCTTGTTGCCCGGGGAGGGGTTCTCGCTCACCGGCTGGTGGTGATCCAAAAAGTAATTCTTGTAGTTGTTGATCAGCCGCACCGCCCGGTCAAAGACCGCCCCGGTGGTGCAGCGGTTCATCAGCAGCTGCTCGGCGCCGAACATCTCCGGCACCTCGGTGAGTACCGCACTGCCGCCCATAGCTGCCAGTCGGTCGGTGACCCGGCCGCACAGGGGGTTGGCGGTAATGCCGGACAGGCCGTCGCTGCCGCCGCATTTCAGCCCGATTTTTAACTTGCTGATCGGCAGGGCGCAGCGCCGGTCCGTGGCCGCCAGGGCTTGCAGTTCTCGAATGACGGCAACGCCTTGGTCCAGCTCGTCGGTGCAGTCCTGGCAGTTGAGAAAGCGCACCCGCCGGGGGTCGCAGTCACCCAGGACTTTTTTGAACTCCGGGATATTGTTATTCTCGCACCCCAGTCCCAGTACCAGCACGCCGCCGGCGTTGGGGTGGTGCACCAGCCCGGCCAGCACCTTTTGGGTCACCGCCAGGTCGCCGCCCAGCTGGCTGCACCCATAGGGGTGGGTCAGGGCAATGGCGCCGGTGCGCTCTGCCAGCGCCCGGGCAATGCTGTTTACGCACCCAACGGTGGGCACGATCCAAATATCATTGCGTATGCCCACTTGGCCGCCGGGGCGGGCAAAGCCGTCTATGGTGGCCTGGCTCAGGGGCGCCGGGTATTGGAACTTTGGGGTATAGGTGTAATCTCTGGCGCCGCCCAGGGCAGTGCGCAGATTGTGGCTGTGCACCCGTTCGCCGGGGGCAATGTCTGCCGTGGCGGTGCCGATGGGAAAGCCGTATTTGATCACCGCTTCCCCCTTGCGAATGGCCCGGCGGGCGTATTTGTGCCCGTCTTGCAGGCACACTTTGACCGTATCGTCCGGGTGAATGGTCACATACTCCATAGCATTGCCTCCCGCACGCCGCATTGGTGCAGCTTTTCCGTGCACGCCGTGACCGTGTCCGTCAAGAAAGACAGGTCCGTGCCCCACAGATGGGCGTTTGCCAGGATCTCCGGAATGGGGCTCTCTTTGATAAACGCCACCTTTACCGGGTCGTCCGTTACCGGGCGGGTTTTATAATACTCGATCAGGCAGGCCAGGGAGAACGCCAGGGGCCGGGGCACCGGTGCGCCGCCGGCTACCGTGTCCAGCAAAGTGGGTAGCACCCGGGCGGTGTATTTGCTGATGGAATTCAGGGCAATGGACTGCCACCGGTGGTGGATATAGGGATTGGCAAAGCGCTCCAGTACCGCCCCTGCAAAGGCCTCTGCCTCCGCCTGATTATCCAGGGTGGGCAGAATGTAGCGGTGCAGGCAGCCGTCTAAAAAGGCGGCCAGGTCCTTGTCTTTCAGGCTCTCGCCCACCGTTTCCACCCCGCACAGCAGGGAGGGGAACACCAGGGAGGTGTGGGCGCCGTTGAGCACGCGTACTTTCATCTTTTTATAGGGCGCCACCCGGTCGGTCCAGATCACATTTAGCCCGGCGGCTTGCAAGGGCAGTTCCTGTTCAAAATCCCCTTCGATCACCCACAGGTGGTACGGCTCGGCGGTGTCCAGCAGGGCGTCGTCCGTGCCGATCCGGGCGCAGATCTCCGCCGCCTCCTCCCGGGGATAGCCGGTAACGATCCGGTCCACCAAGGTGCTGCAAAAGGTGTTTTCTTCTTCCAGCCAGCGGGCAAAGTCCGCCCCCAGCTGCCACTGCTCGGCGTAGCGGCGCACGCAGTGCTTGAGGGCTTGGCCGTTGTTGTCGATCAGCTCGCAGGCCAGGATCACCAGCCCGGGCAAATGGGCTTGGTAGCGGGCGTACAGCAGCTGGGTCAGCTTGGCCGGGAATGCGGCGGCGGGCCGGTCCGTCAGGCGGCAGGCAGGGTCAAACTGAATACCCGCCTCGGTGGTGTTGGAGATCACAAAGCGCACCTCCGGCTGCTGTGCCAGCGCCAAATAGGCGTCAAATTCCCGGTACGGATTGACGGCGCGGGAAATGCAGCGGATCTCTCGCAGATCGCTGACCGGTCGGCCCTCTGCCAGCCCACGCAGCAGCAGGTGGTAGCGGCCGCCTTGGGCGTTGATCTTCTCTACCGTAGCCGAGTCGGTGGGGGACACCACCACCACTTGGCCCGCAAAGAGGCCCCGGTCATTTAATTGCTGAATAAAGTCGTCGGCAAAGCCCCGCAGAAAGTTGCCGGTGCCGAACTGAATAATGGTTTCTTCCATGGTTTATCTCCAAAAAAGTGCGCGCTTACGGCGCAAAATGAACTTGGGTGCAGTCCTTGGTGCGCAGGGGCTTGCCGCAGGCAAAGGTGTTGCCGGTAACGGTCAGGTCGTCTGTGGCCTTGGCTGTAATGCAGTAGCCGCTGTAACGGTCAAAGCGGTTGTTGCAGATTTGAATATGGCGGTGCACGGCACCGGCGTAGCGGCTGTTCTCCGGCAAAATGCGCACCGGCGTTTGGCCGCAGAAGTCAAAACGGTTGTCTGCAAGGGTCACATCCTGGCACATTCCGCTTTCGTACCAATTCTTTGCGTCGTCTGAGAGCAGCACGCCGCTCATACCGGTACTGATAAATCGGTTGCCCTGCACCCGCACATGGCCCCGGGTGGTGATCAGCAGCCCGCGGGTGATGATCCGGGTCAAGGTGTTGTTGGCAAAGGTCACATCCGGGCAGGCGCTCATATCTTCCACGACGGCGCCGGTGCGGCAGCCGTCGGTGTTGCTGACGGTAAGGGCAATCTCATATTCGTTCAGCAGCCGGGACTGCTGGATTTGGCACCGGCCTTGCTCCAGCAGGGTCTCCGGGTCAATGTAGGCCAGGGTGTCGCCCACCCGCAGCGGGTTAAAGCCGTGGCTTTGGGGGTGCATAAATCGCACCGTCAGCCGGTCGCCCACCTGCTGTGTGATCTGAAAGTGAATACCGTGCACATTCAGGCAGTCGTCACCGGCACCGTCAAAGGTGCTGTCTGTTATGGAGACTTGCCCGCGGCACATACAGATCTGGACAAAGTCCGCCACAGAGGCCATTTGGCGGGGACTGCCCGGCTCCGGGGCAAATTCCAACCCGCAGGCGGTCAGGTCCTTTGTGTCCTGTGCCACCAGCGCCAGGGAGTAGTTGAACCGCTGGCGAATGTTTTGCAAGGCCACATTCTTGCACCGGTTTACAAAAATACCGGCAAATTGGCGGCGCACATCAAAAATATAATATTGGTCGCCGGGCAAAAAGCGGAAGGTGCAGGGATAGGTGACCCGAATGCGGTGCTGCCCCAGATCCCGTACTTTCAGATAACCCAGCAGCGGGTGCGCCACCCGGCGGATCTGCTGCGGCGCGGCCTTGCGGATCCGGCCGATCCAGGCAGCGGCAGTGGCTGCGTGGTCGGTAATGACCCGGTAATCCTGGCCGTAAAAGCACAGCTTGCCGTTTTCCACTTGGTAATTTGTATCTGCGTCTATGGCAAAGTCAACGGTAAAGGGCGTTTTTTTGATCACACGCAGGCCGTGCATATCCGGGTGCGCGTGGCGCAGCTCCAGGTTGCACAGGGTGATGTTTTCGCAGTCCTCCAGGGCGGCGTTGGTCACCTTGCCGTTGATGATAAACACGCTGTCCCCGCCGTCTATGGTGATGTCCTTTAGGCCGGACAGGTAAAAGGGAACGGCGTTGATGTGGGGCGTTTCCCCCGGGCGGAACTCCTTGTCCCCAACGGTGTTGGTGATATAGAGCGTGTGTTTTTCGCAGTTGGCGCTGTCTATGTAGTAGGTGCCGGGGGCAAACACCACCCGGGTGCCCGGCTCTGCCGTTTGCAGGGCGCAGGTCAGCTGCGCCAGCCGAGCGCCGATCTCTTGCCCGGGCAAAATGCCATAGGCGGCGGCTTCTATTTGGCTCATATTTCTTCCTCATTAAGCTGAACGGTCACGGTTTGGCCGTTTGCTGCCGTTTGGGTGATGGTGCGGTGGGGCAGGGCCACGGTGATCTCTATGCCCGCTGCGGTGCGGTGCAGGGCAATGTCCGTCTGCTGCCCGCACAGGGTCAGGCGGCGAATGGCAAAGTCATTCCATTCCGCAGGCAGGTTGGGGGTCAGGTCGAACCGGGCAAAGCCGGTGGGTCGGTAGCCCAATATGCCCTCGATGAATATCCGCTGGTACAGCCCGCTCTCCGCAGACAGCTGGGCCTGGTTGCCCTCCGGATAGGCCTCGACCGGGTAGGGGATATGCTCCCCCAGCAGGCGGCTGGCGGTGTAGGTGCGCAGCAAAGAGAGCGCTCGGTCCCGCTCCCCGGCGCAGAACATACCCCGCAGGGCGTACAGCGTGGCTCGGTCCCAGTAGGTCTTTTCGCCGCTGCGGGTAACGATCCCGCCGTTTTGGAACAGCTTGTCAGACAGTAGAGCGTCCACCGTCTGGCTGCTGCGATCGGTGATCCCCATGGCCAGGGGAATGGCGATCCAGGCACGCAGCCGCTTTTCCTCCGCGCAGTAGCGGTAGGTGTTGTAGCCCTCCACATTGGCGCCAAAGTAGCGCTCTACGGCGGCCTTTAGGTCTGCCGCCTTTTCTTCCAGCTGCCGGGCGCGGTCTGCGCTTCCCAGTTCCCGCTCCAGGCAGGCGGTGCTGCGCAGAGCGTCATAGGCCAGGCTGGAGGTGCACAGGTTGTAGCTGCCGCTTTCAAATCGGTTCTCCAGCTCGTCCGAGTCGCTGCGCACCACGCCCTCCGGCCCGATCTGGGACAGGGTGTAGGTGATACAGTCCCGAATACCGTCTATGTACCGGGCGGCCAGTGCTTTGTCACCGGCGGTGAGCAGATAGCGGGCGCAGCCGTAGGCGTACATGGCGCTGTCCCCTCGATCCTTGGCGCCGTGCCAAATACCGTCCCCCTGGGCAATAATGCTGGTGATCAGCGCCTTGTCCGGGGCAATGTATTTTTGGTACATACGGTAACAGTTCTCTGCCTGCTCCCGGGCAGGGGGATAGGCCAGCACGCCAAAGTATGGGTTCACATACTCGCACTGGTCGTTGGTCCACAGAGCGGCGTAATAGTAGCCGCCGCCGGGGGAGTGCATCAGCCCCGCCTTGGTGCGAAAGATGCTTTCGCAGGCGCGGAGCTTGGTGTAAAAAGCCATGGCGTTCAGCTGCGCCTCCGGGGTCTCGATCACCGCCTGGGTGCGCAGTTCTTCCATAAACGCCCGGCGGGCGCCTATCTCGCCTTGGTAGTCAATGGCAAATCGCTCGCCGACCTCTGCCCCGCAGTAGGCGCAGCAGAGCACGCCGATCTCGCCGGGGGCCAGGGTCAGCCCCTCCGGTGGGTTGCAGCGGGCCAGCAGCCGGTAGCGGCGCCGGTCCACGCCGTAGCAGGCGCGGGTCGATCGGTCCGTGTCCCGGCTTTTCAGCTGTATTTTTACCGGGTCGGTCCCCCGGTTGGTGATCTCCAGCCGCTCTATCAGCGCCTTGCCCTCCCGGGCGGCGCACAGACTGCGGCAAATCTCCAGCCCCGGTGCGCTGCTATACAGGTGCAAAATGCCGTCAAAGACAAAGCGCTTTGCCTGCTCTTTGACCCTGTGTCCGTCCGCTTGCAGGGCGTAGCCCTTAAAGTTGTGGTCCAGGGCGCTGCCGGTCTCGTTGGGATAGAGCCGCAGGGTGGGGTAGGTCACATGGCGCATCAGCCGCAGGGTGCCGTCTGCCGTGCAGCCGTAGCTGATGATAGCCGCGCAGCCAAACCCGGCGGTCTCCACATGGTTGGCGTAGGCAGTGCCGGGGGCAACGGTGTAGGTGATCTTGCCGTCTGTTAAAGTGTGTTTTTCTTTGGTAAAGGGGCGCATTTTTGCCCAGGGGGCAAAGTACGCAATGCGCCGCCGTTTTCGTTGAATGGGTTTCATCGTTTCTCTTCTCTGCCGTTAGCGGTTGTTGGGATTGATCACATAGTTTTTCAGGCTGACTTCCTGCTTTTGGCCCCGGCCGGTAATGGTGATCAGGGTGCCGCCGGTCTGTTTGGCAAAGTTCCACGGCACGGGAGAGGGGCCGGTTTTCAGCCCGTAGGTGTAGGTAATGCCGTCGGCGGTAATGCTGGCGTCGTTCTCGTGGTCGTGGCCGCAGAAGATGTATTTGGTAGAGCCAAGCTCTTTGCACTTGTCTACAAAGCCGGACTTCACCGGCGCAGCGCCGGGCAGGTACTGGCAGGAGCCGGAGCCGTACTGGGCAGGAATGGTATAGCTGTCGTTTTCGCCCTTGACGCCGTATTTCTCAATGGCCTCCCGCATTTCCGGCTGGGCAAAATGAGAGAAGGTCATAGACGGCACGGTGTAACCGGCCGCGGCGTTTATACCCAGCACATTCCACTCGTACCAGGCGATCTGCTCGTAGCCCATATAGATTTCCTTGGTGTCGCCGTTGTCGTAGGTGAGATAGCGGCCGTTGTCCAGCATATAGACGGAATACACCGGCGCGCCGTCCTCCGTAATGTTGATCACATAGTTGCCGCAGCCGTACAGGTTGCTGGGCCCCTTTTGGAACAGGCAGTATTCGCTGGCCTCGTACTTGTCGCCCTGCCAGTTCAGGGAGTTGCTGGGGATCTCGTTATCGTGGTTGCCGAATACCGGCGCCCAGGGGATCTTGTAGCTGTCCATATGCTTGATAAAACCGCTGATGTTAAAGCGGCTGGCAAAGGCAGAGAGCACATCCCCGGGCAGGGTGATCAGGTCCGGCCGGGTCTTTTCCACCAGTGCGTCCATCTCGTCGTAGCACTTTTTGTTGACGCTGGGCTGGCTCCACAGCTGGGTGTCCGTGAGCATCAGGATCTTAAAGTCCTCCCGCTCCTTGGCCACGGTCTCGATTTTGCTGATGTCAAAGGCCTGGTCCCGGCTCCAGATCTCAATGTGCTTTTTGCCGGTGAGCGGGAACAGCAGCACCCCGGCAATGACCAGCACCAGCGCCAAAATGACGCAAATGGCGATTTTAATTCCTCGAATGATTTTGGCTTTCTTTGTCATGATTTTCTCCCCCAAAGTATAAAGTTTTTGTGATTTCACTATACCATATCCGGTATAAATTGTCTATAAAAATCCGCGCGTTCTGCCCGGCGGTCAACACGGTGAATTCCCCCAAAAACAGATCGGCGGCAAAGCAGGAATGTCGATGTTTTTTACTTGGGGTTTATTTCTGTTTTATCGCAGGTTTATTGCCTGCGGTTAGAATGAACGCATAAAAGGCCAATGTCAGGCGGCGTATGCCGCACAGCAGAAAGGAGAACCTTTTATGAAAAATAAGCCATACCCTTTTTATGAAATGCCGGGGGTCAAGACCATTAAGGAGCTGGTGCACTACGGCGTTTCTCATTATGCAGAGCAAAAACTGGTGGACTACAAGGTGGGCAAGTCTTTGAGATCCAAGACCTACGGCCAATTTGACAGAGATGTACAGGCGCTGGGCACCTATCTGTACAGCAATGGTTTGCAGCAGTGCAAGATCGCGCTGCTGGGCGAAAATTCTTACGACTGGTTTATGTCCTTTATTGCCATATTAAACGGCGGGAATGTGTGCGTTCCCCTGGATAAGGAAATGCCCTGGAGCGATCTGGTGCATTTTGTTACGGTCTGTAAGTGCAAGGCGGTGATCTATTCCGACACCTATGCCGATGTGATCGAAAAATTCAAAGAGAGCGACGCATTAAGTACGGTGCAGTATATCCCCATGGCCGATCTGCCGCGGTGTGTGTTTGTAGGCGAGGACCTGTTGGACGACGGTCAGCGTGCCTATACGGACGCGACGGTCCGGCCGGAGGACCTGGCGTGTATCGTTTTTACCTCCGGTACAACGGGCAAGAGCAAGGGCGTTATGCTCACACACGCCAATTTGACCAGCGATGTGGTGTCTACCTGTGCCTGCGCCCGCGGGGGTAATACGGTGATCGTGCTGCCTTTTAACCACACCTTTTCCTGGGCGTCTGCACTGTTTGCCGCATTTTTAATGGGCGCCAGCGGTTATATTTGTTCCGATCTGAAGAATGTGGTGGGCGATTTTCAAAAATACAAGCCGCAAAACTTCTCTGCGGTGCCGCTGGTGATCGAGATGATCTACAAGACCATTTGGCAAACGGCAGAAAAGCAGGGCAAGGCAAAGCTGTTGAAAAAGGCGATCAAGGTCAGCAACAAATTGCTGGAGAAAGGCGTGGATGTGCGCCGCAAGCTGTTTAAGGAGATCTTAGACCAGCTGGGTGGTAATTTGGAGACCATTATTTGCGGCGGTGCGGCACTGGACGCATACTATCAAAAGGGCCTTTACGAGCTGGGGATCCATGTGATCAACGGCTACGGCATTACCGAGTGCTCGCCGGTGGTGACCGTAAATCGGAACGATTATTTCAAGCTGGGCTCCTGCGGCCAGGCGCTGCCTTGCAATCAGATCAAGATCAGCCACCCGGACGAGGACGGTATCGGCGAGGTGTATGTTAAGGGTGCCAATGTGATGGCGGGCTATTACGGCGACCGGGAAGAGACGGAAAAGGCCTTTGACGGCGCCTGGTTCAAAACCGGGGATTACGGCAGGATCGACAGCGACGGTTTTTTGTTCATTACCGGCAGAAAGAAAAATTTGATCATTCTTGCCAACGGCAAAAATGTGTCGCCGGAGGAGATCGAAGAAAAGCTGTCTCGTTATGACTTTGTTCGGGAGGTGCTGGTGTATGAAGAAGATCGGGCCATTACCGCAGAGTTCTTTGCCAATGAAAAGGAGCACAGCAATGCCCGGGCGCTGATCCGGGACGCGGTGGAGCAATACAACCGCACGGCTCCTGCCTACAAGCATATTGCAAAGGTGAAGTTCAGAGACAGTGAATTTGAAAAGACCACCACATTGAAAATCAAGAGAAATTACGGTAAAAAGGAGAGTGCCTGATGGACAAAGACCAAGTGCTTGAAAAAATCAAAGCCTGCTTTTCAGAGCAGCTCAGCGGCAAGACGGTAGACGACGACTCCAACTTTTTGGATCTGGGCGGCGACTCGCTGGGAATGATGGCGGCCATCAGCCGGATGGAGAGCACATTTCAGGTAGAGCTGGATCCGCGGGCGGTGCTGCTGTGCCCCACACCGCAGGCGATCTGCAAGCTGGTGTTGTCCTGCAAAAGCGAGGTCCCTGCGGACCCGGTGCCGGTGCAGGTGGATCTGGACCGGGAGGTGGTCTTGCCGGAAGATATTCAGCCGATGGGCGACTATACGGTGCCTGCCTCGGCGTGTAAAACGATTTTTTTAACCGGCGCCACCGGTTTTTTGGGCGCCTATCTTCTGCGGGATCTGCTGCAAAAGGATGCGGAGATCCGGGTGTATTGCCTGACCCGGTGCAGAGATCGGTACGACGGACTGGAGCGCATTAAAATGAATATGCTCCGGTTCCACTGCTGGGACCCTGCGTTTCGGCATCGGATCCTGGCTGTGCCGGGGGATTTGACCAAAGAGAAATTTGCCATGTCGCCGCAGGATTACCACACGGTGTGTTGCCAGGCGGATATGATCTTCCACTGCGGGGCGGTGCTGAATTTTCTGTATCCATACGCTGCAATGAAGAGCGCCAATGTTTCTTCTACCGTTGAGTGCCTGCGTATCGCCACCACAGAAAAGATGAAATACTTGAATTACACCTCGTCTTACAGCGTGTATGATAACCCCAGTCACTTTGCCAAAAATGCGCTGGAGGATGATCCGCTGGCGTCGTCGGACGGCTATTTCCTTGGCTATTCCCAGACGAAGTGGGTCAGCGAAAAAATCATTATGCTGGCCAGGGCGCGGGGCATTAAAGCAAAGGTCTACCGTCCCGGGGATATCACAGGCACCAAGCAGGACGGCATTTGGGCTGTACGGGATCTGACCAGTCGAATGATCATCGGCTGTATTCAAATGCAGGTGGTGCCCATTGTGGAAATGCCGCTGAATTTTACGCCGGTGGATTATGTCAGTGCGGTTATGGCGCACATTGCTTTTATGGACGATGGTTGGGACAAAGCTTTTAACATCATCAACCCGCAGATCAAGTCCTCGGCAGAGCTGTTAAAAGCCATTTATGCCTCCGGTCTGTTTGTGTTGCCGGTGCCCTATTCGGTGTGGAAAGCTGCGCTGCGCAAAACCAACTTAGGCGGCAATGCGCTGAAGATCCTGTCTTGTATGTTTGAGGATAACGGCCAGGGCGATATTATAACAAGGCACATGGAGCGACAGCCGATTTATGATATGTTTAATACCCGTACGGCGCTGGAAGGCACCGATATTCGCTGCGCGCCTATGGATAAAGAACTTTTGAAGTCCTATATTGTGTACTTTAAGAGAAGCCACCTTATTTAACTTTTTTTCAGAAAGGATATGACTTATGCAGACAGCAAGATCGTACAAGTCTAAATTTAAGACCTGGTTCATTACATTGGTGATCCTTTTGGTCGCCGGTACGGTATCCGTCGCCGTGATCTGCCAAACCCAGATCCAAGAGATGATCCGCATCAGCCAAAGTGAGGAAATAAAAGATCGTCAACCCTCCGGCGATCTTGTGGGCGAGGCGCAAAATGTACCGCCGGAGGATCATGGGGAGAAGCGGGAGCTGGCCGCGTACATAACGCCCTTGAGTACCATTCGAGTGATCGCATTGGCCGGGATTGCAGGCGCCTGGGTCGGTATGGCGGTTTGGTATTGGTTGCTGGTGGCCTTTTGGATGAAAAGCAGGACGGCAAAAGCCGGCTATCATGCGCGTTTTTGGTTTTTGCTGACGCTGCTGACCAATGTGATCGCCGTTGCAATTTACGAGCTTTTGCTGCGCATACCTGTGGTATGTCCCCATTGTCTCCGGTTGAACCCTAAGGGCAGCTACTGTGCCCATTGCGGCAGTCGGATGGACCGGAATTGTCCCGGCTGCGGTCAGCGGTTGAGCCGCGACGCCAAGTATTGTACCCACTGCGGCAGCCCGGTGCAGCGCTAAAAATATCATTCGATCGGATCGTTCGCTCCCTTTTACGGTAGCGACGGACGGCCCAAAGTGCAGTTCAGTGATGGACTGCACTTTTTATATGGTGCAGCGGTGCATAATTACACTATACTACATAGCCGCCCGGCAGACTTCAGAAAAACCGCCGGGTTTATTAGAAATACTGCTGTTTTGTTTGGCGCGTAAAAATGAAAAAAGCAGCCCGAGTGGGCTGCTTTTATTTATGGAGTTTTGGCAATCGGTTTCTAAAACAATGGGTCCAGGCGGGCAAATAGCCGCTTTTGACGGCCACTTTTTGAGAGCTTAAATTGGCAATATCCGTGGTGTAATAGGGCACCGCGCCCCGGGCCAAAGTCTCTATGGTCAGCATGTTCACCAGCTTTACCGCGATGCCGTTGCCGCGATAGGCAGGACGCACATCCACGCCGATCTGCCACATTGTCTTGCTGTCTGCGCTGGCACAAGCGATGCCGACGATTTGCTCTTGGTCATAGGCTACGGCGGCCAGCACCTCCGGCCGCGCGCTGTTGGGGTCATACTGTAATGCGTTTGGAAAGCCCTTGTTTTTATACAAATCGTGCAAGTCTTTATCCAGCAGAGCAAAGGAACAGGCGGTGTTTTCGATGGGCTTTATGCGCTCTATATCCGGGAGGTAGTAGGGATTTGCGCCGTAGACCAGCTTGTCAGTGAGAATTTCGTAGCTGCTTTTGTTTCTGAATTTTCGCTTTACATAGGGCATAACGCTTTTAGATGCGTTGACCACGGTGCTGTTGCCCATGGTGATCACTTCCAGGCGCGGGGTGACAAATGGCATTTCCCGCCGTCCCGGCTGCATTTTGGCTTCTGTAAAGAAAATGCCGGCTTTTGTAAAGTCCTCCGGTTGGCAATTATAGTCCAGCGCCAGTTGGCGATACACGGTGGCCATCATTTCTTGCTTTGTCATTTCAAAATGTCCGTCCACCCGTCCGTCCCTTTGCGCTGAATGTATTCCTGTATGTCCTCGTTGGTGAAAACATCCAGCATTTTGTCAAAGCTGGGCGCCAGGCGCATGGACCGCAGCGTGTCTAATTCAGCCCAAAACACTTTGCCTTCGTTAGAATCATGCAGCGTGCCGGTGTAGCGGTCGGTTTTGAACAGCAGGATAATGTAGCGCCGACCGTGACCCGCTTCCCACCACTTGATCCCGCACAGCTTGGGGGACTGAATATCCAGCCCGGTCTCTTCTTTCACTTCTCGAATAACGGAGTCCACAAAGGACTCGTCCTTTTCCACATGTCCGCCGGGAAAGGTGATCCCGCCCCAGCTGCGGCCGACCTTGTCCTGCACCACCACACGCCCGGCACCGTCATAGATCATGCACATGTTGGTCAGCTCCGCTTTTTCGTATTTGCTCATAAACCTGCCCGCCTTTTTCTTTTGTTTGTGTTTACTCACACTATACCATACCCTGCGCTGATTGTCCATGAAGAATCGCTTTTGTTCGATTTTAGACCTCACATAAAAAACGAAAAGCAGCCCGGAGGGCTGCTTTTTTGGTGGAGATGGCGGTAATCGAAACCGCGTCCGAATATACGCCTGCAACGCTTTCTACGCATATAGTTTGTCGCTGGGGGTTCCCCTCACGCTTCACCGGCAAACAGACTGGGCGCTACGGTAGTTCCTAATTCCTGACGGGGGCCGGAACGCTCCTCCGTGCAAGTTCGCCACTAAACGACGCTCTCATCCCTGCCGTGGCCCTCAGAGCGAGAACGCTGGCTGCAATTAAGCAGCCAGAGCTACTGTTTTATGATTGTCAGTTCAATTTAAGGTGTTACTTTTTAAGCGGTGCAACTCCGCTATGCGCTTACGGTGCTTCTTTATACCCGTCGAAATCCTTTCATCCCCATTTATCGTTATTTTTGGTGCGGTCAATCCCGCTGCCGGTCTTTCAAGGCGCGGTCAATGTCCCGCTGCGAGGCTTTTTTGGCAGCCACGGCCCGCTTATCATAGAGCTTTTTACCCTTGCACAGGCCGATCTCCAATTTGGCGCGGCCCTTGATGATATACAGCTGCAAGGGAATGACAGACAGCCCCTGCTGCTGGCTGTCCGCAGCCAGGCGGAGAATTTCTTTCTTATGCAGCAGCAGTCGCTTGCGGCGCATAGGGTCCCGATTGAAAATATTGCCGTGGTCGTAAGGGGAGATATGCACCCCCACGGCATACATCTGGCCCTCGTCAATGCTGCACCAGCTGTCTTTCAAATTCACTTTGCCCTGGCGAATGGACTTGATCTCCGTGCCGAATAGCTCCAGTCCCGCCTCGTAGGTGTCCAGCACAAAATAGTCGTGGAACGCTTTTTTGTTGCGGGCAATCACTTGCTTTGCTTCTCCCAAAGCGCCCACTCCTTTCTGTTTTTTTGTTAAATCAGGCTGCGCCCCTCCAAGGCTCTGGACAGGGTGACCTCATCGGCATATTCCAAGTCGGCACCCACCGGCACGCCATAGGCCAGGCGGCTGACGGTAATGCCCATGGGCTTCAGCAGTCGGCTGATATACATGGCGGTGGCCTCGCCCTCTACGGTGGGATTGGTGGCCATAATGACCTCCTCCACCGTGCCGTCGTTCAGCCGGGCCAGCAGCTCCTTAATGCGGATCTGATCCGGGCCGATATTATCCATAGGCGAGATGGCGCCGTGGAGCACATGGTAGGTGCCGTTGTACTCGTGGGTGCGCTCAATGGCGGCCACATCCCGCGGGTCCTCCACCACGCAGATCACGCTTTTATCCCGGGCCGGGTTCTTGCAGATGGGGCAAAGCTCCTCCTCCGCCAGATCGCAGCAGATCTTGCACTGGTGGATCTTGGTATGAGCCTCAGTAATCGCGTCGGTAAAAGCCTTGGTCTCTTCATCTGACAGGCCCAGCACATAGAACGCCATACGCTGGGCGGTCTTGTGACCGATCCCCTGCATACGCTCAAACTGGTCCACCAGATTTTGCAGTGCGGCTAAGTTATATCGCATACCGCTTACCGATTAAAGGCCGGGAATGTTCAGCCCGCCGGTGACGGCAGACAGCTCTTTCTCCGAGTCCTCGTCGATCTTGCGCATGGCCTCGTTGATGGCGGCCAGCAGCATATCCTCCAGCATTTCCACATCTTCCGGGTCTACCACTTCCGGGTCAATGCCGATGGCTTTGATCTCGTGCTTGCCGTTGGCGGTTACCTCTACCATGCCGCCGCCGGAAGAGACCACATATTCTTTCTCCTCCAGCTCGGCCTTTTTGGCCTCAATGTTCTCCTGCATCTTCTGGGCCTGGCGCAGCATGGACTGCATATTCTGCGGTCCGCCGCCCATACCCTGGGGAAGTCTTGCTTTCATAGTATGCTCCTTTAATGTTCTTCGATTTGAATATTATTTTCCCGGGCTTTGCTCAGCAGGTCCTCTAACGGGTCCCGCCGGGGCGCTTGCTCGGTGGATTTCTTCTTAAACAGGCCCAGCTTGTAGTTGTGGCCGGTAAGCTCGTGAAGAGCCGCGCGAATGGCCTTAGAGTGGGTGGAGATCTTGATGAACTCCTTGATGGTGGGGTTGGGGCTGTCGATCAGGAAAAACTCGCCCCGGGTGTAGCCCTGGGAGCCATTGAGCACGCCGAACAGGGCAATATCCGTGCGGTGGAGAATTTCCATCAGATCTGCCCACTGCATAAACAGCTGCTGCTCGCTGTCCGCTGCGGGAGCAGGGGACGGTGCGGGGGCTGCCGGTTCTTGGGGCAGGGGCGCCGCCGGTTGTACAGGCTCTGCCATCGGTGCCGGTGCAGGCTCGACAGGTGCCGCAGGTACAGGCTCCGGCTCCGGCGCAGGCTGCGGGGTGGGTGGCACGGTCGGCTGTGCCGGTGCAGGGCGCTCCGCCGGGGCGGGGGACTGCACGGTCTTGACCGGTGCGGCAGGCACGCCGTTTTGCACTGTGCGCTCCAGGGCGGACAGGCGCTGGTTGATGGCGTCCGGGTCTGTCTCCAACTTGGGTTCACACAGGCGGACAAAGGCCATCTCCATCTCAATACGCGGGGTGGCGCCGCCTTTGATCTTTACCAAAGTAGACTGGAACAGGTCCAGCCCACGGAGGATCTGGGCCAGGGTGAACTGCCCGGCGCTCTCCTCAATATGCGTGTATTCATCGTCGGTGCAGATGATCAGCTCGCGGCTTTTCTTTACCGTTTTGACCATCATAAAGTTGCGGAAGTGGTTGATCATCTCCACGCACAGCCGCTCCATATCGTAGCTGTTCTCATGCAGCTGGGCCAGCTCCTCCGCAGCGGCGCTGCTGTCCCGCGCCAGTACGGCGTCAGACAGGCGATAGAGCGCCTCGCGCCCGGCCAAACCGGCCACTTCGCTGACCAGTTGGGCGGTGATTTGCTTGCTGCGCCCGGCGCACTGGTCCAGAATGGACAGGCCGTCGCGCAGGGCACCGTCTGCAATGCGGGCGATCAGGGTAGCGGCGTCCGGCGCCAGCTCCATGCCCTCCAGCCCGGCCACCTGCTGCAAGCGCACCGCCATGGTCTCCGGCTGAATACGCTTAAAGTCAAAGCGCTGGCACCGGCTGAGAATGGTGGCAGGCAGCTTGTGCACCTCTGTGGTGGCTAAAATAAAGATCACATGGGCGGGCGGCTCCTCCAGGGTCTTGAGCAGGGCGTTGAATGCCCCGGTGGAGAGCATATGCACCTCGTCGATAATGTAGACCCGGTACTTGCCGCGGGTGGGGGTGTAGTTGACCTCCTCCCGCAGGTCGCGGATATTGTCTACGCCGTTGTTGGAGGCGGCGTCGATCTCTACCACATCGTAGATGGTGCCGCTGTCCAGCCCTTTGCAGATCTCGCATTCGTTGCAAGGCTCGCCGTCCACAGCATTGGGGCAGTTCACCGCCTTAGCCAAGATTTTGGCGCAGGTGGTCTTGCCGGTGCCGCGGGAGCCGGTAAACAGATAGGCGTGGGAAATGCGGCCCTCTTTGATCTCGTTTTTCAGCGTGGAGGTCACATGGTCCTGGCCGTACACATCGGCAAAGACCCGCGGGCGGTATTTACGATATAAAACCTGGTACATAGGGACCTCCTGAATAATGAAAAAGGCAGAGCCGCCATAGGGTATAATGTAGCGTACAGACTGGTCTGCGGCGCACAGAAACATCCACTTATTGCTGCTCGGTTCCCCGCCTGACAAGGTTCGTAGCATCCCGTCGCACAGGGCCCATACGCTACATTATAAACTATGGGCAGTGCTCTGCCTTTTGTGCATTACAGTATAGCACAGATCTACTCTGAAATCAATACCTTTTCGATGGCGCCGTAATAAATGGCGTGAAAATCGTTTTGCGCATAGTTCTGCATAATGCCGGAGTCCAGGAACTGAGACGGGTCAAAAGCGCTCACCGCCACCTTGCGGCACACCAGCACCAGCTTGGCCTCCTCAAAGTAGGGGGCTTTCTCGTAGTAGCAGGGGGTCAGACCGGTGGCCTCCACCTTGTCGATCTCGCGCCCGCTCTTGCTGCCGCACAGGCGCAGGGCGTCCTTGTACTGCTCCGGGTAAAAGCTCAGGGTAAAGTAGTTGTTCTCGTCCAAAAACTTCTTTGTATAGCGCTGGGGACGGATATAAATGGTGGCCATATCCTTGCCCCACAGCTCGCCGATCCCGCCCCAGCTGACGGTCATGGTGCCCAGTTCGTCACCGCGCCCGGCGGTGACCAGTGCCCATTCGTCGGCCAGCAGGTGGACCATATTTTCTTTTACTTCGCGAATATCAATTTCTTTCATTGCCATAAAATTACACCTCATTTATATTATAGCATAAAGTCCGTTTTATGCAAGGGAAAGCCGGTGAAAAAGAAAAGCGGGAAGGCCGAGTTTGCCGGTGCACAGAATTTAACAGTGCGCTTGTTAACTGTATTTTTGAAAATGTATTGACATATTCTTGTACATTGCATATAATACAGATGGAGAGTATATCTCCGCGGGCGTTTCGCCGCCCTAAGTGCGAAAGTTAATTCGCGAACTTCTCTTGGTTCTGTCAAGAAAGTTAAAAGCGAGCGTTTCGCTGCTCAAAATGCGAACAGAACAGGGATAGGCGCATACCTATCCCTGTTTTTTTTAGGAGCTGTATGGAAAAGATCAGGCTGTATGAAGTGGACCCGGCGTACATTACATATTTAAGCCCGTATGCACCGCATTTGTTCCTGAACCGAAAGCCGGATCAAAAGCACGAGCGGAAGTACATTGGTGTGGTGCTGCGTATTCACGATTTTGATTATTTTGCGCCTTTGTCCTCTTTTAAGCCAAAGCATTACCGTATGGCAAACAAGGTGGATCTTGTTAAAATCAAGAATTATGCAGTGATCAATTTGAACAATATGTTTCCGGTGATCGACGGCGTCTATACCTATGTAGATATTAACGCCGAGCCGGACAGAGCCTACCGGGATCTGCTGCGAGCGGAATATCGCTATATCAAGTCCGTTCAAGAGAAAATCAGAAAAAATGCGGCTACATTGTATCACTTGAAAACAACAGCAACGGAGCCGTCGGCACTGACCCAAAGGTGCAATGATTTTCACCTGCTGGAAAG
>CAVIFY010000007.1:0-51104 GCA_963642245.1 Bifidobacteriaceae bacterium | reverse complement strand
TTTAAGGGCTGTGCAAATCACAGCCCTTTTTTTGGATCTTTTACAGTTTCAGCAGCTTTTTGGCGTTGTTGTAGAACACATCCTCCTGCTCTTTTTCCGTCAGGCCGCTGGTGAGCACCTTTTGGATCTCCACCGAGGGGTGGTGAAAGGGAGAGTCAATGCCGAACATAATGCGATCGGTGCCTACGGTGTTGTAGGCCTCGGCAATCTTGCAGCCCATGGGCATACCGCTCATCTCCAGATACAGGTTGGGGTAGCGCTTGGCCATCTTAATGGAGGCGTCGATATACACCCCGTGGCCGTGGCCCATGTGGATCATGGTCACCGGCACATCCGGGTACTGCTCGGCCAGCAGGGCAATGCTCCAGGGCAGAGAATAGGGCGGGTGGCCGCAGTGGATAAACACCGGGATCTTGTGCTCCCGGGCAAAGTCCATCACCGGGTACACCACCGGGTCGTCGGCCACAAAGCTGTCAAACAGGGGCTGCATTTTAATGCCCATAAAGCCCTCGTCGCACACATAGTGGTGCAGCTTCTCCGGCACATTGTCCAAAAGGGGATTGACCCATACAAAGGGCACGATCTTGTCCGGGTATTTGTGGAACGCCTGGGCGACCGTGTCGTTATCCTGGAAGGACGCGCCGGTGAGAAAGGTCTTTTCGATCTCGTACTCGTCCATTTGCTCCAGCAGCTTCTCTGCGGTAAAGGCCACGCCGGCCCAGCCGCCAAAGGAGCCGAGATGAGAATGTGCGTCTATCTTTTTCATGCCTTTTTGGCCTCCTTACCTGCGCCGCCGGCCATACGCTGCAATTTGGCGCCTGCGCCGCTCTTGGTCAGGATCACCACCAGTACACCGGCAACCACAATGCCCACGGCGGTCTGGATGGCCAGCTCCGGCAGGGTGGTCAGTGCGTAGGTCTTGTCATACATCAGCACCTTGGCCAGGGTGTACGCGCCGATCTGGAACGCACCGCCGGCAATGGCACCCACGCCGTAGCCCAGCAGGCTGCGGTGCATAGCTTTCTCTGCGATCAGGCAGCAGATGGCCACGGTGCCGAATTTGATGATAAAGGTGGGGGCGATCCAGGCGGCGTAGCCCAGGGCCAAATCTGCCAGGCAGGCGCCCAGTCCGGCAGCGGGGGCTGCCTTTTTGCCACCCAGCAGCCAGGCGGCCAGGAAGATCATCATATCGCCCAGGTGGGTGTAGCCGGTACCCAGCGGGATCTTGAAGGTGAAGGTGAATACAAACACCAGTGCGGCCATGACGGCGGTAAAGGTGATGTAGCGGACATTGACTTTTTTAGACTGTTGCATACATAGTCTCCTTTTCTTGTAAGATGTGTCTATTTTACGACCGGAGTGTCCTCTTTTCAATATACAAAATACAGAAAAATTCCGTGTACAGTTGCCGCGGGGTTGACATTGGCCGCCCTGTGTGCTACCATACCCGGACAAACGGATGTTGTGTATAATATGGTAATAAATAAAGGAGACGCGGATATGGAGCAAAAGAACGCCCTGTTTGAGCAAATGCCCGTGCGCAAGGCTTACTTTAAGCTGGCGCTGCCGGTGGTGCTGAGTATGGTGGTGTCGCTGGTGTACAATATGGTAGACACCTATTTTATCGCCAAGACCGGCAATGCCCACCTGGTGGCAGGCGTGGCGCTGGGCTCGCCGGTGTTTACCCTGATGATCGCTGTGGGCGATATTTTCGGCCTGGGCGGCAGTTCCTTTATCTCCCGGTTGTTTGGGCAAAAGCGAGATGAGGACGGCAAGCGGCTGAGTGTATTTTGCTTTTACGGTGCGCTGTTTACCGGCGTGGGCATTACGGCGCTGCTGCTGCTTTTGCGCACGCCGCTGCTGACGGTGCTGGGCGCCCAGGCAGACACGGTGCAGTACGCCCGGGACTACTTTACCTGGATCGCCATTGGCGCGCCGTTTATCATTCTGTCCTTTACCCCCTGCAATCAGCTGCGCACGGAGGGGTTCGCCAATGCGTCTATGATCGGCTCTATTTTGGGTGCGGTGGTGAATATTGTGCTGGACCCGGTGCTGATCTTTGGCTGCAAGCTGGGGGCCGCCGGTGCGGCTATTGCCACGGTGATCGGCTATGTGTTTACGGACCTGTATTATGTGTGGTTCCTGCTGCGGCGCAGCCGCCATTTGTCTGTGGATATTCGGCTGCTGCGAGTGAGTCGGCAGGAGGTGGGCCAGGTGTTTGCCATCGGTATTCCCGCCTCCATTACCAATATTGCCCAGAGCTTTTGCGTGCTGATCACCAACCGGTTTTTGGTGCCCTATGGTACGGACAAGGTGGCGGCTATGGGCATTGCCCTGAAGGTGAGTATGATCGCCGTGCTGGTGCTTATCGGCTTTGCCTTTGGGGTGCAGCCGCTGATCGGCTACAATTACGGCGCCCAGAATTACCGGCGGCTGCGAGAGGTGCTGCGCTTCTCCTACTGGTTTGAGATCGGGCTGGGGCTGGTGCTGACGGTGGCAGTCTTTGCCGCTGCGCCGTTGCTGATCCGCCTGTTTATGCAGGACGGCAGCGTGTACGACCTGGGGGTTGCCATGCTGCGGCGGTTGCTGCTGGGCACCGCGTTCTATGCCTTTACCCTGGTGACTACCTGCGTGTTCCAGGCCACCGGCAAGGCGGTGGGCGCCTTTGTGCTGTCCATCAGCGGCCAGGGCGTGATCTACGGTCTGGTGATCTGGGCGCTGGGCAGCATTTGGGGCTACGACGGGGTGATCGTTACCCAGCCGGTGGCGGATGTGCTCACCTGCCTGTTGGCCGTGGTGCTGTACTTTACCTCTCTCCACCGTGTCATTCGCAAGGGCGTGGCGGAGCAAAAGGAACCGTAAATTGCGTGTTTACATTCTGTTCATAAATTGTTAACAAAATAGACAAAATTAGACGCCGTTCCTATGGTAAAGTTAAAGTATCGTATTTTGCGAGGGCAAATCGGTCTTTGTATGCCTGCTGCTGCATAAATTTTGCTGTGTAGGGCGGGCTGCCTTTTGGGAGAGGGTAGCGGCGTGCCGCTGTGGACCGATGGGCCATAGGAAAGGGGTATTTTTATGGATCTGAAACACATTATTGATCAAAAAGACCACTATGCGGACTACATGGTGGATGAGATCACCCACATTTGCCGGGATTTTGAAAAGCGCGACCCGGGCTCTAAGGGTGAGCAGCAGGCCTGTGAGTATATGGCCGAGGTGCTGAAGAAGGATTGCGGCTGCCAGCGGGCAGATGTGGAGTCCTTTAAGGAGAACCCCGGTTCGTTCTTTGGCTGGATCTACTTTACCATCACCTTTGTGCTGGCGGCTATTGTGTGCTTTTTCTTCTGCCCGCTGCTGTCTGCGGTGCTGATCGTTGCCGGGTTGTTTATCGTGTTTATGCAGTTCGGTCTGTATAAGAAGTTGGTGGACCGTTTCTTCCCGGAGAAGACCGGCCACAATGTGACTGCCGTAAAGCAGTGCACCGGCGAAGTCAAGCGCCGTATC
The DNA here is from genome assembly GCA_963642245.1 of Bifidobacteriaceae bacterium. Taxonomy (GTDB): domain Bacteria; phylum Bacillota; class Clostridia; order Oscillospirales; family Acutalibacteraceae; genus CAG-217. The sequence continues at coordinate 47,597 of CAVIFY010000007.1, read as the reverse complement.
TTCTTTAACGGTCACCCGGACGCGGCCTGGGAGTGGCCGGTGAACTACAAGCTGGGCGGCGTTGGCTTTGAGGGCCACGCCATCATCTGCGGCGTAGGCGCTGTGTATTACCTGGTGCTGTCCATTGTATATATGGCAAAGAACGGCTTGACCTTCTCTGCCATTGATCCCCATTCCGCCCTGTTTAAGGCGGCGATGTGGGGGCTGCTGTTTGTGCCGTTCCTGGTGGGGCTGTACTGGATGTGGAACAAGAACCGCATTGTAGACGGCGCCAACGATAACCTGTCCGGCTGCTATATGGGCATTGCCGTGATGAAGGCGTTGCAGGACGCAGGCATTACTCTGGAGAATACGGAAGTGGGCGTGATCCTGTCCGGCTCCGAGGAGGCCGGTCTGCGGGGCGCCAAGGCTTGGTGCGAGCAGCACAAGGGCGAGTTTGACGATGTGCCCACCTTCATCTTCTCTTACGACACCATTCACGATCCCAAGTTCCTGATGACCAACTATCGGGACCTGAACGGCACCGTGAAGGCAGATAAAGATGTATCCGACCTGTTTATGGAGGCAGCTGCCGCCATCAATGTGCCCTGTAAGAAGGGCTGGGTGCCCCCGCTGGGCGGCGCCACCGACTCTGCGGCCTTTGCCCAGGCCGGGTTCCGTGCTACCGGTGTGACCGGTCTGAACCACAAGCTGGAGGACTACTACCACACCCGCCGGGACACCTACGACAATATGAACAAAGAGGGTCTGGCCGGCTGCTTTGCCGTCAGCGTAAAGGCGCTGGAGATGTTTGACAACGGCGCCAAGCAGTAAGTCTATACATACTTATATAAGAGAGAACGCCTGTTCCGTTTGGAGCAGGCGTTTTGCCATTTTTTGCCAAATTCTATTCTTGACAAGGGCAAATGGATTTGCTAAAATAAGCACCATCGAGTAGCAAAAAAGCGTAAGTCCGGATGGGACTTGCGCTTTTTTTGTTTGCCGATTTTGGCAAAGGAGGTAATGAATATGCCAAAGACAAAGGGGCAGGGGCTGGTGTTCGGTATTCTCATGTCCGTGACCATGGCGTATGGAATGGAAGTGTACAATATGGCGCTGAAAGCCGGTGTGCAGGCCACTGCCGGCGGGCTGAGCAATCTGCGCAACGGCGTGTTTTTAGAGGCGCTGAAAGAGGCGGCCTACATGTGGGTGATCGTGCTGGTGATCTCTACACTGTGGGGCAATCGGTTGGGCGCCAAGATGGCTGCCCGGTTGGTCAGCGATCAGGACAGCCCGTTCTTGCAAATGCTGGCACGCTCCGGCTGTACGGTGCTGGTGATGTGCCCTACCATGAGCCTGGTGGCGACCATTCTGTACCAGGTGGTTTTAGGCCGTCAGCCGGTGGTGCAGCTACCGGCTATGTGGGTAGGCACAGTGCTGAAGAACTTTCCCATGGCGCTGCTGTGGAACCTGTTTGCCGCCGGTCCGGTGAGCCGGGGCTTGCTGCGGCTGATTTTTGCGAAAAAGAACTTTGAATAAGACAATAGGCTGTATAAGAATGCGGGCGGCAGATTGCCGCCCCCTACGACCCACCATATCACGGCCGGAGCAAGCCGCCGCCCTACGATCGTATGGATCCAGGAAAGCATATACAGACCAAGGAAAGCAACAAAAAACCGGTCGGGACCTGATGGTCTCGGCCGGTTTGTGATTTAGGTATTACTCCTGGGTGGGCTTTTCTTTGCCCGGGGCGCCGCAGCACTTTTTGTACTTCTTGCCGCTGCCGCAGGGGCAGGGATCGTTGGGACCTACCTTCTTGCCCTTACGCACGGTGGTGTGGGTGGCGGTATCGTCCCCACCGGCAGAGGTGGCGGTGACCTTAGCCACAGCCTTGCGCTCTACATCCTCCCGGCGACGGGGCACCAGGGTCAGCAGCATACGCACGGTGTTCTCCCGAATGGCGGCGGTCATCTCGTCGAACATATCGTAGCTCTGCATACGGAATTCCACCACCGGGTCACGCTGGGCGTAAGCCCGCAGGTGAATGCCCTGTTTCAGGTCGTCCATAGCGTCAATGTGGTCCATCCACAGCACATCTACATTGCGCAGCAGCACCATACGCTGGAACTCGGTGAACATCTCGTCGCCGATCAGCTCCCGTTTCTCTTCCAGTCGCTTCAGACCCCGCTGGGTCAGGGTATTCACCACATCGTCCACGGTCAGCTCATCCACATTCTGGAAGTCCTCGTCGGTGGTGAGCCAGCCCTTGTACTTCTCTTTCAGCCCGGCAATGTTCCAGTCTGCCTGGGTCTCGCCGGAGCAGTAGTTGCCCACATTCTCGGCAATGTTGGTCTCCAGCATACCGCGGATCTTCTCCGTCAGGTCAATGCCGTCCAGCACCTGGTCGCGCTGCTTGTAGATCAGCTCACGCTGGCGGTTCATCACATCGTCGTACTGCAAGGTGTTCTTTCGAATACCGAAGTTGCGGCCCTCTACCTTCTTCTGAGAGGACTCTACGGTGCGGGAGATCATCTTGGACTCAATGGGCATATCCTCATCGTCGGTGAGGCGGCTCATCATAGCCTGCATACGCTCGCCGCCGAAGAGACGCATTAAGTCGTCCTCCAGGGACAGGTAGAACTGGCTCTCACCGGGATCGCCCTGACGGCCGGAACGACCGCGCAGCTGGTTGTCGATACGGCGGGAGTCGTGGCGCTCGGTGCCCAAAATGTACAGGCCGCCGGCCTCGCGCACCTTGTCCGCTTCTTCCTGAATTTCTTCTTTATACTTCTTTTCCAGATCCTGGAAAGTCTGGCGGGCGTTCAGGATCTCCTGATTGTCCGTCTCGGCAAAGCCGGTGGCCTCTGCGATCAGCTCGTCGCTGAACTGCATACGCTTCATCTCCGCCTTAGCCAGGAACTCGGCGTTACCGCCCAGCATAATATCCGTACCACGACCGGCCATGTTGGTGGAGATGGTCACTGCGCCGAACTTACCGGCCTGGGCAATGATCTCCGCCTCGCGCTCGTGGTTCTTGGCGTTCAGCACATTGTGCTGGATATGCTCTTTCTTCAGCAGCTTGGACAGCTGCTCGCTCTTCTCAATGCTGATGGTACCCACCAGCACCGGCTGGCCCTTTTCGTGGCAGGCCTTGATCTGCTTGATCACGGCCCGGAACTTGCCGGCCTCGGTCTGGAAGATCACATCCGGGTGGTCCACACGGATCAGCGGCTTGTTGGTGGGGATCTCCACCACATCCAGCTTGTAGATCTCGCTGAACTCGGCAGACTCGGTGGACGCCGTACCGGTCATACCGGACAGCTTCTCATACAGTCGGAAGTAGTTTTGGAAGGTGATGGTGGCCAGGGTCTTGCTCTCGTGCTCCACCTTTACGCCCTCTTTGGCCTCAATGGCCTGGTGCAGACCCTCGTTATAGCGACGGCCCAGCATAATACGACCGGTGAACTCGTCTACGATCAGCACCTGACCGTCCTTGACCACATAGTCAATATCCCGGCGCATAACGCCGATGGCCTTAATGGCCTGGTCAATGTGGTGCAGCAGGGTGGTGTTCTCAATATCCATCAGGTTGTCCACATGGAAGTAGGCCTCCGCCTTCTTCACGCCGTCCTGGGTCAGGGTGGCGGTGCGGGCCTTTTCGTCTACGATAAAGTCGCCGTCATAGGTGGCCTCGGTATCCTGCTTCTCGTCCATCTTGGCAACCTTTACCATCTTCAAGGTGCGGGCAAAGGCGTTGGCCTGGCGATACAGGTCGGTGGACTGCTCGCCCTTACCGCTGATGATCAGGGGGGTACGGGCCTCGTCGATCAAAATGGAGTCCACCTCGTCTACGATGGCAAACACATGGCCGCGCTGCACTTTCTGCTCCTTGTACTGGACCATATTGTCGCGCAGGTAGTCAAAGCCCATCTCGTTGTTGGTGCCGTAGGTGATGTCGCAGTTGTAGGCCTCCTGGCGCTCCTCATTGGTCTTTTCGTGAATGATCAGACCCACGCTCAGCCCTAAGAAACGGTACAGCTTGCCCATCCACTCGGAGTCACGCTTGGCCAGGTAGTCGTTGACGGTAACGATGTGCACGCCGCGGCCGGTCAAAGCGTTCAGATAAGCGGGCAGGGTAGCCACCAGGGTCTTACCTTCACCGGTCTTCATCTCCGCAATACGGCCCTGGTGCAGCACAATGCCGCCGATGATCTGTACAGGGAAGTGCTTCATACCCAGCACACGCCAGGCAGCCTCACGGCAGACGGCAAAAGCGTCCGGCAAAATGTCGTCCAAAGTCTCGCCGTCCGCCAGCCGTGCCTTTAACGCGGCGGTCTGTGCGGTCAGCTCCTTGTCGTCCATGGCCTGGTACTTCTCTTCCAGGTCCAGCACTTTTTGCTTGGTTTTGCCCAGGCGCTTCACTTCCTTTTTGGAGTAGTCGCCAAACAGGGCGGTAATGAATTTGTTTGCCATTTATTGTTCCACCTTATTGATGTATTTTCCTTTTTGTGTCGGAACGGTGCCTGCTTTTGCAGGTATCAACGCTCATTGTACCACAATTTACCGGAATTGTCACTAAAAAATATTATTTTTATATTATAATTTACAGTGCCCCGGTCAGTTGCTGGTGCTCTCTGTGGTGCTCTTGCCGCCGGTCAGGCCGGAGGTCAGGGACTTGACCGCTTGCAGCGCCCCGCCAGAGACGGCGTTCTCCGCCGCGTCGTCAAAGCTGAGCACCAGGTTCTTTTTGCCGGTCTTGACGGTTAAGGTCACAGTCACCGGAGCGGACTGCATCTTGGCAATGGAGATGCTGTCCGTCAGGCTTTGCAGGGAGGTGTTCAGCCAGGTCTCGTTATTCAGCAGCCCCAGCATTTGCAGCGCGGAATACTTGCTCACCAGCGCCTTGGTGAATTCCGACGCCGTGTCCTTTAAGTCCTTGTTGCGCACGCTGACAGTCACGGTCTTGGCGCTTAGGTCTATGCCCTCGATGCTATATTCCAGGTTCTTGAACAGGGCCTTGCCCAGGTCCGCAAACTGGTCGTGCTTGTCGGCGTAAGTGATGATCACGGACAGGGTCTTGGAGTCTACATATTTTTCCAGCTTCTTGGTGTCAAAATTCTTCAGTGCGTCAAAGGCGCTGTCCACGGTGGCGGTCACATTGGCCTCGGTCATAGCGGTGGAGCCGGAGCAGCCGGCAAAGGAGAGAGCCAGCAGCAGCGCCAGCGCCAGGGAAAGTAGTTTTTTCATGGCGATGTTCCTTTCAAATTGCTTATAATATTATATAGAATACCGCCGCCTTTTGCAAGAGTCCGGGCCCAGTGTTTACACCCCGTTCAAACACCGCCAAAAGTCGAGAACGGGAACTTTAACGCAAATATTGCATATTGAAAGCATATATGGTATAATCAACAGATAAATATACTCTATGTTGCGCACCGGGGCGTTTCTTTCCCCGGCCACGGCGCAGATTTTGACCATCAAAGTGAGAGCGATCTTATGGATAAAAAAAGCAAGAAAAAGTGGTTTGGTCCCACCAAGATCAAGCGGCTGTTTGATATTTGCGCCTCTTTTTTGGCGCTGGTGGTGCTGTCGCCGCTGTTTTTGGTGATCTGTATTGTGAATTTGTTTACCCCGGAGTGCTCCGTGTTCTTTAGCCACGAGCGGCGGGGACGGCGGGGCAAGCCCTTTACCATTTACAAGTTCCAGACCATGAAGAACAACACCCCCAACTGCGCCACCGGCGAGTTGGAGAACCCGGAACAGTACATTACAAAATTCGGCAAATTCCTGCGCAAGACCAGCCTGGACGAGCTGCCCCAGCTGTGGAATATCCTTAAGGGGGATATGAGCTTTGTGGGGCCGCGGCCGCTGATCTCCAGCGAAATGCGCGCCCACCGGCTGCGGCTGGAGTACGGGGTGTATCGCTTTCGGCCCGGGCTCACCGGCTGGGCCCAGATCAATGGGCGAGACAGCATTTCCCTGCTGCGCAAGATGAAGTTGGACAAGGAATACTGCGACAACTGGAGCTTGAAACTGGACTTAATTATCCTGCTGCGCTCCGTGGGCGCAGTGGCCAAGCAGGAAGGGTTCCACGAGGGCACCTACCACCGCCGATAAGGCAAAGTGTAAATAATCCAGGAGCGGAGATACGGATATGGAAAGAAATTTTGTTGACGGTTATGTGGAGTGGCAGGCCAACCCGGAGATCACCGGGGTGAACCGGCTGCCCCAGCACGCCACCTTTATGCCCTATGCCAGCTTTGAGGAGGCGCAAAAGGCAGAGCGCTATGCCTCCTCCCGGTGCAAGGTATTAAACGGCAAGTGGAAGTTTAAGCTCTATAAGAACTATGCCTACCGGCCGTCGGACTTTGCCCAGGTGCATTATGACACCCACAACTGGGACACGGTGCAGGTGCCCGGCTCCTGGCAAATGCAGGGCTACGACCAAAGCCAGTATTGCAATGTGCGCTACCCCTGGGAGGGGCACGAGGATATTTGCCCCCCGGCAGCCCCTACCAAGCACAACCCGGTGGGCTGCTATGTGAAGCGTATTCATGTGGGCGCCGACCTGCTGCAAAAGCGGGTGGTGCTGTGCTTTGAGGGCGTGGAGAGCGCCTTTTATCTCTATATCAACGGCCAGCGGGTGGGCTACAGCGAGTCCAGCTTTAACCGGGCCGAGTTTGATGTGACCCGCTATCTGCAAGAGGGGTCCAATGTGATCGGCGTGGAGGTGTACCGCTGGTGCACCGGCTCCTGGCTGGAGTGCCAGGATATGTGGCGCCTGGGCGGTATCTTCCGGGATGTGTATCTCTATACCACCGAGCGGGAGTACATTCGGGACTTTGTGCTGAAAGCCCAGCCGGACGGCGAGATGAAAGACGGCTTTGTGGAGGTGCTGGTGAAGACCAACGGCGCCTACGAGGGGCTGTCCCTGGATATGAGCGTGCTGGACGCAGCGGGCAACACTGTGGCCCTGGACTGCCAGTACGCCAATGAGGACCACCGCACGGTGCTGCGGGCCATTGTGGCCGGGGCGGACTTGTGGAGCAGCGAGCACCCGGCGCTCTACACCCTGGTGCTGACCTTAAAGAACAACGGCGCGCCCATTGAATATATTTCTATCAAATTCGGCTTTCGCAAGGTGGAGATCCGGGACGGTATTATCCGTATCAACGATCAGCGGGTGGTGTTTAAGGGCACCAACCGCCACGAGTTTGACTGCCACACCGGCCGGTATATCACCGAGGAAGTGATGCGGGACGATCTGGAGAAGATGAAGCGGGCCAATATGAACGCGGTGCGTACTTCTCATTATCCCAACTGCCCCCGGTGGATGGAACTGTGCGACGAGTACGGCATTTATGTGATCGACGAGAACAATATGGAGAGCCACGGCACCAATCGCTCCGCCATCATCGGCTGCCCCCAGATCCCGGACTCTCGCCCGGAGTGGGAAAAGGCGTGTATGGACCGGATCCAGGCCCTGTACGAGCGGGACAAGAACTGCACCTGCGTGGTGTGCTGGTCCATGGGCAACGAGAGCCTGGGCGGCGAGACGCCTAAGAAAATGTACCGCTACTTAAAGAATATCGACGACACCCGCTTTGTGCACTTTGAGTGCCACGGCGACCCGGAGGAGCAGAGCCTGTCCGATGTGCAGAGCAAGATGTATGCCAAGCCTCGGGACTGTGAAGAATATGCCCTGACCCGGCGGGACGGTCGGCCGTACCTGCTGTGCGAGTACACCCACGCCATGGGCAACTCCTGCGGCTCTACGGATGAATATACCACCCTGTGGGACAAATACCCCTGCCTGCAAGGGGGCTTTGTGTGGGACTGGGTGGACCAGAGCATTCTCACCAAGGACGACCGGGGGCGGGAATACCTGGCCTACGGCGGCGATTTTGGGGACGAGCCAAACGACGGCCACTTCTGCGGCAACGGGCTGCTGTTCGGCGATCGGCGGATCACCCCCAAGTATTACGAAATTCAAAAGCTGTACCAATATGTGGACTTCCGTGCCGTGGACCCGGTGCGGGGCCAGATCGAGATCAAAAACAAATACCTGTTTACGGACCTGGCGGATTTTGAACTGTACTGGTGCCAGTGCAGCGACAAGGGCGTGTTCCGGGACGGTGTGGTAGAGGTGCAGCTGGCGCCCGGCGAGAAAAAAGTGCTGGACCTGGAGCTGGGCCGCCCCTGCAACACGGAATTCTATTTGAATTTGGAATTGCGCACCAAGGCGGAGACCCTGTGGTGCCCGGCGGGCTTTGCGGTGGCCAAGGAGCAATTTGTCATTGACGCCTTTGCCAACACATACGATGAACTGGTGGCGGACGCACCGCTGCTGGTGGACGATACCTACGGCTCCCTGCGGGTGATGAGCGATGATGTGAACATTCGCTTTGAGCGCCGGGAGCGCAACCAGCTGGTAAGCATTAAGGTAGGCGGCGAGGAGCTGCTGCAAGGGCCTATGCGCTTTAACTTTTGGCGGGCGCTGACGGATAATGACCGGGGCACCCGGGCCGGTTCCCGGCTGGGCTGCTGGCGAGACGCCGGCGACACCCCCGGTATCTACAACAACACCAAGTGGTCCATTGAGAATTACAAAATTCTGGACGGCGGCAAAAAAGTGGTGGTGGTCAGCGGCGCTACCGTGTGCACCCAGCCGGAGTGCAAGGGCCAGGTGGTCTACACCATCACCTCCAAGGGAATGGAAGTGGATATGCAGTTCTTCCCCAACGACGCTTTGCCGGAGATCCCGGAGGTGGGCTTGCTGTTTGAGCTGCCGCCGGATTTTGAAAACCTGACTTACTTGGGCGCCGGGCCGGAGGAGAACTACATTGACCGGTGCAACGCGGCCCAGATCGGGCTGTACAACACCACGGTCACCGACCTTTATACCGATTATCTGAAACCCCAGGAGTGCGGCAACCGCACCGGCGTGCGCTACGCCACCCTGGTGGGGCAGAAGAAGGTGTTTAGCCTGGTGGCGGAGCCGGTGATGGAGCTGAACGTGAGCCACTGGCTGCCCAAGGAGATCGAGAACACCTGGCACGGCAAGGACCTGCCCCCGGTGACCAAGACCGTGGTGCGCTGCATTGCCCGGCAGCAGGGCGTGGGCGGCTACGACAGCTGGGGCGCCCACTGCAATGAGAAATACAAGAACAAGACGGATAAGACCTATCGCTTAAAGTTCCAGATCCGGTTTTAATCACCAGTGATTGGCAGATTCTAAAGAAAAGGTAAAGATTTATGGGACACTGCGCCCATTATCTAACTTAGACTTGACTTTTTTATTTCTTAGTATTATGATTTGATACACAGAATTTGACTGAAATTGCAGGAACGGCCGCTCCCGGCAGCACGCCTGCGTATGGAGAGGTTAAGTATTATGGCTTTCAAAGAAACAGTCACGGCCTTTGCCGTAAAGAACGCGATCAAGTACGCGCGTAAGGATTTTGATAAGAACGCACCCCGCATTCTCAGCCTGATGGAGATGGCGGATGTAAAGAAGGTCAACCGTTCCACCTATGCCGGTCTGCACAAGGTGCTGGATGACCCGGACAACAACTGGATGCGCTTTGCCAGAGATCTGGTTTGCAATACAGACGAGCATGTGCTCAATCAGCTGGTCCAGCCGCTGATGAATGTAGCCATCAACAGCTACACCAAGCGGATGGCCGCCATTGAGAAGTACGGCTGCAATGTGCCGTGGGCCATTCTGATGGACCCCACCGCCGCCTGCAACCTGAAGTGCACCGGCTGCTGGGCTGCCGAGTACGGCCACACCAGCTCTCTGTCTTATGACGACCTGACCCGCATTATCACCCAGGGCAAGGAACTGGGTACATATATGTACCTGTACACCGGCGGCGAGCCCACGATGCGCCGCAAGGACCTGATGCGTATTTGCAGAGAGAACCCGGACTGCGCGTTCCTGAGCTTTACCAACGGCACGCTGATCGACGACAGCTTTGCCGATGAAATTCGCGAGGTAGGCAACTTCTACCCGGCCTTCTCCATTGAGGGTTACGAGGAGGAGAACGACTTCCGCCGGGGCGCCGGCACTTTCCAAAAGTGCACCGCTGCCATGAAACGGCTGAAGGACCGGGGCGTGCCCTTTGGTGCCTCCCTGTGCTACACCAGCAAGAACACCGATGTGCTGGCCTCTGACGAGTATATGGACTGGCTCATCGACCAGGGCGTAAAGTTCGCCTGGTTCTTTACCTATATGCCCACCGGCAACGGCGCGGTGACCGATCTGATGGTCAGCCCGGACCAGCGTGCACTGATGTACAAGAAAATGCACGAGTGGCGCCACACCAAGCCCATCTTTGCGCTGGACTTTTGGAACGACGGCGAGTATGTACAGGGCTGTATTGCCGGCGGCCGCCACTATTTCCATATCAACTCCAACGGCGACTGCGAGCCGTGCGCCTTTGTGCATTACTCCAATGTGAATATTAAGGAGTGCTCTGTGCTGGACGCGCTGCAAAGCCCGCTGTTTATGGCGTACAAGCGCAACCAGCCCTTCTCCAACAATATGCTGCGCCCCTGCCCGGTGCTGGATAACCCCGGCGCCATCAGCAAGATGGTGGCAGAGACCGGCGCTTATTCTACCGAGATGCAGCACCCGGAGTCGGCCAACGAGCTGTACGACAAAACCATCGGCGCTGCCAAGGCCTGGAAGGTGAAGGCAGATGAGCTGTTTGACCGTGACAAGTTCATTGCCAAGCATGTGAAGGACGAGAATATGTACAACTTCGAGAAATCCGACGACGAGCGGGAATTCCAGGAGTTTGAAAAAACCGAGGCATAATAAGAACGGGCGCGACGCACGCTGTACTGTGGAGGTACGGTGGCGGCGTGCCCGATTTTTGCCATAAGAAGATAGGTAGAGTATGCTTTTTTCAAGAAAAAAAGATTTTGGCGGCACCTATTCGTATTTGATCGTAGGGCTGGGCAATCCCGGGCCTAAGTACGAGATGACCCGCCACAACGCGGGTTTTTTGGCAGTGGATCTGCTGGCGCTCCAGGAGAATGTGGAGATCAAGAAATTAAAGTTCCACGCCCTGGTGGGCGATGTGCGCCTGGGCGGCGAGCGGTGCCTGTTGATGAAGCCCCAAACCATGATGAACCTAAGCGGCGACGCTGTGGCCGAGGCGGCGAATTTTTATAAGATCCCGCCGGAGCGGGTGCTGGTGCTGTTTGACGACATCAGCTTAGATGTGGGCCGTACCCGGGTGCGCCGCAAGGGCAGTGCCGGGGGACACAACGGCATTAAGAGCATTATTGCCCGGCTGGGCAGCCAGGACTTCCCCCGGGTGAAGATCGGCGTGGGGCAAAAGCCCACCCCGGAGTATGACCTGGCGGACTGGGTGCTGGGCCGTTTCCCAAAAGAGCAGGAGCCGGCGCTGAAAACGGCGCTGGAGCACGCCACGGCGGCGGTGCGGCTGCTGGTGGAGGGCAAAACGGACCAGGCTATGAACCTGTATAACCGCTGATGGAAAAAGCCCTGCGGGGCAGAATAGGAATGAAAGAATGTCTTGCTTTTCAGGTGTACTGAACCAAAGTGAAGCGTTTGCCAGCCTCAATCGGGCGTGGACCACCGGGTCCCGACCGGTTGGGGCCGTTGGCCTTTCGGAGACCGGCAAGGCGCTGGTGCTCCACGCACTGTATGAACAACAAAAAAAGCCCCTGCTGGTGCTCACCCCGGACGAGGCCTCTGCCGTTAAATTGACGGAGGACCTGCGCACCCTGCAAGGGGATGTGCTGCTGTACCCGGCCCGGGAGATGAACTTTGTGCAGGTGGCGGGTGCCAGCCATGAGTACGAGCTGCTGCGGCTGGATGTGCTGTCCCGCATGGCTGCGGGGGCGTACACTGCCGTGGTGGCGCCGGTGGCGGCTGCCTGCCAGCTGACTATGCCCCCGGCAGAACTGCTGGGGCGCACCCGCACGGTGCAGGTGGGGGACGATGTGCCCCCCGGCCAGCTGGTACAGGCGCTGGTGGCAGCGGGTTATGCCCGGTACGACCAAGTGGACGGCACCAGCCAGTTTGCCCTGCGTGGCGGTATTTTGGATATTTTCCCGCCCGGGCGCACAGAGCCGGTGCGGCTGGAGTTTTGGGGCGATACCATTGAGAGTATGACCGCCTTTGACCTGGCTACCCAGCGGCGGACGGAGGCGCTGAACAGCCTGCGGATCACTCCGTCGGCAGAGGTGCTCTTTGCCGATGCCGAAAAGACCGCCAAGGCCATTGAGGCGCTGGCCGCCGGGTTGCGGGGCAAGGCCACCAAGGCCCGGGAAAAGCTGCTTGCCGACGCAGACACTCTGCGCCAAACCGGCACCCTGCCTTGCAAAGATAAATATTTGCCCCTTGTGTACCGGTCAAACGGATTGTTTGATTACTGCGACGGCCTGCTGGCGGTGTGCGACTCGGCGAAAGTAAAAGAAAAGTGCCAAAACGCCAACCGGCTGCTACAAGAGGATATGAAGTGGCTGGTAGAGCAGGGCAGCCTGTGCAAGGGGCTGGACCGGTTTACCGTTGATTTTGACGCTTTAGCAGAGATCTATACGGAGAAGAAAGCCCTGTACCTGGACTCTATGCCCCGGGGCAGCTTTGACACCCCGGTGGGGCATTTGTCCGACTTCCGGCTGCAAACCCTGGGGGTGTGGAGTGGCACCATGGCCCAGCTGACGGAGGAACTGCGCCCCTTGGCGGAGAAGAAGTACACCGTCTGCCTGCTGGCGGGTACGGAGCGGGCCGGGCGCGCCCTGGCAACGGATCTGCAAAGCGAGGGCTTTTCCGCAGAATTCTACCCCCGCTTGCCGGAGCAGTTCCAGACCGGCACGGTGCATGTGTGCCCGGGCAGTCTCAGCGGCGGGGTGCAAATTTCGGACATTCGCTTTGCCCTGTTTACCCACGCCCGCACCGGGCAAAATAAAAAGAAGCACAAGCGCGCCCGGGGCAAAAACGCCATTCACTCCCTGGACGAACTGCAAAAGGGCGACTATATTGTGCACAATGTGCACGGTATTGGCGTGTTTGAGGGTATTCACTCCCTGGAACTCAGCGGGGTGAAAAAGGATTATATTAAAATCAGCTACGCCAAGGGCGATACTCTGTATGTGCCGGTGACCCAGCTGGACCTGGTGTCCAAGTACATTGGACCTAAGGAAGATACCAAGGTGAAGATCAACCGCCTTGGCTCCGGCGACTGGCAAAAGACCAAGGCCAAGGTGCGCGCCTCTGTGCGGGATATGGCCAAGGAACTGATCGCCCTGTACGCCAAGCGGATGAGCACCCCCGGCTACGCCTTTAGCCCGGACGGGGATATGCAGCGGGACTTTGAACTGCGCTTTGCCTATGATGAGACCGACGATCAGCTGCAAAGCGCAGCGGAGATCAAGGCGGATATGGAGCGGCCGTCGCCTATGGACCGGCTGCTGTGCGGCGATGTGGGCTTTGGCAAGACGGAGGTGGCTCTGCGCAGCGCCTTTAAGTGCATTGCAGACGGCAAGCAGTGCGCCATTTTGGTGCCCACCACGGTGCTGGCTATGCAGCATTACCAAACGGCTATGCGCCGCATGGAGCCGTTCCCGGTGCGGGTGGAAATGCTCTCCCGCTTTGTGTCCCCCACCAAGCAAAAGCAGGTGTTGCAGGACTTGGCCCACGGCCGGGTGGATCTGCTGGTGGGCACCCACCGGATCATCAGCAAGGATATTCGCTTTAAGGACCTGGGGCTGCTGATCGTGGACGAGGAGCAGCGCTTTGGCGTGGCGCAAAAAGAGAAGATCAAAGAGAAATTCCCGGCGGTGGATGTGCTGACCCTGTCCGCCACTCCCATTCCCCGCACCCTAAATATGGCTATGAGCGGCATACGGGATATGAGCGTGCTGGAGGAGGCCCCCGGCGACCGTCACCCGGTGCAGACCTATGTGATGGAGTACGACTTTGGGGTGCTGACGGAGGCGATGGAAAAAGAGCTTGCCCGGGGCGGTCAGTGCTACTACCTGCATAACAATATTGATACCATTGAGCACACGGCGGTGCAGATTCAAAAGGCGCTGCCCGGCGCCCGGGTGGGCATTGCCCACGGCCGTATGACCGAGGAGCAGCTCAGCTCCGTGTGGCAGCAGCTCTTAGACGCCCAGCTGGATATTTTGGTGTGCACCACCATTATTGAGACCGGGGTGGATATTCCCAATGTAAACACCCTGATCATTGAGCACGCGGACCGAATGGGTCTGGCCCAGCTGCACCAAATTCGCGGCCGGGTGGGCCGTTCCTCCCGCCGGGCGTTCGCCTACTTTACTTACACCCGCGGGCGAGAACTGACGGATATTGCCACCAAGCGGCTGGAGGCCATTCGGGAATATACGGAGTTCGGCTCCGGGTTTAAGATCGCCATGCGCGATCTGGAGATCCGCGGCGCCGGTTCTCTGCTGGGCAACCGCCAGCACGGCCACATGGAGGCGGTGGGGTACGATATGTACTTAAAGCTGCTGGAGGAGGCTGTGGCGCTGGAGAAGGGCGAGGCGCCTGCCCAAAACGAGGAGCAGGAGTGCCTGATCGACCTGCCGGTGGACGCCAATATTCCGGAGGAATATATTCCCGCCACCAACCAGCGGATTGCTATGTACAAGCGCATTGCGGACATTGCCGGTGACGCAGACGCCAACGATGTGTACGACGAGTTGACGGACCGGTACGGCAAACCGCCCCAAAGCGTGTACGGCCTGGTGGAGATCGCCCTGCTGCGCAACCGGGCGCTGGCGCTGGGGCTCACGGAGATCAGCCAAAAAAACGGCGCGGTGCTGCTGTATTTCAGCCAGCTGGAACCGGCGTGGATCCCGGCGCTGAACAAGGGTATGTACGGCCGGGTGCTGCTGTCTGCGGGCAAAAAGCCCTATATTGCCTTAAAGCCGCTGCCCCAGGAGTCGGTGGTAGACACCCTGCGCACCGCCATGGAGATCATGGAGGCGGAGAGCCGGGCGGCCAAAGCGGCAAAAACAGAATAACCCCTTTGCATAAAACAAAACACCTTGGCGCATACTACTGCCGAGGTGTTATTTTTATGGCTACATCAAAAAAAGATAAAAACGAAAGCAAAAATCTGCGGACCCTGTTCTCGGTGATCTGCCTGTCCATTATTGCCCTGGGGCTGATCGTGTATTTCTCTTCCCAAGGCAGCGGCAAGACCCCGGTGGGCGAGCCCACTTCCGTGACGGAGACCACTTCTGCGGCTGCGGTGCAGCACCGGGTGGAGGGCGTAACAGAGACCGCCCCCGCCACTACGGCAGCCACCACGGCGGCTGCCACCAAGGGCACCACCACGACGGAGCCGGCGTCTATGCAGCAGTCGGACACCAATATGCCCTACAAGAGTTTTTACAAATATCCGGTGTCCGAGAGCGTGCAGCAAAGCTACAATGAGGAACTGACCTTTAACCGCACCATGGGGGACTACCGTGCCCACGCGGCAGTGGACTTTAAGGCCAACAAGGGCGCCAAGGTGACCGCCATCAACGACGGCCTGGTGCTGTCCGTTAAGACGGACGCCCTGCTGGGCAAGGTCATTACCATTGACCACGGTGGCAACCTGGTGGCCCAATACTGCGGTATGGATGTGGTGAATGTGTCTGCCGGGAATTATGTGACCCTGGGCCAGGACCTGGGCACGCTGGGCACCGTGCCCTTTGAGGTGGAAGAGGCGCCCCACCTGCACCTGATTACTACCATGAACAAGGAGACGGTGGACCCGCTCAAGGTGATGGGCAAGACCAAGGACTGATAAAAAACGGAATAAGCGCAGAAAAAGTCGGTATTTTTTACCGGCTTTTTTCTTTTATAGAGCCTTTCGTCTATAACCCGGCGGTTTTCAAGGGTATAGGTGAAGGGCGCTTTTTTCGGTGCGGCGCCCTTTTGCAGGAGGTGAGCCGGTGGGCAGACGAAAGAAAAAGAGCATACGGCAGGAATACACCGAGGGTTTAAGGCACCTTGCCTTTGGCGAAATACAGGACGCGGTACGGCTGCTGTATGCCCCGGAGGAGCAGATCTTGCCGGCGCTGGGGGAGATGGATCTCTTTAACATCAGCGAGATCAAGCGCCCCAAGGGCGGCGGTATGGAGATCAAGTTCTTTGATCGGCTCAAGGCGCTGGAGAAGCTGCAAGCCCTGGAGGCGGCAGAGGGCAACACGGCGGCTGCCTTTTACCAGGCGCTGGAGGCCGGTGCCAAGTGCGTTTGGCAGGAAGGGGGCGCCGGGGACCATGACAGCGTTTAAGCCCTTTTCGCCCAGGCAAATGCAGGCGCTGACCTGGTGGTGCCCGGGGTCGCCCCACAGCGGCAAAAGCGGCATTATCTGCGACGGCGCCGTGCGCAGCGGCAAGACCCTGTGCATGAGCATTTCCTTTGTCAGCTGGGCGTTTTATCGCTTCCGCGACACAGCCTTTGCCCTGTGCGGCAAGACGGTCGCTTCTCTAAGACGGAATGTGCTCACCCCGCTGACGGAGCAGCTGACGGCGCTGGGCTTTACCTGCACCTTTAAGATCAGCCGCAGCGAGCTGACGGTGCGCCGGGACGGACGGGAAAACCGCTTTTATCTTTTTGGCGGGCGAGACGAAAGCTCTGCCGCTTTGATCCAGGGTATGACCCTGGGCGGCGTGCTGCTGGACGAGGTGGCCTTAATGCCCCGCTCCTTTGTGGAGCAGGCGCTGGCCAGGTGCTCCCTGGAGGGGGCCACCTACTGGTTTAACTGCAATCCGGAGCACCCCTATCATTGGTTCTATAAAGAGTGGATCCAAAAAGCGGCGGAAAAGCAGGTGCTGTACCTGCACTTTCAGATGACGGACAATCCCTCTCTGTCCCCGGCGGTGCTGCGGCGGTACAAGCGGCTGTACAGCGGCACTTTTTACCGCCGGTTCGTAGAGGGGCGCTGGGTGGCGGCGGACGGACTGGTGTACCCTATGTTTGACCCTAAGCGGCATGTGGGGGAGCCGGCAGCGCCTGCCGGGCCCTGGTATCTCTCTTGCGACTACGGTACGGTCAATCCCTTTTCCCTGGGGTTGTGGTGCCGGGACGGAGACACCTGGTGCCGGGTGGCGGAGTATTACCACTCCGGCCGGGCCACCGGGGTGCAGCTCACCGATGAGGAATACTATGCCCACCTGTGCGATCTGGCGGGAGATCGGCCCATTGCGGCGCTGATCATTGACCCCTCCGCCGCCAGCTTTGCAGAGACGGTGCTGCGCCACGGCCGCTATCCGGTGCTCAAGGCGGATAACGATGTGGTGGCGGGTATTCACCGGGTGAGTCGGGCGCTGCAACAGGCGCAGATCAAGATCGCCCCCGGGTGCAAGGACGCATTGCGGGAGTTCTCCTTGTACCAGTGGGACAACAGTCTGCGCCGGGACGCACCGAAAAAAGAAAACGACCATGCAATGGACGACATTCGCTACTTTGTTTCTACCGTATTGAACGGTGGGGAGCCGGGCGGCGTATGCGCCCTTGCGGTAGAAAGGAAGTGATGTTTTGGGACGCTTTCGTTCCAAAGCGGGCGCCAAGAAAGGGGCAGGGGACTGCTGTGCGGTGCAGACCGGGCACCCGGCGGGCCAGCCCTTTTGCAGCTGGCAGTCCTACGGAGCGGTGACGGCGGACGCTGCGCTCTATCGCAATCTGCGGGAGAACATTCCCATTTTGGACGCGGCCATCGGCAAGCTGGTGCGCCTGACCGGCGGGTTTAGCCTGGACACCGGCAGCGATGGGCTTAACGCGCGGCTGAACCGGGACCTGTCCGGGATCAATGTGGGCGGCAACCAGCAGGGGATCGAGGCTTTTGTCGCCACCTATCTGGATCAGCTGCTCACCTACGGCAGCGCTGTGGGCGAGATGATCACCGACGGGCGGGAACTGTATGCCCTTTATAACGGCGACACCCGCAATCTGGAAGTGCGCCGTGCGGGGAACGGGCTGGACCTGTGCTTTCTCAGCGGCGGGGAGCCGCTGCCCCGGCCGGAGCTGCTGCTCTACTCCGTGCTGAACCCGGAGCCGGGGGCGGTGGCAGGCACCAGCCTGCTGCGGGGACTGCCCTTTGTGAGCCGCATTTTGCTGCAAATCTACAACACCATCGGCCAAAACTGGAGCCACGCCGGCAACCTGCGCTACGCAGTGGTGTACCGCCCGGGCAACGACGCGGCGGACCGTGCCTATGCCGGGCAGCGGGCGCAGACCATGGCTCGCTCCTGGCAGGAGGCCATGGACGCCTCGTCCGTGAAGGACTTTGTGGCGGTGGGCGATGTGGATGTTAAGGTGATCGGCGCCGACAATCAGGTGCTGGAGAGCGAGATCCCCGTGCGCCAAATGCTGGAGCAGATCGTAGCCAAAACCGGGCTGCCGCCCTTTATGTTCGGTCTGTCCTGGTCTACCACCGAGCGAATGAGCCGTCAGCAGGCTGACCTGCTCACCACGGAGCTGAAGAATTACCGGCGCATTTTGACCCCGGTGATCGAGAAAATCGGGCGCACCTACTTGCAGTGCTGCGGCAGCGGCGCCCCCTTCCAGGTGGTGTGGCAGGATATTACCCTGCAAGACCAGACGGATACGGCCCAGGCTCATTTGTATGAGGCCCAGGCGGAGAAAATCAAAAAGGAGACGGAGAAATTATGACCGGCGGTTATGTAGAAAAGAGCTTTGCACCGGCACCGGCGGACCTGGAGGCCATCGGCGCCTTCACCCGCCGCGCTTTTGCGCCGGAGGAGCTGTATGTGTTCTCCGTGGTGCTGTGCAACAACGATGTGGATCGGGATCATGAAAAGTTTACCCGCCGGGCGCTGGAGGAATTGGGTGCCCTGTTTGTGGGCAAGACCGGGATCTTTGACCACTCTATGAAAAGCGGCGACCAGGCGGCGCGCATTTATGCCACGGCGGTGGTGCCGGTGCCCGGGCGCAAGACTGCGGACGGGGAGGACCTGGTGGCCTTGCAGGCCAAGGCCTATATGGTGCGCACCCCCGGCAATGCGGAACTGATCACCCAGATCGACGGCGGGATCAAAAAGGAAGTGAGCGTGTCCTGCGCCATGGGCAGCGCCGTGTGCTCCCTGTGCGGTGCGGATCGGCGCAGCGGCGGGTGCAGCCATGTGCCCGGCAAAAGTTATGACGGCAAGGTGGCCTTTACCGTGCTGTCTGACGCCACGGACGCTTACGAATGGAGCTTTGTGGCCGTGCCTGCCCAGCGAGAGGCCGGTGTGGTCAAGCACTATGACAGCAGCAAAGGAGACAAGACTGTGACAGAGAACGATGTACGCAAGACCCTGCAAAACAGCAAGGGCGCCGTGACCCTCACCTGCGACCAGGCGCGAGAACTGGCCCGGCAGCTGGACACCCTGGAGCAGGAGGCCCAGCTGGGCAAAAGCTACAAGCAGGAGCTGGCCTCCCAGGTGGTGCGCCTGTGCGCCGGGGTGCTGCCCCAGATGGAGCTGGGCGTGTTTGAGGGCGTGGCCCGGGTGATGACCGCCAAGGAGTTGCAGGCCTTTAAGGCCGCCTTTGAGGCTGCCGATCGCCGTGCCAATATGCCGTCGCCCCAGCTGGCGTCCGGCGGCGAGAAAAAGAGCAACAACCAGGCTTTTGTAATTTAAGGAGGAGAAACCATGGCAATTTATTTTGACGGATTTGACGACAAGATGCTCAGCTTTTACAGCGAGTCCGGCCGGGTGGGTATGCTGGCATACCCGGTGGCCGAAAAATATGTGAAAGAGTGCGACAGCAAAAACCCCAACTTTATGGGCTTTGTGCGCAATGTGCAGGGCAATCTGGTGGGCGTGCAGCTGGGGGGCTATGTGGAGTGCAAGTTTACCGGCACCGCGCCCACACCCGGCTACTGCGGTCTGATCGCCGACGGCACCGGCGGTGTAAAAGTGGACGAGGAAAAGGCGGCAATCAAGCGCCTGGTCCTTTGGGCAGACGCCACCACCGGTATGGCCGGTTTTATTCTTTAATACAGGAGGTAATGTAAGATGGCTTATGATAATCTGAAACTGGAAAAGGGACTGTACACCACCGGCAAAAGCTTTACCCAGGCGCTGGAACAGATCGACCCTTCGGAGAATTACGCAGGCACCCCACTGGAGGGGCTGGACGCCTACCAGCGCCAGCTTAAGCGCTTTGACATTAAGGTCAGCGGTATGGGCTCCGACACCGTGTCCAAATTCTTCCAGACCTCGGACTCTGCGGCGCTGTTCCCGGAGTATGTGAGCCGGGCGGTGCGCCAGGGCATGGAGCAGGCGGATGTGCTGCAAAAGATCGTGGCCACCACCACGGTGATCGACGGTATGGACTACCGCGCCATTGAGAGCGTGGAGAACGGCGACCCGCTGACTGCCGCCGAGGTGGCGGAGGGCGCGTCCCTGCCCACCACCACGGTGCAGGTGAAGGACACGCTCACGGAGATGCACAAGCGGGGCCGTATGCTGGTGGCCTCCTATGAGGCGGTGAAGTTCCAAAAGTTGGATCTGTTTACCGTGACCCTGCGCCAGATCGGCAACTGCATTGCAGAGGGTCAGCTGCTGGACGCCTATGCGGCTCTGTCCGGCGTGCACGAGAGCGGCATTGCTTTGGAGGACGGCCTGACCTATGCGGGGCTGGTGGATCTGTGGAACGCCTTTGAGGGCTTCAATATGACCACCCTGCTGGTGAGCAATCAGGACACGGCTGCCATCTTGAAGATGAAAGAAATGCAGGACGCGGCAGCGGGCAACACCTTCCACGCCACCGGCCGGGTGGTGACCCCGCTGGGTGCGGAGCTGATCAAGCACAAGATGTTCCCCAGCGACACCATTTTGGCGCTGGATCGCACCTGCGCACTGGAGAAGGTGCAGGCCGGCGATGTGGTCACCGACTTTGACAAGCTGATCGACCGCCAGCTGGAGCGGGCGTCCATTACGGCCATTGCCGGGTTCTCGCCTATCTTCTCCGGCGCCGTTCAGGTGCTGACCCATGGCTAAGCCGGGCTGTATGGACATACAGGCGGTTACAGAGCGGTTGCAGCTGCTCTCCGGTGAGACGGCGGAGCAGCTGGCCCAGTGGGCGCCGGTGATCGCCTCGGCGGTGCGTATGGTGGAGCTGCGTATGTTTGACGCGACGGACCCGGCGGACGAGCGACTGATCCACCTGGCAGCGGTCAAGGCGCTGCGTATGCTGGAGCAGTCCCGGTGGTTCCAAAGTGGCGACGATGTGACCGCCTTTACCGCCGGTGATGTAACGGTGCAGCAAAGCGGCCAGCACAAGGCGTCTGCCCTGATGCTGGAGGATGCGGAGCAGGCGTGCAGAGGCCTGCTGCGGGACGATGCCTTTGCCTTTCTCAGCGTATGACCCCGGCTGCACATATCATTAAAAATCAGTTGACCCGGGCAGGCAACAGCGCCTGCCTGGTCACCGAGGCGGGCCGTTCGCTTCCGTTTTTCTGTACTCTGCAACAGACCTGGCGGAAGAACAAGTCCAATTTTACAGATCGGCAAACGCCCATCGGGCGGGTGGACAAGGATTTTTACCTGTACATCGGCCCCTTTGATCGGAACATCTTAGAGCTGCCGGAGGACGCAGTGCTGGAGACCGGCGACCGATCTTATTATTTTATCAAGCGGGAGGCGGTCTGTATGGGCGGCCAGCTGCTGTATTATACCGGCGTGATGAAGCGCTTGCAGGAGGGAAGTTATGGAGTGGACAACGGATCCGGTGACGCAGGTACTGGAGAGACTGCGGGATAGCGACGCCCTGCAAGGGGTGGACTTTTGCCGGGCGTACCCGGACCAAATGAAGCCCAGCCGCCTGCTGCGCCCGGTGGTGGCGGTGCGCTTGGCGGAGCTGGACAGTGCCAGCGACGCCGTGGGCGAGGAGAGCCAGGCTGGGCGGATCGCCCTGCGCTTTGATCTGTATGCGGCACCGGCTGCCGGTACCGGGGCACTGCAACAGGTGCTCTCCGGCATTTGCCGCACCCTGCTGGATCGGCGGGTGTGCGCCGTGTCGGTGGGCGCGCCCGGGGCGGATACGGACACCGGCTGCCTGCACCTGCGGGCCACCTTGACCTATCGGGAGGATTTAGAAGATGGAGACGGAGATTATGAACGAACAGGACAATGCCTATATTGAGGCGCTCAGCGAGTATCTGCGCCTGGACGCCCGTCGGTATGACGGCGGGGAGGTGTAGGTATGCAGGCGCTGATGCGTATGCGCTTTGGGCCGTACACCTTTTTGCAAAATCCCGCCCAGATCCAGGTGGAGAGCCGGGCGCTGCAACAGGAGGAGCGGCTGCTGTCCGGCGGGGTCTGTGTGACCCCGGCCGGGCGGCGGGCCACGGTGATCACCGGCAAGGGCTGGTGGTACGGCAGCCGTGCGCCGGAGATGGCCCAGGTGCTGCGGCGGCTGCTTTTGCCCGGTCAGGCCCACTGGCTGTTTGCCCCCGGGGCAGAGCCTATGCGGGCGTATCTGACCCGGTTTGACTACACCTGCACCACCGCCCGGGACGGGGTGCAGTACAGTTTTACCTTTACGGAGGACTGTGACCGGGCGCCCCGGTATGCCCCCTACGGCAGCACCCGGGTGCGGCAGGGGGAGAATGCCTTTGACATTGCGGCGCGCACCGGTGTGTCGGTAGACGCCATTGTGGCGCTGAACCGCCTGGCCTCGCCCTTTGATCTGACCCCCGGGGGAAAGGTGGTGCTGGCGTGACCTTTGAACTGGAATTTCTGGACGGCAAGCGGGCAGTGCCCCGGCAGTTGCTGTCCTACCGCTGGAGCGGCGATGTGACTGCCGGGTGCGACGGACTGCGGCTGCACTTCCTGTGGGACGGCGATCTGCCGGAGGTGTACCGGGTGCGGGGCTTTGCGCCGGACGGTGCGTGCTGCTTTTTTGGCTATGCGGACCAGCAAAAGCTGACGGTATCTCCCGGGCAGCGGCGGGGGTTTGTGTACGCCCGCTCCTCCGCCTGCCTGCTGCTGGACAATGAGGCGCTGCCCATCAGCCTGACCGCGCCGGATGTGGACCAAATGGTGCACCATTACGCGGCGCCCTTTGGCTTTACGGCGGCCTTGCCTGCCGGCACCGCACCGGGGCAGTACACGGTGGAGAAGGGCACCAGCTGCTTTGGCGCCTTGCAGGGCTTTATGCAGGTGCTGGGCGCCAAGGGCATTTTTGCAGACCCGGAGAACCGGCTGCGTGCCTACGGCAGCCAAGAGGCGGTGACTCTGCCCGGGGACCGGATCGTGTCTGTAACGGCGGTGACCGAGCGGGGCGAGGCACCGGGGGTGTATGCCTACAAGATCGCCAGCGCGGAGCCGTACTGCCGCCGACTGGAGGCGGGGTATTTTGCGGACAAAAAGATCAGCCGTCGCCGCTATATGAATGTGGCGGCCTACCCGCCGGAGCAGCGCCAGCAGGTGCTGCTGCGCAAGCTGGAGCAGGCGGCTGCCCGGTATCGGCGGCTGGAGGTGGTGCTCACCGGGGCGCACCGGCTGCCGTTGTATGCGCCGGTGGTGCCAAAGGCCGGTGTGCCGGACAGCGCCGGGTTCCGCATTTTTCAGCGGGAGATCACCGGCACCGCACGGCAGGTACAGACCCGGCTGGTGCTGTGCTGCCAACCGGAATTGGAGGCGATGTACTATGTGGCTGAATGAGCGTGCCCGCCAAACCGGCGGCGCCGGGTATGAGTGCGCCGGGGTGACCCTGGGCGGCAGCCGGGTGGAGACGGTGGCCTCTGCCCATTTGCGAGAGACCCCGGTGTATGCCCCTTACGGCTATGCGGCCAATGTGCCTGCCGGCGCCCAGGTGCTGCTGCTCTCCGGCGGAGAGGACGGCGCAGTGGTGGCCGGTGCCCGTATGGGCAGCGCCGATCTGGCCCCCGGTGAGGTGGAACTGCGCAGCCCGGGCGGCGCGGTGGTGCGCCTGTGCCGGGACGGTACGGTGCGGATCAACGGCCTGGTCATCAATGAAAAAGGAGAGATCGAACCTTGATCTATGCAGTGGAAAACGGCGATTATGTGGTCACGGACCACACCCCCCGGCGGCTGGACACACCGGAGGATCTGGTGCAGTCCTTGCGCCTGCTGCTGGCGCTGCCCCGGCAGGGCTATTATCCCCGGCCGGTAGGCGGAGTGGGCGGCTGTGGCGCAGATCTGCTGCCGGATGAACTGCTGGCGCTGGGTCGCCGGGCAGTCTGTGATGTGCCCGGCGTGCTGGTGCTGGGGGTGCGCACCGCAGACGGCAGCGCGGTCTTTCGGCTGTGGGTGCGTGAGGAAGAACGGGAGGTGACGGTCGATCTATGAGAGCGACCTATCAGGAAATAACGGACAAAATGCGGGCGGCTTTTTTTGACGCCTGCGGCGAAAAACCGGAGGATTTGCCGGAGCTGGACGCCCGCTTTCGCAGTGTGGCTACGGAGGTGTATGCCCTGTCGGTGTTTGGCGATCATGTGCAAAGCCAGGTGTTTGCCGACACGGCCCGGGGCGAGGACCTGGACCGGCACGCGGCGGATGTGGGCTTGCAGCGCAAGGGCGCTTCTGCCGCCACCGGGGTGCTGACTTTCTCCCTGGCCCAAGCGGCGGAGACGGCGGTGACCGTACCGGCAGACACGGTGTGCTCTGTGGCAGGGCGGCCTTATTTGCAGTTCGCCACCACCCGGGCGGCTACCATTCCCGCCGGAGAGTTGGCGGTAGATGTGCCCGCTGTCTCCCTGGGCAAGACCACGGCCCATAATGTGGAGCCGGGGCGCATTACCGTGATGGTCAATCCCCCGGCAGGGATCAGCGGGGTGACCAATGCCGACTGGTTTTGGGGCGGCACGGCGGTGGAGACGGACACTGCCCTGCGCCAAAGGATCTGCCGGGTGCAGCAGGTGCCGCCCAATGGGGTGAACACCGCCTGCCTGGGGGCAGCGGTGGAGCAGCTGGATCAGGTGCTGTCCTGCAAGGTGTGCCCCGGCGGTTCCGACTATATCGTTACGGTGTATGTGCGCAGCCGCCAGGGCCAGGTGGACGATGAACTGCGCCTGGCAGTGACGGAAAAACTGGATATTCTCACCCTGGCCGGGTGCTTTATTGATGTGCAGGAGGCGGATATTCAACCGGTACAGCTGGTGTGCTCGGCACAGATCCTTTCCGGTGCGGACCCGGCGACGGTAAAATCTGCGCTGGAGAGCCAGTTGGAAGAACTGTGCTCCGCCCGGGTGATCGGCGGCAGTCTGAACCCGTCCGCCCTGGCGGCAGAGCTGCAAACGGACGGTCTGTGCGGCACCCCGGAGGTGCACGCAGCCGGCGAGAAGGGCGGCGTGATCCCTTGCAGCACCGGCGCGTACCTGGAGGTCACGGCGGTGGAGGTGACCTGCTATGTTTGAGACGGTGCTGGGTCGCTTGCAGGCGCTGGCCCGGGCAGAGGGCTTTGACCCCGGGCCGGGCACGGTGATCGACGGCGAGCTGCGGGGCTATACGGCGGGGATCGCGCTGGTCTATGACCAACTGACGGCTACCCGGGAGGGCGCCTTTGCCGCCACTGCGGCGGGAGAAGATCTTTGGCGCTGGCTGACGGTCCGCGGTCTGCTGCCGGGAGATACGCAGCAAGAGACCCGCCAAAAGCTGCTGGCACGGCGGCAAATGCCCTGGGGCGATTTTTCTTTAGAGGGCTTTCAGCAGGCGCTCAGCGACCTGTGTGGCGCAGACGCTGCCTATGCCTGCCGGGACGGCGATCTGGAACTGGTGATCCCTGCCGCCGGGCGGGCCAACTTGGGCCGCCTGCTGCGGGACTGGGTGCCGCCCTTTCTCTATGCCCATTTGTCGGGCAGCGGGCGCACCTGGGACGCGCTGGACGCAGACGCAGTGCCCTATGCCGCCTTTGACCGGGCGGCGCTGCCCTTTGATATTTTAGATACGGAGGAGTAATATGAGCAGTACCAACAAAACCACCAACTTAAAGCTGAACGACTGGGTGGGCACCGATGTGCCCCAGCGGGAGGATTTTAACACGGACAACCAGCGGATCGACCAGGCCTTTGGCAACCACACCGGCAACACCACGGTGCATATCACCCAGGCGGAGCGGGACCTGTGGGGGCTGCCGTTCTACTATTACAATTATTTCGGCAACGGCCAGGCCACCCGCACGGTGGAGATCCCCAGCCCCTTCCGTCCCCGCTTTGCCATTGTGTTTGCAGACGGTATGGCGCCCTCTGTGTGCAAATTCTCCAGCAGCGCCAACTACCATTATGTGGCCTTTGCCAGCCAGACCCGCGGCACCATCGGTATGGCGCTGGACGACAAGACCCTGACGGTGAACCAGTCTGTGTCGCCGGTGACCGGCCAGGAGTATGCCTGCTTAAATCAGAACGGCACCACCTACGCCGTGTTGTTTTTTCGGTAAAGACCCTCTTTTCTTTTTGGCGCCGGTGTGCTATACTGAATATAGACTCGGTGCCGTGTACCCAATTTTGCAGCGCCGGGCAAGGGGGCTTTACCATGTCTGTAAAAGTAATTACCATTGGTCGAGAGTTCGGCTCCGGCGGGCGCTCCGTAGGCAAGGCCGTTGCGGCGGCGCTGGGCTGGGATTATTACGACCAGGAGCTGGTGCGCCAGGTGGCGGAGAAAACCGGCTTTGCCGAGCGCTATATTGAGGAGACCGGCGAGTATTCCTCCAGCAAGAGCCGACTGGCCTACGCCTTTTCCTCCGTGGGTTCGCCGGAGGTGATGAACGGCCTGTCTCCGTCCGATTATCTGTGGACGGTGCAGCGCAAGGTCATTCTGGATCTGGCGGAAAAGGGCAACTGCGTGATCGTGGGCCGCTGTGCGGACTATATTTTGGAGGACCGGGACGATGTGCTCAATGTGTTTGTCCACGCCGGTAAGGAGTACCGGGCCAAGCGCATTGTGCTGCTCTACGGCGAGACGGATAAGCCGCCGGCCAAGCGCCTGGCGGAGAAGGACAAAAAGCGCGCCCTCAACTACCGGCATTATACCGGCCGGGAGTGGGGCGATGTGCACAATTACGATCTGTCCCTGGACTCCGGCCGCCTGACCCCGGAGGGGTGCGTGGAGATCATCACCCGGGTGGTGCAGGAGAAAAACAAGTAAATCGGTACAGCAAAGCGCACCCGGTCTCGGCCGTGTGCGCTTTTTGCATAGTGGCGGTGAACAATCCCTCCACCGCCTACGGCCAATCCCCCCTGCGGCTGCGCCGCTTTCCCCCCTTTGCAAGGGGGGCTTAGATTTTGTAACCTTTTTGCCTCCCTTGTAAAGGGTGACTCCCCGCAGTGCGGGGAGATGTCGCGTAGCGACAGAGGGGACGGGCACCGGTTCGGTGGAAGCGGCGTAGCCGCAGGGGGGATTTTCTGCCCAAAAAGTCTCTTTACATTTGCCGGGGAATAGGCTATAATGGGGGCGCATTGTATCCGTAGAGAAAAAACGAACTTTCTCGGGGCGGCGCACGGTTTGCGTGGTGCGCGGCTTGGAACAGTAGCAGAAAGGAAAATTGAATATGAAAGTGAACGCAAAAAAGATCGCAGGCGTAGGTCTGCTGACGGCCCTGGTAGTGGTATTGCAGCTGCTGGGCTCGTTTATCAAGTTTGGCACCGTGTCCATCTCTCTGGTGCTCATTCCCATCGTTGTGGGCGCTGCTCTTTACGGCGTAGGCGCCGGTGCCTGGTTGGGCGGTGTGTTCGCCGTGGTGGTGCTGTGCCAACCGGATACCGCTTTGTTCCTGAATATGAGCATTGTGGGCACCATTTTAACGGTTATGGCCAAGGGTATTTTGGCCGGGGCGCTGTCCGGGCTGGTGTATCGGGCGCTGAGTAAGAAGCATAAGTACGCCGCTGTGGTCTGTGCCGCTGTGGTGTGCCCGGTGGTGAATACCGGGATCTTCCTGCTGGGTTGCCGGTTGTTTTTCTTTGACTGGATCTTGCAGAATGCAGGGGGCGCCAACGCGTTCATTTTTATGATCACCGGCTTTGTGGGGCTGAACTTTGTGGTGGAATTGGCTGTGAATGTGGTGCTCAGTCCTGTGATCGTGCGGCTGGTGAATATCAGCAAAAAGCAGTTAAGCTAAAAGGAAGAAGGTGCGGCTATGATCCTGGCCATTGATGTGGGCAATACCAATATTGTAATGGGCTTTATCGAGGGCGATACCATTGTGGACAAATACCGCCTGTCTACCAGCAGTAACGAGACGGCGGAGGAGTATGCCATCAAGCTGCACAGCGTGCTGGATCTAATGCACCTGGAGCCGTCCGCTCTGGAGGGCGCCGTGCTGGCTACGGTGGTGCCGCCCCTGGCACGCACCATCTCCAAGGCCGTGGTGCTGGTCACCGGCAAAGCGCCGATCTTAGTGGGTCCCGGGGTCAAAACCGGGCTGAATATCAAGACCGATAACCCGGGCGAGCTGGGTGCGGATATGGTGGTGGGCGCCGTGGCGGCCATTGCCAAGTACCCCACGCCCATTATCCTGTTTGACCTGGGCACTGCCACTACCGCTTCTGTTATTGACAAGAACGGCAGCTTTATCGGCGGGGCCATTCTCTGCGGGGTCAAGACCGCCCTGGGCGCGCTGGCTACCGGCACGGCCCAGCTGCCCCAGATCGACATTGCAGCGCCGGAGAGAGCCATCTCCACCAACACGGTGGACTGTATGCGCTCCGGCACCGTGTACGGTACCGCCGCCATGATCGACGGTATGGTGGCGCGCTTTCAGCAGGAGCTGGGCCAACCGGCTACGGTGGTGATCACCGGCGGGCTGGGCACGGCCATTGCCAAATACTGCACCGTGGACGCTGTGGTGGATCGGGATCTGCTGCTGGACGGTCTGCGGATCGTGTACCAAAAAAATCAAAAATAAAAGCGGCGCACAGGGTGACCTGTGCGCTTTTTTGTATGGAACTGCATACAATACAGTGGAAAAGAGAACCCAAAGGAGGGGTATTATGGCTGTATTTCGTCCGTTTCGGGCCTACCGTCCGCTGCCGGATTACCAGGCGCTGATCCCGGCGCCGCCCTATGATGTGTTGACCGCCGCCCAGGCGCGGGAGCGGGCAGCGGGCAATTCACTGTCCTTTTTGCATGTGGATAAGGCAGAGATCGACCTGCCGCCGGAGACGGACCCGTACAGCCCGGCGGTGTATGAAAAAGCCCGGGAGAACCTGCTGGCGCTGGAGCATACCGGCGCGCTGGTGCAGGACCCTGCCCCTTGCTTTTATATTTACAAGCAGGTGATGAACGGCCGCGCCCAGGTGGGGCTGGTGGGCTGCGCCGGGGTGGACGATTACTTAAACGGCGTGATCAAACAGCACGAGCACACCCTGGCTGCCAAGGAGGCGGACCGGATCCGCCATGTGGACACCTGCGACGCCAACACCGGCCCCATCTTCCTGACCTATCGCCGTTCCCCGGCGGTGGAGCTGGCCCTGTCTACCTGGATGAGCGAGCACGCCCCGGTGTATGATTTTAGCCAGGACAATGTGCAGCAGACCGTGTGGGTGGTGGACAGCGCGCCCCTGTGCGCCAGGCTGCAAGGGCTGTTCGGTGCCATTCCGGCGCTGTATATTGCCGACGGTCACCACCGCTGCGCCTCTGCGGTGAAGGTGGGGCTAAAGCGGCGAGAGGTCCAGCCGAACTATACCGGGCAGGAAGAATTTAACTTCTTCCTGGCGGTAGCGTTCCCGGACAGCGAATTGGAAATTTTGCCTTACAACCGGGTGGTGCGGGACTTAAACGGCCTGTCGCCGGACGCGCTGATCTCCCAGATCGAGCGGCGGTTTATCGTAAAGCACAGCGATGCGCCGGTGGAGCCGGAGCAAAAGGGCACCTTTGGTATGGTGGTGGACCGGGAGTGGTACACCTTGCAGATCAAGCCGGCGCTGGTGCCGGAGGACCCGGTAGGCGCCCTGGATGTGTCGCTGCTGCAAGACAATCTGTTGGCGCCCATTTTGGGTATCAGCGACCCAAAGACGGACCCGCGGATCGACTTTGTAGGCGGTATTCATGGGGTGCGGGCGCTGGAAAAGCGGGCCAAAACGGATATGAAGTTGGCGTTCTCCCTCTATCCCACCACCATTGCGGAACTGATGGCGGTGGCGGACGCCGGGCGGATGATGCCCCCCAAGTCCACCTGGTTTGAGCCAAAGCTGCTTAGCGGCCTGTTTGTGCACCCGCTCTCCACAGACGGAAAAAAGGCTTGACATCTGATTATAATATGCTATTATAGTTATCGGTAAGTTGTAAGTTTTTCAGTGAGAGTGGTCCCCGGGGACCGCTCTCCTGTTTTTGTAGGGAGGTTTTTCATTGGCAGGCAAGGGAAATGTGGTATCCCGTGTGCAGGCGCTGTGCGCCCCTATTGCGGCCGAGCTGGGGCTTTCGCTCTGGGATGTGCGGTTCGTAAAGGAGGGCACCCAGCACTATCTGCGGGTGTTTATTGACAAGGACGGCGGCGTGAGTATGGACGACTGCGTGGCCATGAGCCGGGCGCTCCAGGAGCCGCTGGACAGGGAGGACCCCATCAAGGAGGCCTACACCCTGGAGGTCAGCTCTCCCGGTATTGAGCGGGAGCTGGTGCAGGACAGCCACTTTTTGCAGTATATCGGCGCGCCGGTGCTGGTGCGCACCATTCGCCCGGTAGACGGGGCGCGGGATTTCTCCGGCACGCTGGAGCAATATAATAACGGCGAGATAACCGTTCGCCTAACTTCCGGCCAGGCGCTGTGTGTGCAAAAGAAGGACACAGCCTTTGTGAAGTTGGACGATTTTAATATAGCAGACTTTGAACAGGATTTTCAGGAATAAAGGAAAGGTGATCGGAAAATGAGTAAGGAATTATTTGACGCAGTGCAAATGCTGGCGCAGGAGAAGGGGATCCCGGAGGATTACCTGTATGAGAAAATTTCTGCCGCCATCGTCGTGGCTGCCAAGCACGACTACAACGGCAAGGACATTGTCCACTGTGACATTGACCCGGAAAAGCAGCGCTTTAAGGTGTATGTGACCAAGAATGTGGTAGAGGAAGTGGAGGACCCGGACACGGATCTGACTTTGGAAGAGGCCCAGGCCATCAAGAAGAGCGCCAAGGTGGGCAAGACCATTGACATTCCGCTGAAAACCAAGGAGTTCGGCCGCATTATCGCCCAGACCGCCAAGCATGTGATCCGCCAGGGCATTCGCGAGGCGGAGCGCGGCAAGCTGATGGAGGAGTTCCAGAGCAAGAACCAGGAGCTGATCTCCGCCAAGGTGCTGCGGGTAGACCCGGTCACCGGCAATGCCACCCTGGAGATCGGCAAGAACGAGGCTGTGCTGCCTAAGGCCGAGCAGGTGCCCGGCGAGGAGCTGGTAGAGAACAGCCTGATCAAGATCTTTGTTGTGGATGTGAAAGACGGCAGCAAGGGTCCCAAAATTATGATCAGCCGTACCCACCCGGGTCTGGTGCGCCGCCTGTTTGAGCAGGAGGTGCCGGAGATCTTTGACGGTACCATCGAGATTAAGTCTGTCTCTCGTGAGGCCGGCTCCCGTACCAAGATCGCCGTGTTCAGCAAAGAGGAAGATGTGGATCCGGTGGGCGCCTGCATTGGCCCCCGCGGCCAGCGTGTGTCCAACATTGTGGACGCTCTGGGTGGCGAGAAGATCGACATTGTGAAGTATAACGACGATGTGCCCACCTACATTGCCGCCGCTTTGGCGCCGGCCGATGTGGTGGGAGTAGAGATTCTGGATGAGGAAGCCAGAAGCTGCCGTGCCACCGTGCCGGACGATCAGCTGAGCCTGGCCATCGGCAACAAGGGGCAGAATGTGCGCCTGGCTGCCAAACTCACCGGCTGGAAGATCGACATTAAGCCGGAGTCCGGCTTTTACGACGGCACGCAGCAGTAAGCGGCTGCCTGCAAACAGGGAGGCGGAAAGATGAAACCAAAGAAAGTGCCTGTGCGTATGTGCGCCGGTTGCGGCGGACGGTTTGACAAGCGCGACCTGGTGCGGGTGGTGCGCACCCCCCAGGGGGATGTGCAGCTGGATCTCACCGGCAAGATGGCCGGGCGGGGCGCCTATGTGTGCCACGATCCTGCCTGCCTGCAAAAGGCGCGGAAGAAGCGGGCCTTTGAGCGGGCGCTGGAGGTGACCATCTCCGACGCGGTCTATGACCGTATGGAGGCGGAGCTGAAAGATGAATAACGCCAAGTGGCTTTCTATGTTGGGGCTTGCCCGCCGTGCAGGCAAGCTGGCAATGGGGCACGACCTGGCCTTGCAGAGCGTGCGCGACGGCAAGGCGCAGCTGGTGCTGACGGCGCGGGATGTGTCGCCCCGGCTGGTCCGCGAGTTTGAGACCGCCGGCCAAAAGCGTGCCAAAGCCCCCCGTATGCGTGCCCTGCCCTGCACCATAGATGAGATACACTTTGCCCTGGGTTACCGGGCGGGGGTGCTCACGGTGGAGGACGCAGGCTTTGCGGCACGCATTGAAGAATTATTGCAACAGGAGGAAAAGGAATGGTCATAAAAGTAAAGGTATCCGATGTCGCTGCCGGCTTCGGTGTACAGAATAAAGAAGTTTTGGATCTGCTGGCCCAGTGCGGCGCGGCCAAGAAGTCGCCGTCCACCGTGCTGGAGGAGGGGGAGCTGAACGCCCTCTTTGACCGCATTACCAAGACCCACAGCGTAGAGAACTTCGACAAGTTCTACGCCCTGCGGGCCAATAAGCCCAAGGGCCAGGCCCCGCAGCAGAAGAAGGAGAAAAAGCCCCAGTCCACCGGCAACACGGAGAAGGACAAGAAGCGCCAGAGCCAGGCTGCCATTTTGCAGATGGCGGAGCAGGCGGCCAAGCGGGCAGAGGAGAAGGCCAAGAAGAAGGCCAATCAGGCGCCCCAGGCACGCACCAAGGGCGAGACCCGTCATGTGGACACCCGGGTGAACAATGTGGACCTGGAGAAGTACAATCAGAAGTACGAGGACATTGCCCCCGCTTCCAACATGGGCGATTATCAGAAGAAGCAGAAGCTCAACCAAAAGAGCAAGCAGTACCGCAAAAAGCGGCCCCAGGGTATGCGCGCCCGCTCCAAGAGAGAGACGGAGGCTCAGCGCCTGGCCCGCATTGCGGAGCAGCGTAAAAAGCAGCAGATCACCATTAAGGTGCCGGAGGAGATCACCGTGGGTGATCTGGCAAGCCTGCTGCGTATGACCGCTACGGAAGTGATCAAAAAGCTGATGAGCCTGGGCGTGATGGCCAGCGTGAACGAAGTGATCGACTACGATACCGCAGAGATCGTGGCCACCGAGCTGGGCGCCAAGGTGGAGAAGCAGGTCGTGGTCTCCATTGAGGAGCAGATCATTGAGGAGGACGACGAGAACGACGAGAACGCCATTAAGCGCCCGCCGGTGGTCTGCGTAATGGGCCATGTTGACCATGGTAAGACCTCTATTTTGGACGCCATTCGCCATACGGATGTGACCTCTACCGAGGCCGGCGGCATTACCCAGCACATCGGTGCGTATCAGGTAGAAGCGAACGGCGAGAAGATCACTTTCCTGGACACCCCCGGCCACGCGGCCTTTACCGCCATGCGTGCCCGCGGTGCTATGGCGACGGATATTGCCGTGCTGGTAGTGGCTGCGGACGACGGCATTATGCCCCAGACCATTGAGGCCATCAACCACGCCAAGGCAGCGGGCGTTGAAATTATCGTTGCCATTAACAAGATGGATAAAGAGGGCGCCAACCCGGATCGGGTGATGCAGCAGCTCACCGAGCACGAACTGGTGCCGGAGGAATGGGGCGGCAATGTGATCTGCGTGCCTGTGTCTGCCAAGACCAAGATGGGCATTGACAAGCTGCTGGAGACCATTCTGCTGGTGGCGGAAATGCAGGAGCTGAAAGCCAACCCGGACCGTACCGCCAAGGGTACGGTGATCGAGGCCAAGCTGGATAAGGGCCGCGGCCCCATCGCTACCTTGCTGGTACAGAACGGTACGCTCCATGCCGGTGATGTGATCGTGGCCGGTACGGCCGTGGGTAAGGTGCGCGCCATGACCGATTATCGCGGCCGCAAGGTGAACGCCGCCGGTCCCAGTGTGCCGGTAGAGATCATGGGTCTGGACAGCGCGCCCATGAGCGGCGACGGCTTTAACGCCGTGTCCGACGAGCGGCTGGCCCGCCAGCTGGTGGAGCAGCGTAAGGAAGCTGCCAAGGAAGAAGAATTCAGCGCCTTCCACAAGGTGACGCTGGACACCCTGTTTGACACCTTGCAGGCCGGCGAGCTGAAGGCCTTTAATGTGGTCATTAAGGCAGATGTTCAAGGCTCTGTGGAGGCTGTAAAGCAGTCCCTGCTGAAGATCGAAAACGACGAGGTGCGGGTCCATGTGATCCACGGCGCCGTGGGCTCCGTCAGCGAGAGCGATGTGATGCTGGCCGCTGCCTCCAACGCCATTATCGTGGCGTTTAACACCGGCGTAGACCCGGTGGCTAAGGAGAACGCAGACCGGGACGGCGTGGATATTCGCAGCTACAATATTATTTATGACGCCATTGAGGAGATCGAGGCGGCTATGCGCGGTATGCGCGCGCCCAAGTACAGAGATGTGGACACCGGCACCGCCGAGGTACGCGAGGTGTACAAGATCTCTTCCGCCGGCACCATTGCAGGCTCCCTGGTCACCAGCGGTAATATCCGCCGGGAGGGCAAGGTGCGCCTGGTGCGTGACGGCAAGCAGCTGGCCGATGTGCCGCTGAAGGGCTTAAAGCGGTTTAAGGACGATGTAAAGGATGTATCTTCCGGCTATGAGTGCGGTATCAGCCTGGAGGGCTGGGACGATATTCAGCCCGGCGATGTGCTGGAGTGCTATGTGGTCGAGGAGTACAGAGACTGAGTAGGAGTGCAAAATGCCCGGTTATCATATTGACAGAATTACAGAGGATATTAAGCGGGAGATCGTGGCGATCCTGCGGGAGCTGAAAGACCCACGGATCAGCGGTATGCTCACGGTGGTCAAGGTGAGCGTTACCAACGATCTCAGCTATGCCAAGGTGTATGTGAGCGCCATGGAGGGCATGGAGGCGGCCAAGGCGTCCGTAAAGGGCCTGACCGCCGCCCAGGGCTATATTCGCCACGAGCTGGGTCAGCGGCTGCACCTGCGCAAGTGCCCGGAGCTGCGCTTTATTGCCGACGACTCCATTGAGAAGGGCTTTGCCCTTTGGGATAAGCTGAAGGAACTGGAACATGAGGATTGATGTAAAGGAATGTGCCCGGCTGCTGCTGGAGCAGGACGATATTTTAATTCTGACCCACGCCCACCCGGACGGAGACACACTGGGTTGCGGCTTTGCCCTTTGCCGGGCGCTGCTGCAAAAGGGTAAGTTCGCCTATGTGAAGAACGAGGCGGACATTCCCCCCAAGTACAATTATCTCTTTGACGATATTGTGCCTATGAAGTTTACCCCCCGGTTTGTGGTGGCGGTGGATGTGGCCACCGAGGGGCTGCTGGGCGCCATTCAGGGCAAGTACCATATTGATCTGTGTATCGACCACCACGGCACCAACACGGATTATGCGGACCGGCTGCTGCTGGACGACGGCGCCGCTGCTGCCAGCGAGATCATCTACAAGGTGATCCGGGAGATGGGCGTGCCCCTGGATAAGGGCATTGCCAACTGCCTGTACACCGGCATTTCTACGGACACCGGCTGCTTTCGTTACGCTTCCGCCACGGCGGAGAGCTACCGCATTGCAGCGGATCTGATCGAGGCCGGGGCCGACAACGGCCGGATCAATCGGGTGATGTTTGAGACCAAGACCAAGACCTATGCCCGGCTGGAACGGCTGGCGCTGGAGTCCATGCGCTTTTATCTGGACGAGCGGGTGGCCATTATCACCGTCACCCAGGAGATGTACCACCTGACCGGCTCCAACGAGCAGGAGACGGAGGGCCTGGCCCCCCTGACCCGCCAGATTGAGGGCGTGGAAGTGGGCATTACCATTCGGGAGAAGCCGGACGGCACCTGCAAGGCCTCCCTGCGCACCTTTGAGAGTGTGAACGCGGCGGAGATCGCCAAGGCCTTTGGCGGCGGCGGTCACCCCCAGGCGGCGGCCTGCACCCTGGATATGGATGTAAAGACCGCCCGGGCCAAGCTGGTGGAGAAGTGCGGGGAGCTGCTGGTATGACCGGCGTTCTGTGTATTTGCAAACCGGCGGAGATCACCTCCTTTGGCGTGGTGGCCAAGGTGCGGGGGATCACCCGGGAGCGCAAGGCGGGCCATACCGGCACCCTGGATCCTATGGCTACCGGCGTGCTGCCGGTGCTGCTGGGCGGGGCCACCCGCTTTCTTGACTATTTGCCGGACAGCAACAAGCGCTACCTGGCCACCTTCCGCCTGGGGGAGACAACGGACACCCAGGATTGTACCGGCACGGTGCTCACCCGCCGACCGGTCACTGCGGATCGGGCGGCTGTTGAGGCGGCGCTTTCTGCCTTTCGGGGCGAGATCATGCAGGTGCCGCCGATGTACTCGGCGGTGAGCGTGGACGGTCAGCGGTTGTATGAATTGGCTCGCCAGGGCAAGACCGTGGAGCGAGCGGCCCGCCCGGTGACCATTTTGGATCTGCGCCTGACGGCAGCGGAAGAAGAAAAGAATACCTATACCATAGATGTGACCTGCACCAAGGGCACCTATATTCGGACTTTGATCCACGACCTGGGACAGGCTTTGGGTTGCGGCGCGGTGATGACCGCCTTGCAGCGCACCTGCGCTATGGGGGTGGAGCTGGCGGATTGCGTGACCTTGGAGCAGCTGCAAGCCCTGCGAGACAGCGGCGGCGATTTTGCCCCCTGCCTGCGCCCGGTGGATGAGCTGCTGGCGGCGTACCCGGCTTTGCAGGTAACGGCGCCCCAGGCGCGGCGGTTCGGCAACGGCGGCGCGCTGGACGCGGTGCGGCTGCACCGGCAGCTGACAGAGCGCTATTACCGGGTGTATGACCCGGCGGGTGTGTTCCTGGGACTGGGCAGTCCGTCGGCAGACGGCAGCCAGTTGCTGGTGGCTCGCGTGATGGTAATGAGATAAATTTGTATGCAAAAGAGTGAGAACCAAAAGAGAATAACGGCGGTGGCCATGGGGGATTTTGACGGTATGCACCGGGCGCACAATATTGTGTGCACCGGGGCAGAGCAGGTGGTGATCTACTGCGTGCACAACCGCTTTTCCCTGCTGCAAAAGAGCATTTTTCAGCGCCGCTACCCCACGGCGGTGTTTGCGGATTTTGACGCCATTCGCAATATGGACGGTCGGCAGTTTGTGGAGGATGTGCTTATCGGTCGCTTTGGTGCCGGTATGGTGCTGTGCGGGTTTAATTTCCGCTTTGGCAAGGACGCTGCCTGGGACGCAATGCGCCTGCGGGCGTACCTGGAGGACCGGGGCATTTGGGTGCGTATCTTAGAGCACCAGGACTACCAGGGCGCGCCCATCAGCTCCACTCGTATTCGAGCGGCGATACAGGCCGGCGAGATGGAGCAGGCGGCAGCCATGCTGGGCTACAACTTTACTTTTGAAAACCCGGTGCTCCACGGCGACGCCCGGGGCCGCACCATCGGCTATCCCACCATTAACCAGCAGTACCCGGAGGGACTGGTGCTGCCCAAATTCGGCGTGTATGAGAGCCGCATTTTGGTGGGGGACACCTGGTATCGGGGCTTTACCCCACCTGGCAGGTGGAGACCCCCTTGGCAGAGACCCATATTTTTGACTACAACGGCGACTTGTACGGCCAAACGGTGCAGGTGGAGCTGGTGCGTTTTTTGCGCCCGGAACAGAAGTTTTCTTCCATCGGAGCGCTACGGGAGCAACTGGATCATGATAAAAGCAGTATTCTTTGATTTTGACGAGACCTTGCAGGACCGCACGGCGGCCTTTGAGCGGTATATGGACGGCTTTTTTGCCCGGTTCTTCCCCGGTGTGACCGGCGGCGAGCTGGAGGAGAAAAAGCACCAAATGCGCCAAAGCGGCAACGGCGGCTATGTGGACCGGATAGAGTGGTACAAAGGGCTGATCGCCCTTTGGCACTGGACGGACGCCCCCACGGCAGAGGCGCTGGCGGAACACTACGACCGCACCTTTGGCGACTGCTGCGTGATCTTCCCGGACGCGGTGCCGATGTTGCAGGCCCTGCGGGAGAAGGGTATTGTTACCGGCGTGATCACCAACGGCCCGTCCTATTTGCAAAATCATAAGATGGACGAGAGCGGCCTGCGCCCCTTTCTGGACCTGGTGGTGGTCAGCGGCGATGTGGGGGTCCACAAGCCGGACCCGGCGCTGTTCCTCTACGCCTGTGACAAAGTGCAGCTGCCCCCGGCGGACTGTATGTATGTGGGCGACCACCCGGTGAACGATATTGCCGGCGCTTTGTCTGCGGGTATGCAGGCGGTGCGGATGAACTGGGGCTGGTTCAAGGACCGGGACCTGCGCGCCGATGTGCCTGTGATCGAGCGGGTCAGCGATGTGCTGCGGTATGTGTAACGCCCACTGCCGCCGCTATATATAGGAATAGACGAAAGAACGCCGCCCGGGGCGCAAGTTTTGCTTGACAGGGGCGGCGCTTTCTGTTATACTACATAGGCTGTTCCGTGGAACAGTAATCCTTGCCGTGCACAGGATGTACGGCCAAAAGACCAGAAGGAGGTGCTTTAGAATGGCATTGAAGAACTATGAAATCGTATTGGTTTTCTCCCTGTCCAAGGGTGAGGAGGCTGCTCAGGCGCTCAAGACCAAGTTTACGGATCTCATCAGCAAGCATGGCACTCTTGGCGAAGTTGAGGAATGGGGCAAGCGCAAGCTGGCTTATCCCATCAACTACGAGACCGAGGGTTACTATGTGATCGCTCAGTTCAGCAGTGAGGAGTCTTTCCCCGCAGAGCTGGATCGTGTGATCAACATTACTGACGGCGTGCTGCGTTCTCTGATCGTCGCTAAGGGCGAGTAAGGAGGAGCACATGATCAATGTAGTGGCTATCATGGGTCGCCTGACCTATGATCCGGAACTGAGAACAACGCCCACCGGCGTTTCTGTCGTGCGTTTTCAGGTGGCCGTGGACCGCAACTTTCAGCGGGCCGGCGAGGAGCGCAAGGCAGACTTCATTGATGTGACCGCCTGGCGCCAGACTGCGGAATTCGTATCCAAGTATTTCCGCAAAGGCTCCATGATCGCTGTGGAGGGCTCTATCCAGACGGATAACTTCACCGATAAGGACGGAAACAAGAGAAAGAGTGTACAGGTCGTTGCCAGCAATGTGTCCTTCTGCGGCTCTAAGGCAGAGAGTGGCACTACCGGCGCAAACTCCAATCCCGCTTTTGCGCAACCGGCGCCCAGCTACGCCAGCGCAGATAACAGCGATTTTGAAGAGATCGTGGATGACGACGACGATTTACCATTTTAACGAAGGAGGAAACCAAGCATGGCTTACAATAAGGGCGGCGCTCGCAAAGGGCGCAAGAAGGTATGTGTTTTCTGCGTAGAAAAGGTAGACGAGATCGACTACAAGGATGTGTCCAGACTGAAGAAATTCACCTCTGAGCGCGCCAAGATCCTGCCTCGTCGTGTGACCGGCACCTGCGCAAAGCATCAGCGTGAGCTGACCACCGCTATCAAGAGAGCGCGTCAGATCGCCATTATGCCTTACACCGCTGACTAATTGCAGTATGGCAGAACCCCAAGTGTTTCGCTTGGGGTTCTTTTTTTATGCGCCCTATTGACAAATGCGCCTTAACTGTATATACTGAACATATACAGTATGCACGGAGAACGCCTATGACCATTTTAATTGACCCACGGAGTACAAAACCCATTTATGAGCAGATCGCCGACCAGATCCGGGCGGCTGTTTTGCAGGGGGACTGCCCGGCAGATACGCCCCTGCCCTCTATTCGCGCTTTGGCCGGGGAGCTGAAAGTCAGCGTGATCACCACCAAGCGGGCCTATGAGGAGTTGGAGAGCCAGGGCTTTTTGTACACGGTGCCCGGCAAGGGTTGCTTTGTGTCGCCGGTGACCCCGGCTCGGGCAGGGGCTTATGTGCAGGGCGAGATCCGGGCGCATTTGCGCCAGGTGCGCCGGTTGATGGCGCTGGGCGGCCTGAGCCGAGCACAGGTGCAGGCGCTATGGGAGGATTTGCAAGATGAACACACTGTTTAGTATGGAGAGGGTGTGCAAGGGGTACAAGGACTTTGCACTGGAGGAGATCACCCTGTCCCTGGAGCCGGGCATGGTGCTGGGGCTGGTGGGTGCCAACGGCGCCGGTAAGACCACGCTTTTGCGGCTGCTGCTGGGCACGGCAGCGCCGGACGCAGGCACTATCACCCTGTTTGACACCCCGGTGCAGCAGCTGACACCTGCTCAGCGGGACCGGATCGGCTATGTGCCGGACACACCCTTTTTGCCCGGCAACTTCACTTTGCGGCAGACGGAGCCGGTGCTGGCGGCACTGTTCCCCGGTTGGGACGGCGAGCGGTTTCGCCGCCTGCTGGCAGATTTTCGGCTGCCTACGGATAAGAAATACAGCGACTTCTCCCGGGGTATGCAGATGAAAGCGTCTGTGGCGGTGGCGCTGGCCCACCACCCGCAGCTGTTGCTGCTGGACGAGGCCACCGGCGGGCTGGACCCCATCGCCCGGGACGAGATCCTGGACTGCTTTCGCGCGTTTGCCCTGGAGGAGGGGCACGGCGTGGTGCTGGCCTCCCACATTGTCAGCGATCTGGAAAAGATATGCGACCGGGTGGCCTTTGTGTACAACGGGCGGCTGCGGTTTGTGGAGAATAAGGACGATCTGGAAGACCGTTACGGCTTGTTGCAATGCGCGCCGGATCAGCTGGAGAGCCTGCCGCCCACGGCGGTGATCGGTGCCCAGCGCAATGCTTACGGCGCCACGGCGCTGGTGGAGCGCAGCGGGGTGCACCCGGACCTTCCGCTGCAAAAGCCCACGCTGGAAGATATTATTTTGTTCTCTGTAAGGGGGAATGGGTATGAAGAGCATTTGGATTAAGGATTTCGCCATGCTATGGCGGGTCAGCCGCCTGCCGCTGCTGACTTTTGTATGTTTCTTGGCGGCGGTGGCCGTCACCGGCCAGCTGCTGTGGTGCAGCGTGGGTATCGGTGTGCTGGCGGTCATGCCCCATGTGCTGCTGGAGATCGACCAGCGGGGCGGTTGGCTGCGCTTTTTGTTCTCTGCCCCGGTGCGCCGCCGGGACTATGTGGCGGAGAAATACTTAATGAGCCTGGTGCTCCTGGGCGGCGGCTTTGTGCTGGCGCTGTTGGTGCTGGGGGTGCGCAGCCTGTTTGTGCCCACTGTGGGCACGCCCTTGGGCATTGCCGTGGGGGTTTGCGCCCTGCCCGGTATGCTGGCCCCGGCGGTGGGGCTGCCGTTCTCCCTGCGTTTTGGCGCGGTGAAAGGGCGGCAGCTGTCCAGCATTTTGGTAACGGCGCTGTGTATGGCCTGCGGCTCTTTTACCGGCACTTATTATAACAGCCCCGGCGATTGGAGCGCTGCGCTGGAGCGGTACGCGCTGCTTTTCGCCTTGGGCGGACTGGTGATCGGTGGCGGCGCGCTGCTGCTGTCCTATTGTATTTCCTGCCGGGTGATGGCGAAAAAAGAATATTAAAAAACACAGGGAACGGCTTTATACAAAGTCGCTCCCTGTGTTCTTTTTTGTTGCTTTTTGTTTTTACCAGTCGTATTTGGTCAGGTGCCCTTTAGAGGTCAGCGCCGGATAGCCCCATTGGCGCAGCACCTCGTAGGTGCCCACCGCCACGGCGTTAGACAGGTTCAGACTGCGGATCATGCCCCGCATAGGCAGCCGCACACACCGGTCGTGGTTGGCCTTGAGCAGCTCCTCCGGCAGGCCCTTGGTCTCTTTGCCAAACACCAAAAAGGCGCCGTTTGGGTACTGCATATCGCTGTGGGCGATCTCCGCCTTGGTAGAGAAGTAGAAGAATTCCGCCCCGGCGTTCCGTTCAAAAAAATCCGTCTGGCTGTCATAGTAGGTGATGTCCAGCTTGTCCCAGTAGTCCAGCCCGGCGCGCT
This sequence comes from Bifidobacteriaceae bacterium, assembly GCA_963642245.1. GTDB lineage: Bacteria > Bacillota > Clostridia > Oscillospirales > Acutalibacteraceae > CAG-217. The sequence goes on along the minus strand of CAVIFY010000007.1, from coordinate 5,563 downwards.
TCACCTGCTTGTCCGTAATGGTAAAGCCCATAGGCCCTACCAGGTGCAGCCGTGCGCCGGTGGCGGCGCAGGTGCGGGCAATGTTGCCGGTGTTTTGGGGGATCTCCGGCTCGATCAGCGCAATGTTAAGCCTGTATTCCATCTACATACACCTCCGCTACATTCAGATCTTCATCAACAAACAGCAGGTCGGCGTACTTGCCGGTGGCAATGGAGCCGATCCGATCGTCCATGCCGATGGCACGGGCCGGGTTGATGGTGCAGCTGCGCAGGGCAGTCTCAAAGTCAATGCCAAAACGCAGCAAATTCTTAAATTCCGTAAACAGGTCGGTAATGGACGCGGCAATGGTGCCGTCCTCCAGCACCGCATAGCGGCCGTTCTCTTTTACATACACGGTCTGGCCGCCCAGCTCGTAGGTGCCCGGCCCCAGCCCGGCAGCCCGCATACTGTCGCTGATCACGCAGGCCCGGTCCTGCCCCAGTAGGCGAAAGGCGTTGCGCAGCATAATAGGGTCAATGTGGCCCCCGTCGCAGATCAGCTCGCAGGTGACCTCCGGTCGGTCCAGCGCAGCCCCCGGCAGCCCCGGCGCCCGGTGGCTCATAGGCGGCATGGCGTTAAACAGGTGGGTCACATGGCCCGCCCCCGCGTCAAAGGCGGCGTTTGCCTGTTCTGCGGTGGCACAGCTGTGGCCCAGGGACACCCGGCAGCAGCCGCTGATCTGGCGGATCAGATCGGCACTGTCAAAGGCTTCCGGCGCCAGGGTAATTAGCTTCACACTGCGGCCGGAGGCGTCAAACAGGGCGTTCCACTCCTCCACGGTGCCCGGGCGAATGTAGTCGCCGTTTTGGGCGCCTTTTTTGGCAGGGGCGATAAACGGCCCCTCCAGGTTCACCCCCAGCAGGCGGGCGCCGGCCTCCTTGCCCATATAGCCCCGAGCGGTGGTAAGAATGTCCGTCAGCTTTTCCCGGGGCAGGGTCATGGTGGTGCCGCAAAAGGCGGTGACCCCGCACTTGGCCAGGGAGGCGCTGATCCGGTCCATGCTGCTTGCCGTACCGTCGGAGAAATCGCCGCCCCCGCGGCCGTGAATATGAATGTCCACAAACCCCGGCAGCAGGGTGTAGCCCTGCATATCCCGGCCCTCCTGCTCCAGCACGCCGATGGCGGTAATGCGGCCGTTCTCTACCTGAATATCCGCCACATCTTTTTGGAATACTTCGTTATAAAAGGTCACATTCTTAAAAATCATTCTGCATTCTCCTCTGCAATTTCCGCAGCCAGCTTTGCCAGCTCCTCAAAGTGGCTCATTTGGCAAATGCGGCGGCGGAACCCGGCGCCGCCCCGCAGCCCCTTGGTGTAATAGGCGGCGTGGTGGCGGGCCTCCATCATGGCGGTGCGCTCGCCTTTGTACTGAATGGTGCGGTCAATGTGGCGTAGCATGATGGCCATGCGCTCGTGAATGCCCGGCTCCGGCAGCACCCGGGTGTCGGTCAAATAGGCATTGATCTGGCGAAACAGCCAGGGATTGCCCATGGCGCCCCGGCCGATCATCACCGCGTCGCACCCGGTCTGTTCCAGCAGCAGGGCGGCGCTTTGCACATCGGTCACATCGCCGTTGCCGATCACCGGAATGTGCACCGCCGCTTTCACTTGGCGGATACAGTCCCAGTCTGCGTGGCCGCTGTACATTTCTTCTCTTGTGCGGCCGTGTACCGCCACGGCGGCAGCGCCGTTTTGCTCTGCGATTTGGGCCAGCTCCACCACATTGGGGTGGGCCTTGTCCCAGCCCTTGCGCAGCTTTACCGTCACCGGCAGGTCAACAGCCTGGGCCACGGCGTAGATGATCTCGCCTGCCAGCTGCGGGTCTTTCATCAGGGCGGAGCCTGCGCCGTTGTTGGCCACCTTGGGCGCCGGGCAGCCCATATTGATGTCAATGGCCTGGGGCTCAAATTCCAGGCACAGCTTGGCGGCCTGCGCCATCACCTGCGGCTCCGTGCCAAACAGCTGAATGGCGGCGGGGCGGTCGCTGCCCAGGGTCATCAGCTCCCGGCTTTTCCGGTCGCCCATCACCAGCCCCTTGGCGCTGACCATCTCCGTGACCGTGTAGGCGGCGCCAAAGTCCCGGCAGATCTCGCGAAACGCCCGGTCGGCCACTCCGGCCATAGGGGCCAAAAACGCCTTGCCCCCGGGCGGTAAATTTGTAAAGTCCATGGTATCTCCTGCCTTTTCTGTCTTACTAATATACCACATAAGGAATTGTAATTCAAATCAAACTGTGATAAAATAAAAAACAGAGTGCGCCCGGGCGTTTGGCCGGGGCCACAGCGCGATTTTTAGGAGGGCTACCATGAATCTTTTGGTGCTGGACGGGAACAGTATCGTCAACCGTGCCTTCTACGGCATTAAGCTGCTGACCACCAAGAGCGGCTATTATACCAATGCCATTTACGGCTTTTTGAATATTCTTCTCAAGCTGCAGGACACTTGCCACCCGGACGGCGTGGCGGTGGCCTTTGATGTGCATGAACCGACTTTCCGCCACAAGCAGTATGCGGACTACAAGGCCGGGCGCAAGCCCATGCCCCAGGAACTGCGGGCGCAAATGCCGGTGCTTAAGGAATTGCTCACTGCCTTGGGCTACACCACCGTGGAGTGCCCCGGCTGGGAGGCAGACGATATTTTGGGCACCCTGGCTGCCGCTTGCCGAAACAGCGGCGACGCCTGCTTTATCGCCACCGGGGACCGGGACTCTTTGCAGCTGGCCCACGGCGGGGTCAAGGTGCTGCTGGCCCGTACCAAAATGGGCCAGGCGGTGACCGATGTGTACGATGAGACGGCCATTGCCGATGAGTACGGCATTACCCCCCAGGCGCTGATCCAGGTAAAGGCCCTGCAAGGGGACAGCTCGGACAATATTCCCGGCGTGGCCGGGGTAGGCGCCAAGACGGCGCTGGATCTGGTGCAGCGCTTTGGCACCCTGGACGCCATTTATAAGGACCTGGACACGCTGGATATTAAGCCCGGCGTGCGGGAAAAGCTGCGGCGGGACAAGGAAAAGGCGTATCTTTCCCTGGACCTGGGCACCATTCGCACCAATGCGCCCATTGATACTGCCCCTGCCCATTACGCCGTCACTGGCGGCGACCCGGCGGCAGCGGTAGCCCTGTTTCGCAAATTAGAACTGTTTTCTCTCATTGATAAATTCAACCTGGATCGGGACCTGGTGCCCGGCGGGGAGACAGAGAGCCCGGCCCCTGCTCACCGGCCGGAGCGGCTCACCTGTGTGGACGCGGACGATCTGCTGTCTCGCCTGCGCAAGGCGGGAGATGTGTATGTGGTGCCCCAACTGGCAGAGGGCACGGTAACGGACCTGTTCTTCCCCCTGGGGGACACAGTGTTCGTCATGCCGGCAGACACGCCGGAATTCGGCTACTTTGTGCGCACGCTGCTGGCAGATGATACGGTGCGCATTTTTGGCTACAACACCAAGGAACTGCACCGCCTGGCGCAAAAGCAGGGGGTGCGGTGCGGGAATATCTGCGGCGATCTGCAACTGTCTGCCTATCTGCTGCGCCCATCGGACGCCAAGTATGACCTGGCTCAGCTGGCGCTGGAATACAATGTGCCGGTGCCGGAGTACCGCAACAGCCTGGATCAGGAGGAGCCGGCGGTGGCGCTGGCGGTGATCCTGCCGGAACTGTTTGCCAAGACGGACGCTTTGATCGACGACGCCGGGCAGCGCAAGCTGCTGACGGAGATCGAGCTGCCCCTGGCCGGGGTGCTGGCCCGTATGGAGTGCGCCGGGTTTGATGTGGACAAGGCGGGGATCGAGGCGTTCTCCAAGAAGCTAAGCACTCGCATTTCTACCTTAACGGACGAAATTTTTGAGGCGGTGGGGCACGAGTTTAACATCAACTCGCCCAAGCAGCTGGGGGTGGCCCTGTTTGAGGACCTGGGCCTGCCTTGTAAGAAAAAGACGAAAAGCGGCTATTCCACCAACGCCGAGGTGCTGGAGGGTCTGCGCTCTGCCCACCCGGTGGTGGAAAAGATTATGGAGTACCGCACGCTGACGAAATTAAAAAGCACCTACTGCGACGGCCTGCTGAAAGTGATTGACACGGACGGGCGGATCCACACCCGCTTTAATCAGGTAGAGACCCGCACCGGGCGTATTTCTTCTTTGGAGCCGAATTTGCAGAACATTCCCATTCGCACGGACCTGGGGCGGGAAATGCGCAAGTTCTTTATCGCCGCTCCCGGCTGCCGACTGGTGGACGCGGACTATTCCCAAATTGAGCTGCGGGTGCTGGCGTCTATGGCCGGGGACAAGGCGATGATCGACGCTTTTAACAGCGGCGCGGATATTCACACCGCCACGGCGGCCCAGGTGTTTGGCCTGCCGCCGGAGATGATCACCCCCCAGCTGCGCAGTCGTGCCAAGGCGGTGAACTTTGGCATTGTTTACGGCATCGGCGCCTTTTCGCTGGCCAAGGATATTGGGGTCAGCAACAAAGAGGCCAAGGAATATATTGACTCCTATATGCACACTTATCAGGGCGTGGCGGACTATATGCAGCGGATGATCGACACTGCCAAGGACACCGGCTACGCCACCACCTTGTTCGGTCGGCGGCGGTATCTGCCGGAGCTGGCCGCCAGCAACCATATGCTCCGTGCCTTTGGGGAGCGGGTGGCCCGGAATATGCCGATCCAGGGCACCGCGGCGGATATTATTAAGATCGCTATGGTGCGGGTGGATCGGCGGCTGTATGCCGAGGGGCTGGAGAGCCGCCTGATCCTTCAGGTGCACGATGAATTGATCGTAGAGGCGCCGGAGGCGGAAGCCGATCGGGCGCTGCAAATCGTAACGGAGGAGATGGAGCACGCCTGCGATATGGCGGTGCTGCTGCGGGCCGATGGCAAGATCGGCCAAACTTGGTATGACGCACATTAAAGACGACAAGCTGCAAATTTTGCCCTTTTCCCCGGCACACCTTGCCGGGGTGGAGCGGCTGGAACAGTTGTGTTTTGCCCACCCCTGGCAGCGGGCGGATTTAGAGAACCAGCTCACCAACCCCTGCGCCCGCTTTTTAGTGGCGGTGCTGGACGGTATGGTGGTGGGCTACCTGGGGGTGCAGGTGGTCTGCGGCGAGGGCAGCGTTACCAATGTGGCGGTGGATCCCGCTTATCGCCGCCGGGGCATTGCCCGGGCGCTGTTCGGCGCCTGCTTTGCCGGCGGGAAACTGGATTTTTTGACTTTGGAGGTGCGGCCGTCCAACGGGGCGGCGCTGGCACTGTACCGGGAACTGGGCTTTCAGCCGGTGGGGCGGCGCCGGGATTTCTATACGGACCCGACGGAGGATGCCCTGCTGCTGACCAAGACCTTTCAGAAAGAGGAGTAAGATGGGTAAAAAGAAAGACAAGCTCTATAAATTAGAGCCGGAGACCAAGGAGATGATCGCCGCCGTACGCAGCGCCGTGGAGGACTGCGCCGCCACCGGGCTGTACGGCCGGTTTATGGGCTTTGAGGAGAGCCACACGGCAGACGACTACCGGCTGATCGCC